>JAYGGC010000139.1:0-3051 GCA_046581525.1 Roseibacillus sp. | reverse complement strand
TCCGCCTGAAGCGGGAAGCAGTGCGCGCGGCGTTTGGCTTGTGAGGGGTCGGGGCCAGGGCGTTCACACCATCATCTGGATTGCGCAGGGAGGCCGACCCTACGCAGTCGGCCGCATTTGCAGTGATGGTGGTTGGGATTGGCCACATCCGGACCCCAAATCGTGGCTAATTCAACAGGCTGGGGCACCAAAGTGTTACCCCTTGATTATCAGGGGCTAGAAGCAGTCGGTAATCGGTGAAGCTGCGGGGTTTCCCGATATTTCTAGAGATTTTCAGGGTTTTGTTCTGGAAGAGGCGCGAGCGAGTTGAGCGCTGTAGAATTTCCAGATAGTTTCACACTGTGAGTAAGAAGCTAAAATAGTATTGGCTAATAGATAGCGACACAAATATGTTTGAATCCCATGAGCAAACGCAACCTGAAGAAGAACGCGGCGAAGGGACGCCGCTACTCCATCGCGGAGAAGCGCGCCGTTCTTGAACTCGTGGAGAGCGTGAATCTTGAGCGAGGTCGTGGTGGAATTGCGGTTGCGTCCCAACGCTTCGGAGTGTCTCCCCTCACCATCAGCAACTGGTTGCGAAGCGATGGAATGCCCACTCGCGGAAATCGATCAAGGCCGTCGATCGAAGTGTTTCGTCGCATGGCGGACCTGCATGAGCAGATGATCAAGGTGGAGGCTGAACTCGCTGCTTTTGAGAGGGAATACGCGAAGTTGAAGTCCGAGATCTAGGGCTTCAACTGCTTGGGGAAGGGTCCAGGATTTGGGGAGAATCCCTTGGGCCCCGCCCGGTCCTGCGAGACGACCGCAAGGACTCGTGCAACCATTGCTGGGAGGTTCTGCCGGCTGAATCGCCGGGATTCCGGGTCGCGGAATCGGTTTGCCTGTGGGAGGGGTGGGAAGACTCGTGGCTGGATATGCGGCCTCTCACCATTTTAGACCTCCAGCCACGAGTCGCGGAGTTCCCAACCTGCGGTTAGGAAAATCCGAAAGGTTCTCCCCTCCACGGCGCCAGAGGGCGCTCGGTAGGATTGTGAGGGCGTGTGTGTGAGGCGGAATAGGGCGGAGAGAGACCTCGAGGCCCCCAGCTTCGCTCCCTGCACGCCCCTTCCTGCGTCCCATGTTGTCTCTACCTCCTTGAGGCGATCAGAATCCTCTTAGATTGTGATCTCTAAGCAGCATCATTGTGGGAGAATGATATGAGTCAACTCCAGATCGGAGATGAAGTTATCTCTGAATTTAATGATGTCTGGTTATCTTGATGGGCTCTGGAAGAAAACTAGATGAGACTCAGATTGATATCCTCGGGTTCATGTGAAGTGGTCTCCCTCACAGGGCCGGGGGCGGGCGAACTTCATTGAACTTCCGGCGCCAGTCTGCGATCACTACTCGGCTTTCGCTCAGCGTGTAGAAGATCTCCCGTCCGAGGCATTCCCGGCGGAACTTGTCGTGGAAGCTTTGATGCTCTCCTCCGGTCGCACTCCTTCGGAGCACGTCGCCTTCGGCTCCTGTCTATCTCGCTCCGCTCGTTTCCACGTAACCATTCTGCCAGGGGCTGCCCGGATCGATGTAGAGGGTCTTGATTCCCTCTTTCTCCAACCAGTCCCTCATGAGATTGGCGACGAATTGCCTCGCTACGCTCGCCCTTCGGGCAGCCTTCGGCCGGCTATCTCCACTCCGCTCCGGTTCCGGCCCGTTGATCGGGACACCCTTTCTGGGCCAATTTGAATGTTAGGTTCCGGGGACTGGTTTTAGTTGCGCCATGGTTCTGGCAAAGCCGTCGGGGCTTTGGAAGCCCAATCCGCTGTGAGGGTGGACCCGGTTGTAAAAGCGTCGCCATTCCTCGATCACGACGCGTGCCTCGGTCACGCTCAGAAAGATCTCCTGATTGAGGCATTCGTCGCGCAGGCGGTTGTGGAAGCTCTCGACATGGCCGTTTTGCCACGGACTGCCCGGATCGATATAGATGGTGCAGATACCCATCTCCGCGAGCCAGTCCTGAACGTCCCGGGCAATGAACTCGGGACCGTTGTCGCTACGGATGTGGTGAGGCACGCCCCGCTCGGCCATGGCCTCCGCCAGGGCGTCGAGCACGTCCTTGCTCTTGAGCTTGCGACCCACTTCGATCTTGAGGCATTGCCGGCTGAATTCGTCGATCAAGGTCAGCATCTTCAAGCTCCCTCCGTTGTCGGTACGGTCATGCACGAAATCCCAGCTCCACACCTCGTTAAGCAATCCCGCTCGGGTGGGCGAGCCCGTGGAATGGCCCCGGCGGCGCCGCCGAGGACCACGCCCCTTGATTCCAAGGCCTTCCAGCCTCCGGATGCGCTGCACAAACTTTCGTCCCGCTTTCCATCCTTCCCGCATCAACAGGGCTCGGATCCGCCGGTAGCCGTAGCGCGGATACTTTCGGCTCAGCCACACGATGCGCTTTACCAGCGTTTTCGTCTGTTCCAGCGCCTCCTGCGCGCGGTATCGGCAACTGGAGCGGTGCACCCCGAGGTAGCGGCACGCTTGGCGCTCCGAGCAAACCCCGTCCTCCACCACACCCTTCACCGCCTGCCGCTTCGCGGAGGCGCTCACCACTTTTTTTTCAGCGTCTCGTCGAGGACTCGATTTTTCAGCATCTCGTCCGCCAGCATCTTCTTGAGCTCCACGTTCTCGATCTCGAGCTCCTTGAAGCGTTTCGCGTCAGCCATCTCCATGCGCCCGTACTTCCTCCTCCATCGGTAGAAGGTCTGCTCGCTGATGTTCACTTCCCGGCAGACTTCCTCCACAGTTTGACCTTCATCCGCTTTGCGAAGGACCCGGATGATCTCCTCCGTCGTGTGTCTCTTTTTCTTCATTTCTGGTTCTGGGTTACCCCCAGAACCTAACCTTCTCAATGGCCCAGTTGAAGGGGACCAGATCAATCGACAATTCCTACAGAACCCCTGCACGGTGGGATAAACGATCCAAACGATCCTCCCTTCCCCCAGCGGCAAATCCATGACGACCGATTTGCCGAGGCGGTTGCGCGGAAGGGGTTGGTCACACAGATCGGAAGAGCACACG
>JAYGGC010000121.1:0-10587 GCA_046581525.1 Roseibacillus sp. | reverse complement strand
CCGAATCGGCGTTGAAGAGAGTCTTTTGCGAGGAGAGCTGGAATAAATTGCACCTCCGCATGATCTTTTATGGGCGCGAGTACTGTTCCGCCCGAGGCTGTGACGGGACCGTGTGCGAGATTTGTCGAACGCTCTTTCCGGATCGCAAACGCCCGGTGAATACCAAAAAGGGGTAACCCGGCTGCGGCAGGCAAAAGATCTAAGCTGAGGAAGTCCTATCCGTTCAGCCTCCCAAGGGGAAAACGGTTAGGCGAAGCAAGGTAATTTTTTTTAAAAGCATCCTTTACTCATCCACATCACTTTACAGAATCTCCGCCCCTTCAATTGTTCCAATTGCACCGCGCAACGAATCAGGAATCAACCATGATACACACACCAACGAAACGTCTGCTCCGCGTTTGTTCGCTCGTCCTCACTACCCTCTTCCTCTCGGCGCCAGCCTTGCTGGCCCAAGCGGAGGAGAAGGCATCCGCTGATAAAAACGCCCTCCAGAAATGGGTCCTTGATGGTGGCTGGCCGATGATCCTCATCGGACTTACCATCGTCGCCCTGCTCGCCCTCTCGGTCTTCAACTTCATCAACCTGACCAAGCCGAAGTTCTGCCCTGACGATCTCAAGGCCGCCCTGCTCGATCACATGCTGAACTGCCGTGTGCGCTCCGCGATCGAGCTCTCCGCGTCGCACCCGAGTTATCTCGGCCGCATGCTCGCCTACTCCCTTCCCAACATTGATGCCACCAAACCTGAAGACCTCGGTCGTGACGCCGTCGAAGATGCCATCGCTGATTTCACGATCAACGAGAGTCGCAAGAACATGGTGTGGATCAACTACATCGCACTGATTGCGCAGGCTGCGCCCATGCTCGGACTGTTCGGTACGGTTTACGGGATGGTTGGCGCGTTCTCAAGCTTGAGCACGACCGGTTCAGCTGATCCGGCTGCCTTGGCGGGTGACATTCAGATCGCCCTGCTCACCACCTTCTGGGGACTCCTCACCGCCATTCCGTCCCTGGTTGCCTACTTCTTCTTCAAGAACCGGCTCAACAACCTGGTGGCTGACTCGCACCACATTGTCGAGGAGTTGATCAACGCCTCGATCCAGACCGTCAACCAGGACGCATATCTCGCCAAGATTCCGGAAGGAATCGCCGTCTAAGCGGATTGGGGAATGCTCCCCATTCCCGGGGAGCAAGCTCCTCTCAAACCGAACCTTCCAGCAGAGATGGCATCAAAGAAACTCCGAAGCGTCCAGTCCGGAGATGGAGATGATTTGAAAGTCGACATGTCGCCCATGATCGACATGGTTTTCTTGCTCCTCATCTTCTTCCTCGTGAACGCCACCTTGATCATCGTGGAGATGGACAAGAAGATCATGGTGCCGATCGCGAAGTACTCCACCAAGCAGAGCGATAAACTCGGGCGGATTGTCATCAACGTCTACAACGACGAGGACGCGGCCGATGGCCGTTTTCGTCAGGCGAGCGGCAAGGATATCTTCAAGGATGACGCTGACATGGTGGACTGGATCAAGAAGCAGAAGGAGATGTGGGATGACCGGGGACAGAAACCCCGGCTCCACCTGCGGGCGGATGAAGATGTCCATTTCACTTATGTGCGCCGCGCCATCCGGGCCGCCGCGACGGCCGGGGTAAATGAAGTGATCTTCGTCAGCCTCTGGACGCGCAACAAATAACCCCAATCCCTACGAAACCATGGCACGACATATCCGCGCAGAAGCACCAGAGGATGACGAGCCGGAGCTGAGCATCTCCCCGTTGATCGACATCGTCTTCCTCCTCCTGCTCTACTTCATTGTGACCACCACCATCAAGCAGAAGGAGCGGGACACCACCATGGCGCTTCCCTCGGCTGCGCCAACCGATACCCAACCGGATATCCAGCCCTTCTTCATCAAGGTCAACGAGGAGGGACATATTTATGCCAATGTGGGCGCAGCGCAGGAGCTTCTCGACCGGGATGTGGGCGGACCCAACCGCAGTCTTCCCATGCTCGACACCCGACTCGACACCTACGCTGCCTCAGCGCGACTCGGTGACGACCAGCCCTTGGTGCAGATTTACGTCGAGGGCAGGGCCATGCACCAGCGGGTGATGGATGTGCTCAACTTGCTTGCCAAGTACAAGATTACTACAGTCACCTTTACCGATCTTCTGGACGAGGAGTAGGTTTCCGATGCTCCAACCTAAGAAAATACCCGGCAGGTGCGTTGGCATTCTTGCCGGGTGTCTCATTTTTTGAGAGAAGCTAAACTCAAACTTCCAATCCCAATCGCCATGATGAATTCCACCAAGAAACGAATCCTCTGCGGCGTTCTCGCCCTCTTTGCATTGGTCAGCGTCCCGAAGCTTTCCGCGCAGGGCATTGATGTCGCCTGGGCCAACTCGCTCACCGCCATGAGGGCGGACAAGTGGGCCGAAGCCCATCAGATTCTCTCCAAGGCGGTCGCCCAGTTCGATGGACGGGGCATGCAACTCTTCGGACCAAAGTTCGGCTGGTTCTGGTACCACAAGGGCTTCTGCGAGCTGAAGCTCAAGAAGTGGGAAGCCGCCATGGAGTCGTTCAAGAAGTGCTACACCAAGTACCCGAACAAGAACGCCGGCGGAGCAGGTCTGGATCCGGCGGTCCAGGGGAGCTTCAACTTCTATCACAAGAAGTCGCTCCTCAAGTGGGGTGACGCCGCGATCGGCGCGCAGGAGTGGGAAACTGCCATTCGCCAATACAAGAAGTTCCTGCAGGAGCGCGACCCCAAGCGCGACGACTACCAGCGGGGTGCCTTTTACATCAACATGTCGATGGCGCACTTCAAGCTCACCCAGATTCCCGCCGGCATCGAGAACCTCGAAACCGCCATCACGAACAAGGAGAAATTCCCGACCCCCGATGCAGGGATCATGGTCGGCTTCCAGGCCCTGGTGGAGGCTGTGATCGAGAAGACGAACGAGCAGGCCCTCATCGACTTCCTCAACAAGAACCGCTCCGACATCAAGCTGGAGCCCTTCCAGATGCACCAGTTTGCGCCGGTCTTCATGAAGCTGGCCGCCGACGCCCTGGCCGCCGAAATGGATCGCTCCGCGTTCGAACTCTATGCTCTCGTCCCGAGCACCCAGGCTGCCATTGATGACATCAAGGCCCGCCTCCTGCAGATCGGGAGCATCGACCGGCGCTTCGCAGATCCGCCGCGAAGCAACCGCCAGATCCACAAGGAAGTGCTCGATGCCGATCTTGAAGAGCTGAAGAAGCAACTCCGCTCGGGCGATCCCCACGAAGTGATCGCCACCGCAGCCACCGCCTACATTCACGAGAACAACAAGAACGTGCGTGGAGCCTTCGCTGCCTACGAGCAGCTCGAGCTTTACTTCAACAAGGCGAAAAAGCGCGAGGAGTACCTCTACAACCTGGTGCGCACTTCCGCCATCATCGGTGAAGTTCTCGTTACCGAGAAGTATGGCAGCCTCTTCCTGAAGACCTTCCCGGGGAGCAAACACGAAGAGTCGGTCCGCAGCATGATGCTCACCAGCCTGTTCATGGAAGGCGAGTATGAGAAGTGCATCGAGGTCGCGCTCATCATGCTTCCCAAGCTGGGATCGCCTTCCAAGCAGCACGACATTTGCCTGCATGTCCTGGGGGGCAGCTACTACTACACCGGGAAGTACGACGAGGCGCGCAAGTACCTCGATGAGCATGTGGAGCTCTATGAGAAGAGCCAATTCCGCATGGCGTCGCTCTACTTTCAGGCTTCGAACCTCTCGCGCCTGCAATACTGGACCGCGGCCGCCGAACTGCTCGACGAGTTCCTCTCCAATTTTCCCGATCCGCGCGAGAACATCTACCTTCCCTTCGCTCTCTACGACCGGGCCAATTGCCACTTCGCGGAAGACGAGCTCGATCCTTCCCTCGTGAAGCTCAATCGCATCGAGAGCGAGTTCCCCAACACCGATATCATGGACATGGCCTACAATCTGAAGGGAAATGTCCTGCAGACCCAGGGTGAGTGGGATCCGGCGGAGAAGTATTACAAGATGGCCCTGGAACTCTCCAAGCGCCGTGAGAATCGCGTGGTGTCAGGGGAGTCCCTCTTTTACCTGGTGGGCCTCCTTGGTTCTGAAAAACGCGACCGAAAGGAGAACCCGCGGGTGAAGGATGCGGTGCCCCACTATGACGAGTTCTGGCAGGAGCATGGATCGGATTCCCCTTACAAGGCCCAGGTTGCGGTGGCCGGGGTGCATCCCCTCACCGTGGTGGGCCGGGCCGAGGAAGCCCTTGAGCGCTTGCAGGGTGTCATCTCCGAACTCGCTACCGTGCAGGGTGCCTTCGGTCTGGAAGAAGCGATCAACTCCTACACCCGTGCCTACCTGAAGCAGCACTCTGAGAAGGAGCTCAAGGAGCACTACTACAACTTCCCGGGCATCAACTCGCAGAACCGCGAAGCGCAGGCCCTCCTGCGGATCGCGCTCATCACGGTCTTCGAGGAGAAGGCCAAGAAGGCCAACAAGGATAAGGATCCCAATGAGAAGCGCCTCGCCAATTCCATGATCAAAGTCCTCTTCGACGACTTGAAAACGGAGTTCCAGCCGGCGCAGCTCACCAACTACGTGCTGGTTCGCCTCGGTGACTACCTGCGCGAAAGGACGGGCACACCTCGCAATGCGCTTCCCTACTATGAGGAAGTGGTGAAACGCGAAGACCTGTCCTATCGCTTCAATGCGCACTTCGGCATCGCCGACATTCTCGGTGGTGGTGCCAGCTTGGCTGACAAGCAGAAAGCCATCGATAGTCTCGAGCACGTCATTAAGAACGCTCCGCAGAGGAAGCAGAAGGAACGCGGCCTCTACCGAATCGTCACCATCTTTGCTGAGAAAGGCGATTGGAAGGATGTCACCACCCGGGCGAAGCAGTACCTCACAACCGAGGGCTACCGCCACTACGCCGGATTTGTCTCACTCCTCCTGTCGCAGTCCTACGACAAGCAGGGAATGCGGGAGGATGCCATCGCGTCCTACAGCAAGACGATGGGGGCGTTCACCGGCCAGATCGCAGTTTCCGCTCCTGCGGTGACCCGAATCATGGAACTCACCTGGGCCCGCAAAAATGGCAATGATCCGCAGATGGCCTACGAGGTTGGATACAAGTATTCAAAGTCGACCAAGCGATTGTATCACCAGATGGAGGACGCCGAGAAGAAGCTCTGGGACGCGGTTGGAAAACTTGTGCAACAGTACGAAGACCACAGTTCGGTGGAGAAAATCGTGGAAGAGGACGAAGACGCCTGATTCGGACGAGACCAACACCCAACCATCCTCTACTCATGAAGAAACTTTTCTTAGCCACCCTGATACTGGCGGTCACCCTCACCAGGCTGACCGCGGCTGATGCCCATGCCCTCCTCGTCTACACGGACAAGGTGAGCGGGCAGGACGACATCATGCCGGTTTGGATCACTGCGGCGAGTGCCTTGAACATCGAGTACAAGACCACCCCGCAGGGATTGAACCGGACCCGCATGTCCCGCGCCTCGATCAACTCGATCTACTTCTTCGAACCGCCCATCTTCAAGGAGGCCACCGAGCTCTATGAGAGCCGTGACTACCAGGGCGCCCGCGAGAAATACGCTCTTTGCAGGGCTGCGTTCAAAGCGGTCGATGATCTCCCGGGGAACTACGGAACCCTCGCCGGCTACTACGAGTTGGAATCGTGCCGGAAGCTGTTTGATCTCGAGGCCCTGAAGGATCTCCTCGATGCCTACCAGTTTGGATCGCTGGTGCGCGAGCACCATCGCAACCAGTTGGAAGTTTACCAGGTATGGGACGCCGTGCGCACGAAGAGTTGGCCGCGCCTCGACAGTCTCGCCACCAAGATGCTCGCCGAGAAGAAATGGATCTCAGAGCACCTTGCGCAGCTCAAGTACTGCCATGGTCTCGCCCTGGAGGGGCTCGGTCGTCCCACGGATGCCCTCATCGCCTTCAACGGGGCATTCACCGCCGACTACACCGCATCCGAAGCGATCACCAAGCAGGCCGCCTTGGCCTGCCTCCGCATCATCAAGGACCACGACGAAGTGAAGCTGGCGATCGCCTTGTGGGGCACGGAAGACGAAGACGTCAACTCCTCGGGCTACTACCTCCTTCAGGAAGGGGTCGCGCTCTGCGATCTTTGGAAGAAGGCGCTCGGGGGGGGACAGGCCCTGCCCGCTGAGCATGCCGTGTTCCTGAAGTACCGGGAGACCAACAAGCCGAAGCCCAAGCCGAAGAAAAAGGCGGACGACAAGAAGGACGCACCCAAGGCCAAGAAGGACGATGACGCCAAGAAGCCTTCTGACAAAGAGCCCGCGGACAAAGAGCCTGCCGACAAGAAGCCCGCGGACAAGAAGGACGAAAAGAAGAACTAAGGCTCATCCTCGAAGATCTCAGTAGTCACAAGCCCTGGGCCGGATCGCCCGGGGCTTTTTTGCATTCACTTCACCGACTTGGCGTTGCGGCCCTCATCGATAAGCCGCCAGAACTGTTTCGACTGCGCCAGTTCTTCGTCTTCGCCGCTGAAGGGAAGCTTTGAGCGGAAGAGGAAGTCCTGGAAGGTGTTCTTGTGCAGGATCCGGTGCACCACCACATGGCCGTCGACCACCTCGAAATAGAAGCGCCAGTCCTTGGAGCGAAAGCGGTGGAGGATCTTCCCCTCCCGCTCGATCTTGCCGAAGCGCTCGTCCTCGAGATGGGCCAAGTCGTCTTCGCAGACCTTGAACTCATCCAGTAACTCGAGCTGCTCGAGCGTGTCAAGTTGTGAGATTTCGGCCGCACTGATCTCGTTGAAGACGATCTGAAGCACGGGAAAGGGTAACCGCGAATGGAGGGGAAGAAATGGAAAAGTACGGGGAGGTGGGCTGGAGCGGGCGATGGTCCGAAGTAAAATTGAGGCTCCTCGCTTCCCCGGCGAAATCGCGAGCGCACCTTCGGGAGGTCCGTCGGGGACTCCTGGCTCCGCGAACGGAGGCCTGATCCTGAATTCGATCGGTGGGGAGATCCGGTCTCCCCGATGCGAAGAGCATGTCCCTCACGCGATCGGATCCGGGCAGACATCCCGCCGCTGGCAGGTATGGCAGGGCTCGCCGAGGTAGAGCTCATCGATCCAAGTCATGAGGCCCTTGATGTGCTTGCGTTCGTCGGTGAGGAAGCCCGCTTCGAAGTTCCGGCGATCCGGGGATTTGCCGCCGAACCCGGCCCCCGTGAGGTTTGGCGATCCCACGAAGGCGAGCTTGCCATCAATGATGATGGTCTTGGTGTGAATGCGGGGACAGAGAATGCGCTCGAAGAGCTCGCTCTTCAACAGCACGGGATACTTGTCGAAGTCCTTCCGGAAGCGCGGACCGGGCTCCTTGGCATGCATGAGGCGCACTGCGATGCCCTCTTCCACCAGGTCCCGCATGATTTCGAGGAAGGGAACATGCCGGCGACCTTTCTCCACGTACATGTCCTTCAAGTCCGCGGTCACGATCCAGAGGAACCGCTTTGCCTCCGGGACCGCTTCAAGAATGACGCGGCGGTAGATGTCTTCGTTGAGGAGGAGTTCAGTCACCAGTGGGAAGCATACAGGGAACAGGGTTCAGTAGACAGACGATTGTGGGAACTCCACGTCTGCACACGGTAGCCTGTTTGCGGGACACGTTCCTCAATGCGAATGGGGCAAGTGCAACGAATGCGCCGCCTCGTGTTCGACGTGGTGATAGATCTCGCGCAGGGGAGTGCCGCTCGACTCGGAGGCCTTGCGGCAATCTTCGTACTCGGGAGTCACGCGGGACTGTCCGTTTGGAAGGGTGGCGATCTTGACACGAATCTTTCCGAACTTGGTGTCGATCGCTTCGCTGCGGCGGGGAAG
Source organism: Roseibacillus sp. (assembly GCA_046581525.1). Taxonomy (GTDB): domain Bacteria; phylum Verrucomicrobiota; class Verrucomicrobiia; order Verrucomicrobiales; family Akkermansiaceae; genus Roseibacillus_B. The sequence continues at coordinate 2,701 of JAYGGC010000121.1, read as the reverse complement.
GGAATCGCGTTGCACCTCCGTCCGGCGCACTCCCAGGGTCGAGCTTTCGTAAAAGAGAAGGTGTTCGAGAGCACTCGCGTGCTGCGGTTTGCCGAGGACCTGCAGCAGCACCCCGGGCCGTCCCTTCTTCATCTGGGCGGGAATGATGGAGACATCGAGTGCGCCCGCTTCCAGGAGCTTGCTGGAGAGATGGCCGACGAGCTCCGGCGATTCATCGTCGAGGTTGGTCTCAAGCTGGACGATGGTCTCGGTGAGCAGGCCGGTGGCACCAGCGCCTTCGCCAATGATGACCCGCAGGACGTTGGGAATCTCGAGCTCGTTGTCGCCCGCCCCGTAGCCGATCACATCGAGAGTCATGGACGGGATCGGTCCGAAGGCGGCGGCAATTTCGGAGAGGACCGCGGCACCGGTCGGAGTGACAAGCTCCGCATCGATGGAGCTCCCGGTGACCGGGCAACCCTTCATGAGAGAGAGCGCAGCGGGAGCGGGAAGGGGAATCTGCCCGTGCGCTCCGGTGACAAATCCCCGGCCAAGCGGGAAGGAGGAGACGTGAACGCGGTCGATCCCCAGGGCTTGCAACCCGGCCAGGGTGCCGCACACGTCCACGATGGCATCGACTCCGCCCACCTCGTGGAGGTGCACCTTGTCCACCGTCGAATCGTGAATGGTCGCCTCCGCTTCGCAGATGCGGGTGAAGATCCGCATCGCAGTCTCCTTCACGCGATCGGAGAGATCGCTGCCTTCCACCACTTGCCGGATATCCGCGAGGTGTCGTTCCGGGGCGTCGTCATGCACATGGACATCCACTTTCACGGCACTGAATGCGTTCTTCGAGACCCGCTTGATGTGCAGGTGAAAGTCCTTGAGATGGAGCTTGGCGAGTTCCTCTTCCAACTGGGCCGCTGGCAGACCGGCATCGATCAGGGCTCCCAGCATCATGTCCCCGCTGGCACCGGCGATGCAGTCAAAGTAGGCAATGCGCATGGTGGTGATTGGAACCGCGAATGCAACCGAATGCACGCGAATGTTGCAGAGATTGCGAAAGAGTGAGCCCCGGGGTTGGGACTGCGACTCCGGTTTTCCTCAACTCCCGGATGGTTCTCTCCGCAGGATGGTGTGGGCGAACACTGCTGCGCCGAAGCCGTTGTCGATGTTGACCACCGCTACTCCGGAGGCACAGGAGGCGAGCATGGCGTGGAGGGCGGTCTCGCCACCCCTGGCCACCCCGTAACCCACACTGGTGGGAACGCCGATGACGGGCGCGGCGACCAGTCCTCCCACCAAGCTGGTGAGGGCGCCCTCCATCCCCGCCACGCAGATCACCACCTGGGCGCCACGCAAGGTTGCCAGCTTATCGAAGAGGCGATGGACCCCCGCCACCCCGACGTCGATGAGGCGTTCGACGCGGTGTCCGAGAAACTCGAGGGTCTGCGAAGCTTCCTCGGCCACCGAGAGATCGGAGGTTCCCGCGCAGGCGACCACCGCGTAGGGCTCTCCCGGCGCTTCGGGGCGATCCCCGACGGTGAGAAGGCGCGACACGGCATTGTAATTCGCCTCCGGAAGGGCCTCCTGCACCTGGCTTGCCTTGCGCCGGTTGACTCGGGTGGCCAGCGCCCGCTGGTGGGCATGGTGAAGGTGCTGCAGGATTTCGATGAGCTGCTCAGCGCTTTTGCCGGCGCCGTAAACCGCCTCCGGAATGCCCTGGCGCAATTCGCGATGGGTATCGAGCGTAGTGTGTCCCAACTCAGAAAACGGCAATACTTTCAACTGCTCTACTGCGGCGGTGGTGGAAATCTCGCCGGAGGCAACCTGGCGCAGCAGTTCTTCAATTCGATCCGGGCTCATTTCCGTTTCAAGGCTTCGTTCATGCTGCCCGAGCGAAAGCCCGCCAGGTCAAGGGTCGCATAGAGAAACCCTGCTTCCTTCATTGCGGCGGTAAGGGCCTCACTCTCCGCGACCGCACGCTGCAGTTCGTCCCTGGCCACCTCGATCCGTGCGACCTGGTCGTGGTGGCGAACGCGGAATTCTCTGAACCCCAGCGCGCGCAGGGCGGCTTCGGCCGCCTCGACTTGCGCCAGCTTGGCAGGGGTGACTTCCGAACCGTAGGGAATGCGGGAAGAGAGGCAGGCGTTGGCGGGGCGATTCCAGTTCGAGAGCCCGAGCTCGCGGGCCCAGACCCGGATTTCTTCCTTCCCGATGTCGGCTTCCTGCAACGGGCTGCGCACTCCGTGTTCGCGGGCAGCGCGCAGGCCAGGCCGGTGGTCGCCCACGTCGTCGGCGTTGGTTCCGTCCAGAATCCAAGGGTAGCCCTCTCGAGCTGCATAGCTGATGAGCGTCTCGTAGACGTTCGTCTTGCAGAAGTAGCAGCGCTGCGGATCGTTTCTCAGGTAGCGTGGATCGTCTGTTTCGGTGCTCTCCAGCAGGGTGTGCTCGACTCCGATCTCACGGGCGATTTCCTGGGCGTCCTTCAAATCGCTCTGCGCCAGGCTGGCCGAAACTGCGGTTACCGCCATCGCGTCCACTCCCAATTGTTCGTGGGCGAGGCGGAGGACCAGGGTGCTGTCGATCCCGCCGGAGTAGGCCACCGCGACACGATCCAGCCCCTTGATCAGGGATTCGACGCGGCGGCGGGCGGGAGTGCTCATGTTTCTGCTACGCAACTTCATGCGGTGGCAAACCGCAAGGCGGCAGATGGGACAGG
>JAYGGC010000092.1:0-10005 GCA_046581525.1 Roseibacillus sp. | reverse complement strand
TACGCAGGCGCAGCGCCGCATCGCGATCCAGTATGCCAAGCGCGTGGTGGGACGCAAGCAGCTCACCGGTCAGACCCAGTACCTTCCCTTGAAGGTGAACTACTCCGGGGTGATGCCGATCATTTTCGCGAGCGCCATTCTTTCGCTCCCGACCATGCTCCTGGGTTCCGCCTTTGCCGGGAAAGCTTGGGCCGCCTCGTTGGGTGACATCCTCAGTCCGGGGGGGCCCTGGTACTACATCATCTCGGCCGGGATGATCTTCTTCTTCAGTTACTTCTGGGTGGCAACGATGTTTCAGCCCAGTGAAATTGCAGAGAACCTGAAACGGAGTGGAGGTTATGTGCCCGGGGTGCGGCCGGGGAAACCAACTGCGGACTTCCTCGATTTCACGATGACCCGCCTGACCTTTGCAGGCGCGCTCTTCCTGACGGCCGTTTACATCATGCCCTCTCTTATGACGATCACGCTGGGATTGAACTTCGTGGTGACCAGCTTCTTTGGAGGCACCAGTCTGCTGATCCTGGTGGGAGTGCTCCTGGATATCCTGCGGCAGACGGAGACTCACCTTCTGCAGCGCCACTACGATGGATTCCTGCGGAAAGGGAAGATTCGGGGACGCGGACGCACCCAGAGAACCGGAGCGGCGGCCTCGGGTCCCGCGCTGGTCTATCTCTGGGCCTTTGCAGCCGTGCTCGCCCTGATTGCGATTGTGGCCTGGGTCATCAATAAGTGACCCTTGGTCCGGTGGCGGCTCCCGGTATCGTTCTGCTCGGCCCCCCGGCCTCGGGGAAGGGAACCCAGGGGCGCATGCTCGCGGAGCATTGCGAGTTGGCCTACCTCAGCACCGGTAAGCAGCTGCGTCGCGAACTCAAGGCTGGCTCTGCGCTCGGGCAACGCGCGGAACCCTTTCTGGCAGCCGGTCAGTTTGTGCCGGACGACCTCGCGTTGACCCTGGCTCTCGATTGGATCAAGGGTGTGGAGGGGGGCTGGGTCCTCGATGGATTTCCGCGCACCCTTCCTCAGGCCGAGAATCTGGATGCCTTCCTTGGCCCGGAAAGTGACGATTTGCGGGCTTTGCTCCTCGAAGTGCCCGCGCCCGAACTGGAACGCAGGGTGGCTGATCGCCGGGAGTGCAGCGCCTGCCCCTGGACCGGCACGCGGGCCCAGGCTGAAGCCTCGGGGCGTTGTCCTTCCTGCGGAGGGGACCTGGTGCAGCGTCAGGACGACCACCTGGTGAACTTCCGGAGGCGGCTCAAGGCGTTTGACGACTTGACCTCCCCCGTAGCTCACTACTACGACAGCACCAGTCGGTTGCAACGGGTCATGGGAACCGGCCCTCCGGAAGAAGTGTTCCGGCAAATTCAGGCCCTCTACGAACTGCCCTGAAAAAATGGCCAAACGAGTCAAGATTCCCATCAAGACCGAAGCCGAGATTCGCAAGATGCGGATCGCCGGGGAGGCTGCCAGCGAAGTGCTCCAAGCCACCGCCAAACACATTGAACCGGGACGTAGCACTGCAGAGATCGATGCCTTCGCAGCGGAGTTGATCAAGGAGCGCGACGCAACTCCCACCTTTCTGGGCTATCGCAGTTTTCCCGGCAACATCTGCATTTCGATCAACGAGGAGGTCGTGCACGGGATCGGGAACCAGCGACGTATTCAACCAGGGGACGTGGTCAGCATTGATATCGGGGTGACCAAGGACGGTTGGATCGGGGACAATGCGGTGACGGTGCCGGTGGGACCCATCACACCCGAGTCACGAAAGTTGCTTGCCGCCACGGAGCAGAGCCTCTTCGAGGCAATCGAGTACGCGCGCGAGGGCGAGCGCTTGGCGGATCTTTGCGGGAGCGTGGAGGCCTTTGTGACGGTGCATGGCTTCACGGTAGTGCGTAAACTGGTCGGCCACGGAGTCGGCCGCAAGCTGCATGAGAAACCCGAAGTTCCCAACTTCCGTCCATTGGAGAGCACCCCGCGCCTCAAGGCGGGGATGATTCTCGCCATCGAGCCGATGGTGAATGCCGGAGTGGGCGAGGTCGACTGGCTCGACGACGGCTGGACGGTAGTCACGGCAGATCGCAAGCCCTCGGCGCACTTCGAGCACACTGTGCTCGTGACCAACGGCGATCCTGAGATCCTCACTTGGCGTCCGCGCAGCGCGCTGCCGGAGCAGCTTGGAGTGACCTTGTAGCGAAGTTCAAGGATGGGCGTTGCGAATCGCGAATCGTGGGCCCGCCCCGGCCTACTTCAGTGACATGATCCATGCCGCAACGTCTGCGACATCCTGGGGGCTCATGGTGTAGGCGAAGCTCGCGGGCATTCCGGAGTGCTTGGCGTCCGCGCGCTTGATGATGTCCTTGGGTTTAACCACCACGCGCTCGCCGGTGGGGAGGAAGATGTTCAGAGTCTGCGCGGTCTCTTCCTGGATCATCCCAAAGAGCTTTCGGCCGTCCTTCATCTCGAGGCTCGTCTGCTGGAAGCCCTCCACGATGTAAGCGTCGGGCTCCAGGATCGACTTGATGACGTAGTTCACGTCCTGGCGCTTGTAGATCGCCTTCAGGTCGGGCCCGAGCACGATTCCCTTGCCGTTGACCTGGTGACAGGCAAAGCAGGTTCCCCTTCCGAAGAAAATCTCCTCCCCGTGCTTTTGATTTGCCTTGGAAAGTGACTGCGTGGAAGCGGCGATGCCGGTCTTCTTGGCGCCCGCCTTGGACAGGTAGACTTGGTACATGCTGGCCTTCTTGTCGTCATCCGCCTTGTTTCCGCCCAGGACGACCCTGCCGGCGACGATATCCTTCTCATAGACCACGAAATGCCCCCCATCCTTGCCGGCCTTCCCACCGCCGGCCTTGCTCGTGATCACAATGAGATCAGTCTTCCGGAAGCCATCGCGCAACCACTGTGGGCCCTCGTAGCGAGAGTCATAGGCGACATACAGCCTGGCAGGCAGATTGATCTCAAAGCGGAGAAACTCCTTCGCTCTGCTCCCGGCGTCCCGCGTACTGGTGCGGAGCAGGGTCGCTCCGGCAATGGACTCCGGAACGCTGGTGATCGTTTCCTTGGAGCCGCCCACGTAGGCGAGCACTCCGCGCTGCAGGCCATCGTCATCGGCCAGGTAGCGGTCCTTTGCGCCCTTGGCGTGGATCTGGCGCACGAACACGCGATCCTTCCATTCCGAGTCCGTGATCTTGTGAACGGTCAGGGTTTCGAAATTCGAGACCTGGTGCCCTTTTGCAAAAGCGGCCGCCTTGATGGTGGCGTCGCTCGTGGCCACTAGCTCACCCGAATACTTCGGAGACTTGTTGTTCGGGGTAGAGCCATCGAGCGTATAGCGGACTTCAAAGTCGCCGCTGGCCTTGAGATTGATCGTCGCAGACTCACGGAAGTTTCTCTCCTCGGTGGTGATGGTAATGCTGGCTTTGCGGGCTCCGGTTTTCTGAAGCCACTGGCCGGCGAGGATTTTGACTCGCTGGTCGGCGTCGTCCTGCAGGGGAAAGATCTCTCCGGCCGACGCCTTCTTCTCTTCCATGAGACTGAGCGCGGCCATCAGACGAATTCCTCCGCGCTTGTCAGTGAGCAGTGATTTGCGCGCATCGGTGGACATTTGCCGGCGCATGACCTGCCAGGCCGTGTAGAGCGTCAAACGATCAGTCTCGCCCGCCACCGCATCGAGGATGGCGGCGGAGTGCTCGCCCCAGCCGGTGCGCCCCAGCGACTGGATGGCTGCCAGGCGCACGCGTGGTTCCTGGTCGCCGAGCAGCTTGATGAGAACGGGAATGCTCTTCTTGTCCTTGGTTTCACCGAGAATGCGCGCGGCCTGCACCCGCAGGTTCAGGTCGCCCCTTCGCTGGTCCAGAGCAATCGCGATGACTTCCTTCTGACCGCCCTGGGTGGCATCGATGCGGCCCAGGGCCCAGATGCTCCAAGTGGCCTGGCTTTCCGTGAGCTTGCCTGAGTCGATCGTCTTCAATAGATCATCGCGCACGGACTGTCCGCGGCGAATCACTTCGTCCTGGGCATGCACGCGCCAGACCTGGACCTGGTGGCCGATGTCCTCGATGAGTTCAGCCAGGCTCCACGTCCTGATGTCCTTGTCGCGTTTGGGCGGGTACCAATCCTTGCGCGGAATGAGAGCGGCCTCGTGCCTGAGCCGAAAGACCCGTCCCTGGTATTTTGCGTTTTCCTTGGGGGTCCACTTGTCCTTGGGCACGTAATCGGTCCCATAGACCGAACCCCACCCGGCCATGTAGAGAGCTCCGTCGGGCCCCACTTCGATGTCCGTGGGCCGGAAGAGAGCGCGTCCTTTTCCACCCTTGTAGCCGAGGTCTCCGGCCTGGGTGACCCCGCCATCGACAAGCTTCCTTCTCTTCGCAGCGGGCAACTGCAGGGAACCCTCCCACTTCGGTTGATAAAGATAGATACAGTTGTTGGTCCAGTCCGCGATCAGGTAGCGATTGCGATAGTTTTCAGGGAAGTGGGTCGAACCATAATAGACCACCCCCGTGCCTGAGCCGCTGACACCCGGAAAGAGATCAGAGGAGGGAGCCACCGAAATGTGATCGCCCATCCAGTCGAACATCCAGGCATGGCGCATGGAGTAGTGGGCAAAGGGAACGGGCATGAAGATGCGATCTGCTGGCCGGCCGGGGTCATTGTCGGTGCCGATCCAGTTGAAGCCGCTGTCCATGCAGATGTCCCACGGATTGCGCATTCCACGCGCGTAGAGTTCGAGGTCGTAGCCGCCTGGACGGCAACGGAAGATGCCTCCCTCCGTTTCCCTCTTGTTCATCGGGTGGTAGCTCTTCGGGTAGGTCTCCCGGGTGTAGACCTTGCGCAGCGGGTACTCCGTCCGGTCGTTTGACTTGAGCCCCTGCAACTCCCGGAAGGGCTTGGGGGCATGATCCTTCATCCAGGTATTCCCGATGCTCATGTAGAGCCAACCGTCCGGGCCCCAGTTAAGACCGTGCAAGCTGTGGCGCAGATTGTTCAGGCCGGTGTAGATGACCTGGTACTCGTCTGCCACGTCGTCACCATCAGTGTCGCGGAGCACGGTCAGTTCGGGCGCATTGGCAACCCAGAGTTCGTTTCCTTTCCAGGCCATCCCCTGCACCGAGTTGAATCCCTCCGCGAATGTCTTGACCGTCTCAGCGACGCCATCGCCGTCCTTGTCGATCAGGATCTTGATGTAGTCGGTGGGGGAATCCTCCTTGGGATTGCGATACTGCGGGCCCGCCCCGACGTAGAGCCGGCCCTTCTTGTCGAAGCACAATGCCGACGGGTTGATGATGTGCGGCTCCTTGACGAAAAAGTTGATTGAGAATCCTTCTTCGACATCGGGTAGCGCGTCCTTGTCGACCTCGGCAACGAGGCTGGAGGCAGCAATGAGAGCGGGGAGGAGGACGGGGATGAAAGCAGTTTGAGGGCGGTGAATTTTCATGGGAAGCCGACAGGGGGGAGACGCTCAGGCGATACGTGCTTCAGCTTGGATTGCTTTCGGCGTCTTCAGGGTAGAAGACATCCGAGTCGTCAATGTCCGGAATGCCGACCACGAGGACGCGCATCTTGCCGATTGCCCCGTGGACCACGCCAGGAGGAATGTGAATCATGGTGCCGGGCCGAACCTCGCGCTCCTCACCACCGAGGACCACCTTTCCTTCGCCCTCGAGGACGTAGTAGAGTTCGGTGGTGCGCTTGTGAAAATGAGGCCTGGCTCCGTCGATGTCGACGGCGTGCGCCCAAGCGGCCACATCCTCGTCTCCCTTGCTCAGCAGGCGATAGCGATATCCGCAAGCGCTCCGTTCCTTGGTCACTTCGTCCTCGTGGCGGAGGATGAGATTGGCGGGGTGGTCCTTTTCCTTTTCGGGCATCGTGTCGCGCTCTCCTGACATGCTCGGGCCGGGCGTTCAACCCAGGAATTGCCCGGCCCGGGGAACGGGAATGAATTGCAGGACGGCGCATCGCCTGTCCAGAATCCGAGGCACAGTGTTTACCTCCCCAATCGCCGCGTAGTTGCCAGGCGATACTTCACCACGGCGTCCGCGATCGAACGGGAGAGTGTCTTCCGATAGGCCTCGGTGTCGATCAGGCGGGCCTCGTGGGGGTTGCTCATGAAGCCGCCTTCCAGGAGAATGGCGGGATGCTTGATGCCGGTAAGGACGCTGAAGCGAGCTCGGCGGATCCCGCGGTCGTCCCGGCCGGTCTTGCGCAGGCAAGTGCCATGAACCGCGGTGGCGAGCGCGATGTTGGCGCAGTCCTGCGCATTCCCTTGGCGGGTTTGGAAATCGTCGGCCCGTTTTCCACGCCCGTAGTGAGCGACCCCGGCGGGGGAGAGTGTGAAAGTCTCGATCCCTTCCGCGCCTCCACGGCCGCCTGCGCCACCTGAATTGAAGTGAATGCTGATGAAAATCGCATTGGTGAACTTGTTCGCAAATTTCACCCGTTCGGCGAGCGAAAGCGTGCGATCCGCATCGCGAGTCATGATCACCTTGAAGCGACGCGCCTCCAGCTCCTTCTTGAGCGTGCGGGCCACCGCCAGGTTGTAGTTCTTCTCGAGGCCGAAGCGGTTCACAGCGCCGGAGTCCTTTCCGCCGTGTCCGGGATCAATGATGATCGTATTGAAGGGAGTCTTGCCCGGAATGTAGGAGGGGCGCAGGACAGGATCGACAAGTTTGCCAAGGTCGATCCGTGAGACGAGGTAGTGTCCCTGGTGGGCAAGGATCTTGAAGCTGAAAACGAACTTCACGTTGTTCATGAAAACTTCCTGTCCCCCAATGGTGAGTTTCATCTTAACGGCCTTGTTTTCAAGCTCGAGAAAGCGGCCGGTGTTCTTCATGGTTTGAAACCCATAGAAGCTCTTCATGCTGCGGACCGTGACATAGTCCTGACCGTTGTGGCGGACGGTCTCCCATTCCGCCATGACGGGCGAGGCGCAAGCAGCGATTCCTGCCACCAGCAGGAGGAGTTTTCGCAGGGGTCGTGGGACGGAGATCATCGACGGGGTGTGGCCGTTGGTGAATAAATGCCAGGATCGACCGGAATTGCCGGTCGCCAGCTCTGAGTTTGCCCTGTTTTCGCGGTCCTCGCAACGAGAAATCCCCGCAGGGATCCGATCTGGACAGCTGTCGGGCGCCCCACTACCACTCTCGACATGGAGATTGAACTGGCCGGAAGTTACCGTGCCAAGTGGGGCGAGGGTCCCATCTGGTGGGGGGGATCACTCTATTTCGTTGATATTGAGGGGCACAGAGTCCTCCGCCATGACCCCGCGACCGGGAGCGAGGAAATCTGGGAAGTGGGCGAGCGAGTGGGGACGGTGGTTCCGCGCCGCGATGGCGGATTGGTGATCGCGGGGGACACCGGCTTCGCCTTTCTCGATCCCGCGGGCGGGGAGCTGACCCGGCTGGGGGACCCTGAGCCCGATCTGCCGGACAATCGGTTCAACGATGGCAAGTGCTCTCCGGACGGACGCTTCTTTGCAGGCACGATCAGCTTGGTGAAGAGCGAGGGAGATGCCGCGCTCTACCGCATGGACTCCGACCAATCGATCACCAAGGTCTACGAGGGAGTGACCAATTCGAACGGCATCGTGTGGACCGCCGATGGAAGAACGATGTTCTACATCGATACCCCGCGCCTCGCAGTGCTCGCATTCAACTACGATGCGGCCACGGGCTCACTCGGTGGGGAACGCATTGCATTCTCAACTGCTGAGGCCGCGAAGGGCGTGCCGGATGGCATGGCGATTGATACGGATGGAAATCTGTGGATCGCCTTTTGTCATGGAGGGTGCGTGGTGTGCTTCGATCAGGAGGGCCACGAACTGCGTCGACTCGAGCTTCCCTGCCGGGAAGTGACCGCTCCGGCATTTGGAGGTGCAAACCTTGACGATCTCTACATCACCACGGGGCTGCCCGGTGAGGACGCCGAAGAGCACGCCGGGCGTCTCTTCGTTGTGCGTGGTGTGGGTGCTACCGGGTTGCCGGCCAACGGCTTTGCCGGTTGAGCGAATACGGCTCACTCCAACTTGAGAACTTCTTCGAAGGTGATTGCGTCATCCTTCTCGAAGCTGGCCATCGACCCATGATCGGGGTTGCGGATGTCATTTGTCTTCCAAAGGCAGCGGAAGAGCCGTCGCGATGGGGCGGTGGTCTGACGCCATCCGCTCGTCATGAACGGTGCAAAGCGGTGGGGTCTTGAAGGTCATTCCCCGCGTCATGAAGTAGTCAATCTCGACTCGCGGTTCGGGCGAAGGAAAGGTCTTGGCCCCCTTCTTGTCGATGAACGCAAACTTGGCCGCTTCGAGAAGTTTGAGCGATTTGTCTCCCGGGCGGGCGTTGAAGTCACCGGCAAGGACGACGGGATGATTTCGCTCCCCGAGCCCTTTGATCAGGTCATTCACCTGCGCGACCCGAAACGCCTCCTTGGTCCAGTCGTTGTGAATGCTCACGAAGGAGAGCGGAGACTTGTCTCCGTTGGGATGAATGACGATCTCGAGGGCGCATCGTGGTTCGGCGCCGGGCGCAAGAGGGTGACGCATCGAGTCGGTGATCGGGAAACGGGAGAGAACGGCCAATCCGTATTCGCCGCCCTGGAAGTCCATGAACTTCCCGAAGCGGTGCTCCATTCCGAGCAACTTTCCGAGGGCCTCAGCTTCGTCAACCGTCCCGGAGCGCGCGCACTTGTTATCGACCTCCTGGAGGGCGACCAGGTCGGGTTTCAATTCACGCAGGACAGCGGCGATCCGTTCGAGGTCCACCTTTCCATCCATCCCCCGTCCGTGCTTGATGTTGTAGGCTACCAGGCGGAGCGTCCGGCTCGCCTTTTCGTCCGCCGCTGCGGCGGTGTTCCCGGGGAGGGGAAGTGCGACCAGCACCAACAGTGTGAAGATAATCCGGGCCATGGGCCGAGAGTTCCTTCTTCGATGCGGGCCGTCAATGATGATGCCGCTGGGCCAATCACTCTTTGCTCATACCCGATGCGATTGGTTCGATTTCGGGGAAGAGCTTCTCCACGTCGAAGTCGTCATCGAGAAGAGCGTCGAAGGGATCGTCTTCCAGGTTCGGATCTGCGAGGAGGTCGGAGACCTTGTTGGCCATCGCGGAAGGCTGCTTGACCCGCGGAGCGGGCAGCGAGGACTCGCCCTCTTCAAGTCGGATGGGCCGCCTTCCCGCCGAAACCTGTCTTTCCTCTTCGATCCGTTCGTCCCTCGGCCGTGGAAGGATGGTTCGGTTGGTGCCGCTGACTGGATTGGAGAGACGGATGGCCCGGTTTGACTTGGCAAGCTGCCCCGGGGAGTCCTTTGAGGCGGCGGGCGCGGGTTTCTTGGGCGCCTGGCCCCTCCCAATAAGAATCTCCTTCTTCGTTTTGACAGGAGGAAGGATGGTCGAGCGCGGGGGTCCTCCGGGGGAAGTTGTCTTCTGCGGGGCGTTCTTCTTGCCCTTCTCTCCGTCGGAGGCCTCGAGTTTGGCAGAGGATCCGTTGCCCGACGGCCCAGTCATCGACTCGGCGGTCGCCTTCGCGGGCTTGGACTTTGCGCCAGAGCTCGAGTCCATGGGTTGAGCGGCATGGGAGCCGGCACCATTTTTGGTCGGAGGCTTGGCGGATTCAACCTGTGGCCCGGAGCGGTTTGGTTTCTCTTTCGGCGCGTCCGTTCTGCCGTTTGTGGATCTCTGGGGGGACTCCACGATCACTTGTTTCCTTTTCAAGAGACCGAAGAGGTTCCAGAGAGAATTTCCATTCGCAGCTTTCGCTTTGGGAGGCGCGACGGGTTTATCATTGGCCTTGCCGGCCGGGGATGGGGACTGTGCGGAGGCATTCACACCCTTTGGAGGTGTGGGGAGCTTCTGTTTGCCACTTGTTTTTTCTGAAGTGGCCGGATTGCTCGCCGTCTTTTTCCTGATCCGCTCGCCGACCATATTCTTGGCGACGCTCTTGACCTTGATTTTGTTCTGCTCGGCCTTCTCTTTGTCTTCGCGTTGAGACTTTTCCTTGGCTTCGAGTAAGACC
>JAYGGC010000023.1:0-3706 GCA_046581525.1 Roseibacillus sp. | reverse complement strand
GTGAGGACTTCTTCCGGTTCTCTGAATCGGAGTTCACGGCAGAAACCTCCGGTCTCGTGGTCCTGCCCGTTAATGTCGCGTTCCGACCCTACGGAGTGCTCCTGAAGGTCGTGGAAGGACCGATCCCGGCCCAAGATCCCTGATCAGCGGGAAATTCAATCACAGGCGGCGGAGTCCACAGGGCTCCCCCGCCTTTTTGTTTCCGCGCACGGGTTCATTGGTCATGCGAAGGCCGGTTAGAAACTTTGCAGCCCCATAGCGTCCGAAAACGTGGAGCACGATGTGAAATCTGCCTCAGAGCAGGATCCTCAACAGCCAGGAAATCAGCGCATTCTGTTGTAATCGAATTTCTGGACCCTCCGAGGCGAAGCCTTGGTCGCATGCTACAAGTGCGACACTCGCGGCGGCACTCTTGTCCTAACCCCGCAGGCCGCAAAAGTGGCAGGATTGTGGCAGGACCCAATCACGGCCAGCTCCCCTAACAGAATCTTCTTTCGCAACTCGTTGAAAATGAGTGGTGGGCAGGGAAGGATTCGAACCTTCGAAGGCGTAAGCCAGCAGATTTACAGTCTGCCCCGTTTGACCACTTCGGTACCTACCCTTTAAAGTGCGGGGCGCAGGGGATACGCCGCCCCATCCCCGCGCTCAAGCCTAAAATAGCAGGGGCAATGGCCTTGCATGTTGGCCCTCCTCCCGTTAAGGGCCTCCCCTCATGCCGATCGCGACCCCTGAGCAATATTGCGCCATGCTGGATGCCGCCCAAAAGGGAGGATATGCCTATCCAGCCATCAATGTCACCTCCGTCACGACTGCAAATGGCGCGCTGAAGGCCTTCGCGGATGCGAAATCAGACGGAATTATCCAAGTTTCCACGGGCGGCGGGGAATTTGCCTCCGGGCTCCACGTCAAGGATGCCGCCTTTGGGTCGGTTGTGCTGGCGGAGGCCATGCACCGGCTGGCGGAGAAATACGATGTCCTGATCGCGCTCCACACCGATCACTGTCAGCCGGGCAAGGTGGAGAGCTTCCTGAAGCCCCTCCTCGAGGTCTCCCGTGAGCGCAAGGCCGAGGGCAAAGGGCCTCTCTTCCAGTCGCATATGCTCGACGCCTCGGAACTTCCGCTCGAGGAGAACATGGCGCTCTCCACCGGGATCATGAAGGAGTGCGTGGAATTGGACATCATTCTCGAGGTCGAAGCCGGGGTGGTTGGCGGCGAGGAGGACGGACACGACACTTCCGGAGTTTCCGCCGAGAAGCTCTACACCACCCCCGAAGACATGATGACGGTTTACGAGACCCTCCATCCGCTCGGCCGCTTCATGTTCGCCGCCACCTTCGGCAACGTGCACGGCGCCTACAAGCCCGGCGCGGTGAAGCTGAAGCCCACCATTCTGCGCGATGGCCAGAAAGTGGTCATGGACAAGCACGGCACGGAGGCCGAGATGGACCTGGTCTTCCACGGAGGCAGTGGATCGTCGCTCGAAGACCTTCGCGAGACCCTCGACTACGGCGTGATCAAGATGAACATCGATACGGACACGCAGTATGCGTTCACCCGCCCGGTGGTGACTCACATTTGCGAAAACATCGAAGGCGTTCTCAAGATCGAAGAAGAGGTCGGAAACAAGAAGGTCTACGATCCCCGCTCTTACCTCAAGAAGGCGGAGCAGAGTCTTTGCGATCGCCTCATGAGGGCTTGCGACGACCTCCTCTCGACCGGGAAGAGCATCTACCAGTAGACCGTGCGAATCAGGCCGTAAGCGGTAGCGTAAACGGATTTCGCCACGGTCCACCACGAGCTTCTTCCCGATCAACGATCCCAGCATGTCTGAAGTCGACGCCAAACCACCCCAGGAAAGTCCGCTGACGAACATCATCGTCAACGTGTTGATTCCAATCATGGCGCTGACGATGCTGAGCAAGGATCCCGCCATCCTCGAGTTGGATGGCAAGCAAGTCCGGCCCTGGCATCTGGGCCCTGTCGTTGCGCTCATCCTCGCCCTGGCGCTGCCGGTATCCTACGGGATCTGGTTCTTCATCAAGCATCGGAAACTGAACTTCTTCTCCGTGGTGGGCCTGGTCTCCGTCCTCCTTACCGGCGGATTGACCCTCTATCTCTGGCAGAAGGATGGAAGCGTCCGCCCGAGTGCCCCGGTGCTCTTCGGGATCAAGGAGGGATCCATTCCCCTCATCCTGGGACTTGCGATCTTCCTTTCGCATTGGACCAAGACACCCCTCCTCAACACCTTCCTCTACAGCCCACAGATTTTCGACATCAAGAAAATCGAGAAGATGGTGAAGGAACGGGATACCATGCCCGACTACGGCAAACTCTTGTTCACCTGCACGGTCTTCTTTGCCGCATCATTCCTGATCAGCACCGTGGCCAACTATTTTCTCGCGCAGCATTTCCTTGGTGGAATCGACTTTGACAACAAAGCCGCCGCGCGGGAGCAGTACAATGCCGGGGTGGGCAAGCTGACCGGTTGGGGCTTCGTTGCAATCGGTCTCCCGATTCTCGTGATTCTCATGTTCGTGATGTGGCATCTCGTGACCGGCCTGAAGAAACTCACCGGCCTGGACACGGACGAAATCCTGTTGCCCCGCTGAGTAGAGGCGGCGAAGGTCGAAGGTCGGCTTGCCACGGCGTAGCCGGGAGGACGAGGACACGCTTCGGACTAGCAGGAATGGCGCAAGGTTAAGACCGGCGATCGTAGCGGAAGGGCTTCCCCTTCCGTTTCTTCGAGCCTGTATCATTCCGTGAAGCTTGGAATCAGAACACGGAATCGGCACACGAAGGCGCGCCGCTACGGGCGGCCCAATCTTGTGCCATGCGGACTTGCAGGCCTGTTGAACTTCCGCAACACCCTGCCGGCTATTCAGTCGACGAAGTTGTCGATGCGCTGTGCCATTTCGAAATCGGAAGCGGTCAAGCCGCCCTTGCTGTGGGTGGTGAGCCGGAGGATTAATTTTGAATAGCGAATGTCGATATCCGGATGATGTCGGGCTTCCTCGGCCATATCGGCCAGGTCGTTGACGAAGTCGATCGCCTCGGTGAAGGACTCGAATTCGATGGTGCGGATGATCTCCTTGCCTTCCAACTCCCATGCGGGGCATTTGGTCAGGCAGGCTTCAAGGTCTTCTTCGGGGATTAGATTAGGCATGGAATTGTGGAAACAGGCTTCAAGGTAACGATGCAACTCTATCGGGTCGACTGGCAAGTCAGAGATGCGTGCCGGGCAATTTTTTGTGTCGCGGGGAGAATTTTGGATTAAGTTGGCCCCTCTCAGTGCTCTGAAGAGATGACCTCCATGAAACGTGCCCTCACTTTGCTCGCCTGCTCGACAGCCCTTCTGCTCCTCGCAAATTGCACGATTGGCACCCCGCAGGCCCGGATCGACCGCAACTACAGCCTTTTCGAGTCGCTCGCCGCCAAGCACCAGGCCTTGGTGAGCCAGGGACGGATCGCGAAGGGCATGTCAAAATCGGGGGTTTTCCTCGCGCTGGGTGACCCAAGCCGGAAATCGGAGGGATTTCGCAACGACACCATGTTTGAACGATGGGACTACACCCGCCTGCAGCCGCGCTACTACAACTCCTTCAGCACCTACTTCGGGCACGGATTCGGTCGCCACGGGCGGAGCTACCATGGCTTCGGATTCTCACCCACGATCGAGTATGTTCCCTATCGGTCCGCGAGCGTGATT
>JAYGGC010000251.1:0-1618 GCA_046581525.1 Roseibacillus sp. | reverse complement strand
TTCCGGATCATCCCATGATGACGGGGATCACGGCGTGGAACCAGCAGGTGCCGCTGCCGCAGAAGTTTTACGGGGACAACGCGTGGCGCCTGCCGCTCCATCCGGTGCCGGCCAAGAATCCGGTTTCGGCGAAGACGAGTTTATTCAAGGGGGCCATCGCGATGGCGATCAATGGCGTGCCGATTTTCAATCCCATCAAGCAGGACGGGCGGACCGACACGAACTTGGCAGGGGAACTCGATCAGTACGGCGGGCACGCGGGACGAGCCGACGACTATCACTACCATCTTCCGCCGACCTTTCTGAACAAGTTGCTGGGAGATGCCCAACCGATCGGGTTCGGGATGGACGGCTATGCGCTTTACGGATTCAACGAGCCGGACGGGAAGCCGGCGAAGAAGCTCGATCAGTGGAATGGCCACGAACATGGGGACCTCGGCTATCACTATCACTCCACCAAGGATTATCCCTACCTCAACGGCGGCCTGCGGGGGGAGACCGCACTCCGCGACGGGCAGGTGGCCAACCAGCCACGCACGCAGGGGGTGCGACCCTATACGCGGCCGTTGCGTGGTGCGAAGATCACAGGCTTCAAGAAGGTGGCGGAGGAGAAGTACAGCCTGGACTATGACCACGGTGGCAAGACGTATACCATCAATTACACCTTGAAAGAGAATGGCGGGGCGGACTTCGAGTTTGTCGATGCGAGCGGAGCGGTGAAGAAGGAAAGCTACGAACCGCGTCAGCGCCGGGGCGGAGGTGGTGGTGAGCGGGCCGGCCGACCGGATGGGAGAAGGAGAGAGGGAGAGCGTCCCCGCGGAGAAGGGGAGAGGCCCAGACCTCGTGGCGAAGGTCGCGGGGAGCGGCCCCGCCCGGAGGGAGAACGCCGTCCTCGCGGAGATGGAGAGCGGCCTCCCCGTGGAGGTGGCCAGGCGGGCGATGGACCGCGCACCCCTTGGATCCTGGTCCATGCGCCGGAACTCGACACCAATAAGGACGGGACCGTGACGATGGCGGAAGTCATGGAGGAAGCCCGTGCTGTTTTCAAAGGCTACGATGTGGACAAGGACGGATTCCTTAGCGAGAGCGAGATGAAGGAGGGAAGAAGCCCGGTGCGTTCGGCGCTGAACGGCTTTGTGAAACAGCACAATCTCGAGATGGATCGCGACGGCGACAAAAAGGTCTCGGCGGAGGAGATGGCGGGCCAGTTTCGCGGATTCGTGGAACGACAGGACCAGAACGGGGACGGCAAGCTGAGCCCGGACGAATACAAGGTGGAGGGCGAGATTCGGGCCCGCTTTCCGGAGCGGCCGATCCCTCGCCAGGAGCCGCGTCCAAATCCGAGAGCGGCACCGCGAGAGCAATCGTCCAAGGCGGTGGGAGACAAGCCGAACATCGTCTTCTTCCTGATCGATGACATGGGGTGGAACGACATGGGATTCAGCGGGAGCAAGTTCATCGAGACGCCGCACACCGACCGGCTTGCGAAGGCCGGGGTGGTCTTCACGAATGCCTACTCGAGCGCTCCGAACTGTGCCCCGACGCGTGCCTGCCTGCTTTCCGGCCAGTATCCGTCGCGGCATGGTGTCTACACGGTGGTGGACGACCGTCATGCGCC
>JAYGGC010000183.1:0-17761 GCA_046581525.1 Roseibacillus sp. | reverse complement strand
AGTTCCCTCTCCCGCGATGCCGAACGCTTTTCCCACGCGGCGGCGCGCCGCGTGTCATGCGCGATGAACCCGGGCCGCCTGCCGGAGCTCGCCCGAGGAAGCCACTTCTTCTCCTCCGAGCAGCTCTGGAACAGGATTGGTTGATGTCTCCGGGGAATCGGTAAAGTGAGAGGCGCGCGCAGTCAGTCGAGACCTCAAGAATGCCTTCGATTATGAGAGGCCGGTGTTGCTCGATCTCGATTCTGTTTGAGCGATGATGCTCAAGAAGGGTTCGTGCCACGAGATCGAGCCATCCTTTTATCAACTCGTCTCGTTCAATTCACGTCGATAGCATCATGAAATGCCACTCAGAAGAAGGACGTCATGAACAAAAATGGGGTCGGTATCCGTTACTGGGCAGGCTGCTCGGCGAGCACCCGATTCCCGATGGGTCTTACGGCCCAAGCTCTGTCTCGGACAATCTGTTCAGTCAGCTCGGACGCTTGACAGAAGTCGCAGTCGTCCTCGAAGAGCACGTGGAGGCTATTCTCGGGGTCACCGATAGCGAGGTCGGCTGGCCTCGAGGAAGATCTCAAGCGTCTAGGGGATGACCTGCATCACGCGAGCCGATTTTTCAGCGAGCACGCAGATCGAGTGCAGACACTATGCTACGAGATCCGTGAGAAGGCGGAGTGTCGCCGACACGAGGCGGAGGACAACGCCGAATAGACAATGAGCGGAGCGCATGGGGGGCGGCCAAGACGGGAAGAACGGGGCCGCCATAAATTCGCGAATCCGTTGCTGGGTTCGGCCGCGTGCAAATATCACTCCGACATTGTTGAACCGGCAGGGAGCCTTTCAGATTCGCCGCTCCTCCTCCGGCAGCCTGCACGCGAATGGTGATTCAGGCGGCTTGGATTTGCGGGGAGAGGCGGGTGAAAACGCGGTCGCGGAGCTTACGGGCCCGCTCGAGGTCTTGGGTGGCGAGGGAGAAGCGGAGGCGCTTCGAATATGGCCCCTGGTGAACCGTGATCTGGCACCACCAGGTCCCGTTGTTGTCGGTGAGGTGGTGGTTGGAGTGGGCCGCTCGTGCTTTGCTGGCGAGGCGGATAGCTGGCTTTCTTTGGATGGCTTGGCTCATGATACTGGTTTCCGTTGACGGAGATGCATCGGAGCCGCGGCCGGGCTGAACAGAAGCCGCCAAAGCGACAAGGAGACCTTCGTTCAGCCCAATTGGACCGCGCATCGTGCCAGCTGGCACAGGCACCTTGGCGTCTCCACGCCAGGTTGCCGGGTCCCTTCACCTTGCGGTGTCGGTTCCACTCTTAATGCACGTTCAAGATGGCAGATTCCCCCGGTCTGGGCAAGGGGGAAGAGTGACATAAATGGGGTCGGACAAGCGCTGGGGGAGGGAAACGCCTTTCATTGATTGAATGAACAGCGAGATTTGCCGATGGTGGTCGTCGTGAGTTCTGATGCGACGGCGTCTGCAAGATCTGCAAGAAGCGGGCAATCGGCGGCAGGAAGGGTAAAACTGGTGGCAAACCGGATGCTGCTCTGGCGAGCGTTGAGGGATACGTCCGGTGTTCTTTCCTCCAACGGAAGTTCGACCCTCCAGACCTATGTGTTGGGAGAAGCCTGCGAAAGGACGCAGTGCCTCAAGGTGACCTGTTGGGCCGAAGAGTTGCGCATTACGATCACAGTCCCCTGCGAGGTTTCCAATAGAGGACGGTTCGCGGTTCCCGCCCACATGCTGCGGAAAATTCTGCGGGGAGCCGGTAGCGAGGATGTGGAGCTTGAGGAAAAGGCTTCACAAATGCTCCATGCTAAATGTGGCAAGGGCGATTTTGTATTGCAGGAGCACAACCCAGCCGAGTTCCCTGAGCTGGAGGCCGAGGAGAGAATGGACTCTGGATTGGCGCTCTCGCTGGACGTTACCTGGCTCCGAAGTGCTCTTTTTATGCCCCATCGAGTGGTGGAGTGGACTCGGGATGATGCTCCTTGGACCAGGGGCGTGCTGGTCGACATTTGTGGCGAGGAAGGAAAATTTGTTTCCATGAGTCGGACCCAGCTAGCTGTGATTCACCGGCGTGCTCGCGGTTTCGACGATCTGAAGGCAATGATCCCCTCGCGGACAGTGGAGACGCTTGTGTGCATTCCGATGTCGAATCGGCGGACTGATAACGCAACCCTCCGGGTGGGAAGCTCAGCCGCTCTTTTCTCCATTGGCGAGATTGAGATCTACTCGAAGTTGTTGGAGGTGGAGCACTATCCGAATTGGAAGCCCAGGCTGCCGTCGGAGCAGTCGAATCCTCCCATTGAATTGGACCGCAAGAGACTGTTGGAGGTGATCGGGCGCATGACCGTCGCGGCATCGTCGGCAGGAACCTGGGAAGGGATGGGCTACGATGCCGGACCTTTTGAGTTCAGGCCGGTCAGGCTGGGGCCGGTCCTCTGCACCCTGGCCCCGAGTTCGATTACCTTTGAATGTCGCGTGAGGAACGAAGTCCAGTCCGTCGAAACCATCTTTGGGCAATATGATGGAGCTTCTATTAAAAGCATTTATCCCGTGAGACAGCTCCAGAGGGTCTTGGCTACCCTGCGAACCGAGTCGGTTTCTCTCCAGGTAGTCGGTGAGATGGGATCATGTGTGATTTCCAGTCCCGAGGCGCCTGATTTCCAGTGTGTCCTCAGTCCGATTTGGACCGAGTGATTGCCGCGGTTGCACTTGGCAACCATGCCAGT
Organism: Roseibacillus sp.; assembly: GCA_046581525.1. GTDB lineage: Bacteria > Verrucomicrobiota > Verrucomicrobiia > Verrucomicrobiales > Akkermansiaceae > Roseibacillus_B. The sequence goes on along the minus strand of JAYGGC010000183.1, from coordinate 15,037 downwards.
TCGAGGGTGCCCATACAGGGCGTTCGAAGGAAGGTCTTCGGGAGAAGAGACGAGGCCACCGCGAGTTCTGGGGTCGGACAAGGGCTGGGGTCGGGGTTAGGGTCTGTAGCGGGCGAAAGCATGGTCTGCCGGGAACGGGAACCGGATGAGGGTTTGAACGTGACGTTCAGGTTCTGCTCGCGGAGCGATACAATATAAGGCCTCGCGACAGGCAGATTGTTGAGATTCAAGACCGCGCCCAGTGGCCTCTCACTGGCAGATCGATGCCCAGCTTTAGGCAGCGCTTCTTGAGCGCGACGTCTGAGACTCCAATGTCTGCAGCGGCGTGGACGAGGGGTTTTTGCCAGGCCAGTTTTTTGAGCCTGGTCTTCGAGGGCCAATCGATCCGCCGTTTTGGTTGCAGATTGACCTCGCACTTCTCCTCCCGGATCTTTGCCGGGGTCAGGTTCCAGTATTCCTTGATGTTCTCCTGATCGTCCACGAGGTCCCGATAGTGTCGGTTCATCATTTCGATCGAGGTCCCACAGTTGAAGGCAGTGCGGGCTTCGTCGCGGTCACGCTCGGCCTGAAAGGTGATGCTCGTATGGCGCAGGATATCCGCCACCCAATTCTCCGCTTTGGTCGCCTTCTTGAGTGTCTTCATCTTGTAGTCCCATCCCCGAGGAAGACCCGTGAACGGAAACTCTTCCAGCCAAGAGGCGAGGACTGGGGGAACCGGCACCGAGCGCTTGAGTTTGCGCCGCATCTTTCCGCCGGAAACACGGATCCGGTCCCTGAGGACGTTCTCAGCTTTGAGGTCCCGGATCTCGCTGGGCCGCAGGCCGGCGAAGAGGCCGATGGCGATGGTGGCAGCAGATGCTCCATCCTGCAGCAGCATCGCGGCGTGAAGGAGACGCTTCGCTTCCCCGAGAGAGAGGGCCGCGATCTGACTCATGTTCTTGGGAAGCCTGTCGAGCCGGTCACACGGGTTTTCGAGGCAGTAGTGATGGCGGACGGCCCATCGGAAGAACATCGAAAAGATGATCCGGAATGAGCGCCTTGACTGTACGTTACGGTATCGGCTGAGAACCGCCTCGATATCCGAGACAGTGAAGGTATGCACGAGCCTGTTCGGGTCGGGCTTCGGAAGCAGGCTCAGCCCGTGCTCGTAGTTTGCACGTGTTGTGTCCGAGATGTCCTGCCTAGTCGTCATGAACTCCTTCTTGGCGTTGAAGATCGTTATCTCTGTGGTCTCCGGGCGGTAATGTGACTGGAAGAAGGAAATCGCCTGTTCCAAGCTCGCACCCGCCTCCTCGGCTTGCCTACGAAGTGACTCGTAGTGGACGACGACCTGTGACAACTTCCTCCGACTGCCAATTTGCTGCTTCGCCGACTCGGCATCAGTCAATTCTTCCGCAGTCAGAAGTGTCCTCAACGCGCGGCGCGGCTCCGGATTCCCTTCGATCTCCAATTCAATATCGACCATCTCGCGGAGGGCGTCCGCCTTCTCCTTGAAGTTTCTCCGGACCCTTCTCCCGTCGGGCCTTGTACCGGTGACCTGCCACGACTGACTTCCACTAGGATTAGGATGCCGCCGGAGGTTGAAACGTCGGACCTTTTTTGGACGAGCCACGGTGCATTTTTGGCAACTTTTCTGGCAACCGCAATGGATTTTTCATATAGCACCGTTGTAACTAATTGAATTTAAGCATTTTGATCTCTCAACCACTTTCGTTCGGGACGAAGAGGTCGCAGGTTCGAATCCTGTCGCCCCGACCAAACCACTCCTTGCGGGTGGTTTTTTGGCGACAGGATGAGAACGCAGTTCGATTGCCCTCGCCGAGCCAGCGGCTCCAAGAACAGGCGAACAACGTGAGCGACAACGCAAAGCGGTCCTTGGACCGCAATCCTGTCGCCCCGACCAAACCACTCCTTGCGGGTGGTTTTTGGCGACAGGATGAGAATCAATCAGGGAGACGCGGGAGCGACCCCGGCGCGGAGGAATGCCCTTACGGTGGTCGAGGTGGGGCCGGGGAATCGGAAGGTCCGGCTACTCCCTGCCCCCTGAAGGGGCGGGCAGCCCCCCGGAGAGGGCAGGGCTACATCCGAGATGACCGCATCGTACACCTGCAGGGTGGAGGATCCTTCGATGCGGTAGCTCGCTCCATCGCGATCTGCACTGAGATTCGGGCTCCGTGAAGGATTCTTCGAGAGAACCGAAAAAATGGCATGAACCCTGCTTTCCAATTGGAAGGAAGGGTCTCGGCTGAATCGAGGTCCTCCTTTGTCAAACAACATCCATGACCCTATGAAACAAAGAACTCAAACTACCTATTGTGGAGCTGCCCTTGCCTTAGCGCTGATGGCCAGTCCCGGAACTTCCCGAGCGGAGCTCTCCGGTTCGATCGCGTTCGATCTGAACTCACACTTCATTTCCTACGGTGCGGATATCTGGGCCGGCGGCGATGATCCACAGTGGACCTCCAATCCCACCCTGAGTCTCGGCTACACCCTGAACGAGCAGGTCTCCATCAATGCCGGAATCTGGATGGACGTCAATTCCATCGGCGCCCGGAGCTTTGGGGTGGCGGAGACCGACACTTGGATCGGCGTTGCCTACGATGCGGGACTTGTGACCGGCAGCGTGACTTTACAGAACTGGCAGTATGGTGGTGCTTCAGAGGAGATCCTCGACTTTGGTCTTTCGGTCGACACCTTTCTGAGTCCGTCCCTCACCTTGCACAAGCGCCTGAGTGCAGGTGCCAGCGGCGGGATGAACGGCTGGTTCGCGGTGTTCAATGCCGCGCATAGTATTGAAGTGACGGAGCAGATCAGCGTGACCATCCCAGGTCAGATTGGATATGCCCTTGACGACTTCCATACCACGGAGACGGGATTCGGCTTTGCCAACATTGGTGTCTCGGTGAGTTACGCGCTTACCGAGAGCGTCTCGGTCAACGCGAAGGTTAAATACTGGAATACCGATGGCGGAGTGACCGGAAACGTCGACAACGAATTTTTCACCTACGGCGTGGGTGCTTCCTTCGCCTTCTAGGCCGTGGCGCAATTCTCTGCACAACGTAATTAAGACCATGCAACTTCATAAATTTCCAAAGGCCGCCCTCGCCGGAAGCCTGCTAGCCGCAGCCTCTTTTGCCCTCGTCTCATGCGGGGGCAAGGAGGACAGTGCCGACTCTGCTGATAAGGGAGAAGAGGTTTCCACCACCGCTCCCGATTCCTCTGGATCGGGTAAAATTCCCTCCACCAGCGGAAGCGTCAAGGTCGGAGTCCTGCACTCTCTCAGCGGGACGATGGCCATTTCCGAGACCTCGCTCCGCGATATCCTTCTCTTTACCTTTGATGAGATCAACGCCAAGGGCGGAGTTCTCGGCAAAAAGATCGAACCCGTGGTGGTCGATGGAGCTTCGGACTGGCCGCTCTTTGCCGAGAAGGCTGAACAGCTCCTCGTCCAGGACAAGGTCGCGGTGACCTTTGGCTGTTGGACCTCAGTGTCTCGCAAGTCGGTGCTTCCGGTCTACGAGAAGTATAATGGGCTCCTCTTTTACCCCGTCCAGTACGAGGGTGAGGAGATGTCCAAGAACATCTTCTACACCGCTGAAGCGGTGAACCAGCAGGCCATTCCTGCGGTCGACTACCTCCTTGGGGAAGGCATTAAGAAGTTCTACCTGATCGGGACTGACTACGTCTATCCGCAGACCACCAACCTCGTGCTCTTCGAGTATCTCCAGTCCAAGGGGATCCCTGTGGAGAACATCGGAGGCGGGCTGCGCAACAACGCCGCGGGCGAAGTGATTTCGGCTGGAAACTATACCCCATTCGGACACGCCGATTTCCAACAGATCGTAGCGGAGATCAAGAAGTTCAGCGCTTCGGGTGATGCCTGCGTGATTAACACCATTAACGGTGATGCCAACGTTCCCTTCTTCAAGGAGTTCGCCGCATCCGGCCTGACCTCTGAAGATTGCCCGGTGGTTTCCTTCTCCCTCTCCGAGGATGAATTTCGCTCCCTTCCGTGCAAGGAACTGGTGGGACACCTGGGTTGCTGGACTTATTTCATGTCTATCGAGTCAACGGCGAACTCCAAGTTCATTTCGGATTTCCAGTCCTGGTTGGACAAGACCAGCACTGCAGGGATCGTGAAAGCGAACCGTGTGACCTGCTCGCCCATGGTGCTCTCCTACGACGGCGTTTACCTCTGGAAAACTGCGGTTGAAAAGGCGGGCAGCTTCGATGTGGACAAGGTCCGGGAGGCTCTCCTTTCCGGAGTATCCTTCGATGGCCCCGGTGGAACAGTTGTTACCCAGAAGAACCACCATCTGACCAAGACGGTCTACATCGGGGAAACGCGGGAAGACGGACAGTTCACGATCATCAAGACCATCAAGGACGTGGTGGGCGAACCCTTCCTGAAAGGAACTTTCAAGAAGAACTAGTTTCTTTCAGACTCTCTGATTTGCGGACCGGACTTATTTCGAAACGTTGGTTTCACCATAAGCGTCTCATAACACCTCCCGCTCTGTTTTCCGGTCGCAGAGCGGGGCCCATCTTGTTCCCAAAGCTGAGTTTGGGTAGGTGTTCCCAAAACTGAGTTTGGGTAGGCAAGCTCGCAACCTCTGTAACCTGGTGAATAGGATTGTTCAGCGCATGCTCCCGTTGTGGGTATTTCTCCTCAGTCTCGGTGGGAGCGCGATTCACGCCGAGGAGACCGAAGCGCGACGTCTCCTTGTCACCATCATCCTCGGTGATGGCGACGAGCGGAAGCAGGCGGTTGAAGCGCTCGAGGAGCATGGGGATGAGATCATCAAAACCGTGGTGGGCGCCTGGCGGGTTGGTGAGATCAGCACCTACACGCCACCTGGATCCGACCAAGTTATGGCGCTTCTCAAGACCCCCGAGGGCTATTTCAATATTGCCACCGGTGATGCTGTTGTTCCCGACAGTGAACCGGATACGAGCCGGCCCAGTCGCCGACTGCGCAAGGATCTCAGGCGCCTTGTGAATCTCCTCGATCTGAGTTCGTCCAGTCTCCGGGCGCGTATTGCGGCGGTCGAAAAACTGGGGCTGAGCCAGAAGCCGGAGTATCTGCCGGTCCTGCGGGAACGGGCCGCCGCGCAGGACAACGAGAAGGTCCGGCGCGCGTTTGAGGAGGCCATTCACATTACGCTACTTTCCAATGGCAGCCCCGAGGAGCAGCTCGAGGCCGTGAGGGCGCTGGGTGAGCTCGAGTCGTTTCCTTCCCGCGATTTCATCGACAAACTCGTGGTGGAGGCCGGGAAGGTCCTCGATGATGAGGAGGCTACCGATGAAGCACGCAACCAGGCCGAGGCGATCGTGTCGGCTTCGGTGGCGGCATTTAAAAGGATTGATGCCAAGCAAAAGAGGGTCGAATTTTACGCTACCCTCTTCCGAGGATTGAGTCTCGGTTCGGTTCTCCTGTTGGTGTCCTATGGACTGGCCATCACCTTTGGTCTGATGGGCGTGATCAACATGGCCCACGGCGAGTTCATCGCGATCGGAGGCTACACCGTCTATCTGGTCCAGGGCTACTTTGCGAAGGCCTTCGGGGAAGGGACTGCAGCCTATGAATCGTACTTCCTGTGGGCTTTGCCCGCCGCCTTTTTGACCGCCGCGTTCTTCGGAGTTATCCTTGAGCGGGGGGTCATCCAGTTTCTCTACAAGCGTCCTCTGGAATCATTACTGGCAACTTGGGGAATCTCGATGGTTCTCCAACAGGCTTTCCGACTGAAGTTCGGAGCGGCCAACGTCGCGGTTTCCTCCCCCCAGTGGTTGTCTTCGAGCTACGAGGTTGGTGGCGTTACGATGTCCTACAACCGCCTTTTCGTGATCGGGTTCGCGATTTTCGTGATCGTGGGGACTTGGATCCTTATCACCCGCACGAAGTGGGGGCTGCACGTCCGGGCCACTATGCAAAATCGCCAGATGGCTTCCAGTTTGGGGGTGCGCTCCGCCCGCGTGAACATGCTGACCTTCGCCTTCGGATCAGGGCTGGCTGGATTGGCTGGTGCCTTCATTTCGCAGATCGGCAATGTAGGGCCCTCGATGGGACAAACCTACCTTGTCGACAGCTTCATGGTTGTCGTCATCGGCGGGGTCGGGAACCTTGCGGGGGCTGCTCTCTCTTCCCTTGGGATCGGGATGGCGGATCAAAGTCTGCAGCCCATTCTCGGCCCGGTAATGGGTAAGATCACGGTGCTCTTCGGCATCATCCTTTTCCTCCAGTTAAGACCGGGAGGTCTATTCCCCGCGCGTTCCCGGAGCCTCGATGATTAAGTTGCCAGAGAAGCCGCTGCGGCCCTTTCAAAGCCGGACGGAGGAGATCGTCTTCCTCCTGCTGATCGGTATGGTGATTCTCCTGCCCTGTCTGAACGGCCTGCTGCAGGAAGGGCAGGCTTTTCATGTCACGGGCTTTCAGCTCGGGGTCTGGGGAAAATACCTCTGCTTCGCGGTGCTGGCGATGAGCCTCAACATGCTCTGGGGATACACCGGGCTCCTTTGCCTGGGGCAGTGCCTTTTCTTCGCTCTCGGGGGCTATGCATTCGGGATGCATCTCATGCTCATGATCGGAGAGCTGGGAGCCTACAAGAGCCAACTTCCGGACTTCATGGTCTTCCTCGGATACACCGAGCTCCCGACCCACTGGAGGCCCTTCTACAGTCCTACTTTTGCGATCCTCGCTGCGATGTGGGTGCCGGGACTGGTGGCGCTCATCTTTGGCTTCCTTGCCTTCCGGTCACGGATCAAAGGCGTCTACTTCGCGATCCTCACCCAGGCGTTGACCTACGCCGCCGCCCTCCTCTTCTTCCGGAACGACTTTACCTTTGGAGGGAACAACGGATTCACCGATTTCAAGTACATCCTGGGAGCTGACATTCGGGAAGAGTCCACCACCCGGGCCCTCTTTATCGCCTCGGGAATTCTCCTCTTGCTTGTGTATATGTTCATCTCGTGGCTCCTCACCACCAAGTTTGGCAAGATCCAGGAAGCCATTCGCGATTCGGAAAACCGGGTCCGGTTTTCCGGCTATTCTACGACTCACTTCAAGCTCTTCATCTTCGTGGTCTCCGCCATCATCGCAGGAATGGCCGGGGCGCTTTACGTCCCCCAGGCCGGGATCATCAACCCCGGTGAAATGTGGCCCACCAAGGGGCTCGATATCGTCGTCTGGGTTGCTCTGGGCGGTCGCGGGACCAAGTTCGGACCGATCATTGGGGCGGTCCTGGTCAACATGCTCAAGAGTTGGGCTACCAGGGCGTATCCCGAGAGCTGGCTGATCATCCTCGGTACGATTTTCGTCCTGGTGGTCCTCTTCATGCCGAACGGAATCATGGGGCTCCTTCAAAACCTGCGGGCGAAGTACTGGCCGAAGGGGCCCGAACGCGGGACGGGAGAAGACGACGAAACTGCGGAGGACGCTCCCGTGCGCAACGAGACCTGATCACCGATGAAACCGACCAATCCAAAGAGTTCCGATCTCGTTCTGTCCGTGCAGGGTGTTTCCAAGGCATTCGACGGGTTCAAGGCAATTGACGATCTGAGCTTTTACCTTGGAGAGGGGGAGTTGCGCACCGTGATCGGACCGAATGGAGCGGGCAAGAGCACCTTCATGGATCTCATCACCGGGCGCACGCGGCCCGATGAAGGAACGATCTTGTTCCACCATGACGATGGACGTGATGTGGACCTGACCCGGATGAAGGAATACCAGGTGAACCGCCTCGGTATTGCGCGCAAGTTCCAGACGCCGAGCGTTTACGCCAACCATACGGTCTTCGACAATCTGCTCCTCTCTCTCGACCGGTCCCGCAGCCTGGTGCGAGCGCTTTTCTACAAGCCGAGCGCGGAGGATCTCGAGGAGATCGACGAAGTGCTCAAAACGATCCGTCTCACCGAGCGCAGAGATGAAATGGCAGGCAATCTCTCCCACGGGCAGAAGCAGTGGTTGGAGATCGGGATGCTCCTGGCGCAGAACCCGCGCATTCTTCTGGTGGACGAGCCTGCGGCGGGAATGAGCGACGAGGAAACGGAACGGACCGGGGAGCTGCTCCTTAGCCTCGAGGGTAAGCACAGCATCGTGGTGGTCGAGCATGACATGGAGTTTGTTCGCCAGATCGCACGGAGGGTCACCGTCCTGCACCAGGGAAGAGTTCTCAAGGAGGGGAACTTCGATTTCGTGGCGAGCGATGAGGAGGTAATCCAGGTTTACCTCGGTCGCCAGAAACATGAGGAGGTCGCATGACGGAGACGGCAAAAGAGGAAAAGAGCGCCCCGGCCTCCGCGGCCGCAAAACTCGAGCTACAGGAGCTGGAGGTGTTCTACGATCAGTCGCCCATCCTGCGCGGAGTAAATCTGATCGTTCCGGAGAACGAAGTGGTCGTTTTGCTGGGCCGTAATGGAGTTGGCAAGACCACGACTCTGAAGGCGGTGATGGGCCTGGTCTCCAACAAGGGGGGCAGCGTTCTCATGGACGGAGAGCCCTTCGGCAGCGCCAAACCCGAGATTCGGGCCCGCCGTGGAATCGGCTACGTCCCCCAGGGACGCGACATCTTTCCCAACCTCACGGTGTGGGAAAACCTCAAGGTCAGCCTTTCGGTGGCCGGCAAGGGTGCGAGCGAACGCCTGGAGGAAGTCTACGAACTGTTCCCGGTTATCAAGGAGATGTTGCGCCGCAAAGGGGGAGTCCTCAGTGGTGGTCAACAGCAGCAACTTGCCATCGCGCGCGCGCTCCTGACCAAGCCTAGTTTGCTTCTGCTCGACGAACCTACAGAAGGAATCCAGCCGTCCATCATCGATCAGATTGAAGACGCCCTGCTCTATCTCAAGAAGACCTACAAATTGAGCATCCTGCTCGTCGAACAGTACCTCGATTTTGCAAAGCGCGTGGCTGATCGCTTCTACATCATGGATCGGGGCTCGATTATGGAAAGTGGATCGATCGAGCTTCTCTCAGAGGACCTGATTTCGCGACATTTGACTATTTAACAAAATTCCAGAATGCATCTGACTCCCCGTGAAACCGAGAAGCTGATGGTGGTGGTGGCCGCCGACTTGGCGCGCCGCCGGCAAGAGCGAGGTTTGAAACTGAACTACCCTGAGGCCATCGCGATCATCGCCTATGAGATCCTGGAAGGAGCGCGGGATGGAAAATCGGTCGCCGAGTTGATGGATGAGGGAACCCGAATCTTGGGACGGGATGATGTGATGGAGGGAATCCCCGAGATGATTCACGAGGTCCAGGCTGAAGCGACGTTCCCCGATGGGACCAAGTTAGTTACCGTACACAATCCGATACAATGATTCCGGGAGAACTGATCGCCAAGGACGGACCTCCGTTGCCTGCCAACGAGGGGCTGGAAACGAAAGTGCTGGAAGTAGCCAATACCGGTGACCGGCCGATCCAGGTGGGAAGCCACTTCCACTTCTTCGAAGTGAATTCCGCACTTCAGTTCGACCGCGATGCTGCCCGGGGATTTCGCCTCAATATTCCGGCTGGAACTGCGGTGCGTTTTGAACCGGGTGACGAGCGCGAGGTCGAGCTTGTCGCGCTGGCCGGCGGCCGAGAGGTTTGGGGATTGAACGGAAAGATCAACGGGAAGCTGGATTGAAGAGATGAGCCTGGAACTGACGAGACAACAGTACGCGGAACACTTCGGGCCCACCGTGGGCGACCAGGTGCGGCTCGGGGACACCGAGTTGCTGATTGAGGTCGAGCGCGATTTCATCGCCGAGTCCGGAGGCTATGGCAATGAGGTGAAGTTCGGCGGTGGAAAAGTTATCCGCGATGGGATGGGCCAGTCTTCGACCGCCCTGGATGCCGAGTCGCTCGACGTGGTGATCACCAATGCCACCATCCTCGATGCCGAACTCGGGATCGTGAAGGCCGACATCGGCATTCGTGGCGGTCGCATCGTGGGTATTGGGCATGCCGGCAACCCCGGAATCCAGAACGGCATCGGTTCGCTGGTAGAAGATCCCGCCACCGGGAAGAAGGATGGCATGATCATCGGGGCGGGAACCGAGGCCATCGCCGCGGAAGGGGCCATTGTGACCGCCGGCGGACTCGATGCTCATATTCATTTTATCTGTCCCCAACAGATCAACGAAGCGATCGCGAGCGGAGTGACCACCATGCTTGGAGGCGGGACCGGTCCGGCCACCGGAACCAACGCCACTACCTGCACGCCGGGTGCCTGGAACATCCATCGCATGCTGGAGGCGGCCGACGAGTATCCCGTCAATCTCGGCTTCCTCGGCAAGGGCAACTGCGCCACTCCGGAACCCCTCCGAGAGCAGGTGCGAGCCGGCGCGATCGGGCTCAAACTCCACGAGGACTGGGGCACCACCCCTGCTGCGATCGATTCCTGCCTCGGTGTGGCGGACGAGCTCGACGTCCAGGTCGCCATACATACCGATACTCTCAACGAGTCCGGATTCGTAGAGGATACCCTGGCCGCGATCGCGGGCCGCACGATCCACACATACCACTCGGAAGGTGCAGGAGGCGGTCACGCCCCGGACATCTTGAAGGTGTGCTCTCACCCTAACGTTCTGCCGTCCTCCACCAACCCGACCCGTCCCTTCACTGTAAACACCATCGATGAGCATCTCGACATGCTGATGGTGTGCCACCACCTGGACTCCAAGATCCCGGAGGACGTGGCCTTCGCGGAGTCCCGCATCCGGCCTCAGACGATTGCGGCGGAAGATATCCTTCACGACCGTGGGGCGATTTCGATGATCGCCTCCGACAGCCAGGCTATGGGACGGGTGGGAGAGGTGATTTCCCGAACCTGGCAGACCGCTCACAAGATGAAGGTGCAATTCGGCAAGCTGGAGGGCGAAGGTCACGGCGCGGCCGACAACTTCCGCGCGCTGCGCTACGTGGCGAAGTACACTATCAACCCGGCTCTCACCCACGGGATGGCCGGCGAGGTTGGTTCGCTCATGGTGGGCAAGCTGGCCGACATCGTGATCTGGAAGCCGGCCTTCTTCGGAGTGAAGCCGGAACTCGTGCTCAAGGGTGGCATGATCGCGATGGCGAACATGGGAGATCCGAACGCTTCCATTCCCACGACCCAACCGACGCTCTATCGACCTCAGTTCGCCGCGCACGGCAAGGCTCGCGCGAGCACCTGCCTCAGCTTCGTGAGTGCCGCCGCCCTGGAGGCGGGCCTGGCGGACTTCCTGAGCGTGGACAAACGCCTCGTTCCGGTTTCGCAGACCCGCAGCGTGAGCAAGGCCGATCTCCTCTTCAATGCGAGCACTCCCGACATCGAGATCGATCCTGAGACCTACATGGTGAAGGCGGACGGCGAGGTTCTCACCTGCGAACCACTGAGGGAACTGCCCCTCGCTCAGCGTTACTTCCTGTTCTGATGAGTGCGGCCACTCCAATCCTGGTGAAGAGGATGCTCGAGCGGGGTGCCGACGGAGCGGTCCCGGTTCAGGTCGATCGTCACACCCTGCAGAAGAGGCGCTGGAGAGCGGTGGCGGAAGATGGCACCGAGGTGGCGGTGGCCCTGTCCCAACCCGTAGTGGACGGTGATTTTCTTGATGCCGGGGCGCGGGCCTTTCGGGTGGTGCAGGAGCCCGAAGAGGTGGTGGTGATCACTTTGCCGGAGGCCTCGGAGATGGCGGCGAAGATCGGGTGGTACCTGGGGAATCGCCACATCCCGGTGGAGGTGCGCGATGATGAGATCGTAGTGGAAGCCTTTCCCACCCTGACGGATTCCCTCAAGCGGATCGGAATTGGATATGAATTGAGAACCGATGTTCTGCGTTGCGGTGCGCACTCCAGCGGTCACCGGCATTGATGAAGAGCGACCTGACAGAGTGGCCCTGGATTGCTCCCATGCTGCACTTCGCGGACAGCGCGCTGCCGGTGGGTGCCTATGCCCATTCGCTTGGACTGGAGGGGATGTGCCAGGAAGGGGTGGTGCGGGACGAGAAGAGCTTGCGGGAATTTCTCCTGCGGGACGTAGCCCACGGACTGGTTAAGGTGGAACTGCCCCTGATAGCGCGGGTGCACTCCGCGGTGCTCGACGGCGATGCCGAAGCGGTGCGCAGGTGGGACCAGTGGGCGTTTGCCCTTCGCGCCACGCGCCAATTACGCGAGGCTGCAAGCAAGGTCGGTCGCCAGACCTGGTTGCTCTATTGCCGGACATGGCGAGCAGGGGATGCAGTGGTGCAGCGGGACTGGTTCACGCATTTCCAGGTGCCAGTGGTGCTGGGAGCCGTTCTCGGAGAGCGAGGTGTGCCGGTGGAGGGCGCTCTGTGGGTGGGAGCCTACCAGGCCTATTCCGCTCTGCTGCAGGCGGCCCTGAAGTTGTTGCCCCTCGGTCCGGGAGCGACGCAGGTGATCCTGCAGGAAGCGTTGAGCGCGGTGGAAGCGGAATTTGCCGGTGTGCTCGCCTGTGGGGACGATGAACTGGGGACCTTCAATCCACTCTGGGATATCGCGGCTGCCCGCCATGAGCGGGCCGGGGCGCGCATGTTTATTTCGTAAGGATCCAATCATGAACGAGAAGAATGCAATCCGCGTGGGAATCGGTGGTCCGGTGGGATCCGGCAAGTCGACGCTCTGCCTGGCGCTGTGCCGCCACTATGGCGACAAGTACAACATGGCCGTAATCACCAACGACATCTACACCAAGGAGGATGCCCGCATGCTGAACGAGGCCTCTGCCCTGCCGACGGAGCGGATCGTCGGCGTGGAAACCGGGGGCTGTCCGCACACCGCGATCAGGGATGACATTTCGATGAATCTCGACGCGGTCGAGGAGCTCGAGGCGCGGTTCCATGGCTTGGAGTTCATCCTGATCGAAAGTGGGGGCGACAACCTCACGGCCACCTTCTCTCCGGAGCTGGCGGACATTTTCATCTACGTGATTGATGTCACGGAGGGTGACGACATCCCTCGCAAGGGTGGGCCCGCCATCGCGAATTCCGATCTCCTGGTCGTGAACAAGGCCGACCTGGCGTCCTATGTGGGTGCGGACGTGGATGCGATGGCGCGCGACTGCCGTGCCAAACGCGCGCAACGCCCGTTTCTCTTCACCGACTTGAAATCGCAGCGCGGCTTGAAGGACCTCTTTGCATGGTTCGATCGAGAAGTGCTCTTCGCCGACCTGGCGATGGCGGGAGAATGATTGGAAGCATACAGAGCACTCTGCGGATGGAGTTTCGCCACGATACGGACCGGGACCGCACCGTGTTGCATCGCCGGCGAGCCGGGGGGCTTGCCCACATCAGCAAGCCCTACTGGAACGGTGAGGTCCTCACCGTTCAGATGGTCAATCCAACCGCGGGGATCTTCACGGGCGATGAAATGAGCTCGCAGATTCACGTCGGAGCGGATGCCCGGGTGGCACTCACCGCACCGAGTGCGATGCGCTTTCACACCATGCGGACCGGGCGGGCAACGATTGCCCAGGACTTCAGGATCGAGGACCGCGCCTGGCTGGAGTTCCTCCCCGAGTGGGTCATTCCGCAGCGCGACTCAGACGTCGAGCAGACCACTCGCATCCGCCTGGGACAAAGTTCCCAACTGGCCTTCTTTGATCTGCTCGCGCCGGGGCGAGTGGCACATGGAGAATGTTATGCCTATCGCCGCTACGTCACCACCCTGGAACTGCATCGGGAGAACCAGCTGGTCGTTCGGGAACGAATGGTGCTTTCCCCCAATGACGGGGGGTGGCCGCTTCGGGTGCCGGGCTGGGAAAACTGTTACTATGGTGCGGCCTGGTTCGTGGGCGGGGAAGGAGGAGCCTGTATGACCGTGTTGGAGGAGGTGGAGCGTGCGCTGCAAGCTGAGGATTTAAAGTGTGGCGTGAGCGAACTCGGAGAGGGAGTGGTGGTAGTCCGGATGGTGGCCAGTCGCAGCCTGACGCTGCGGAAAGCCCTCACGGCGGTTCGGACGGCGATGGCGGAGGTGTTTCCCCTGCTCGCATCGAATCACCGAAAGATCTGACAAAACGACTATGAAGATGATAAAAGCAAAACTGGCAGGCACAGTGATCGCTGTGCAGAGCGTGTTGCTGGGAAGTGCCATGGCGCACCCTGGGCCTCCGGGACATACCCATGGAGACGAGTGGCCCTTCGGGATGATCGCCCTTGGCGTGGCAGCCCTTGGACTCGTGATCGCCACCGGAATTGTCCGGCAAAAAAAGCGAAGGATTCGGTAGCGCATTCTCCCTTCGCGGCCCTGACTATGCGCAACCGATTTTGGTGATCTGGGAATAAGCTCGCTGCATTTCAGTCGTATCTCTCATGGCGGTTTCTTCCATCTGCGTGTAGTGCGGTTCCAGTCCAGGCCGGAACCCCGAGTTCCTTGAGGCCGCCCGTCTCTTTGGAGCCAGTCTGGCCGGCCACCGGATCACCGTGGTCTACGGTGGCGGTGATGTCGGTCTCATGGGGGCCCTTGCGGAGGGTGCCTTGGAGGCAGGGGGAGCGGTGGTCGGCGTGATCCCGCAGGCGCTTTTGGTCAAGGATCTCGGCCACCTTGGGCTCACTGAACTCCACGTGGTCTCCTCGATGCACGAGCGCAAAACGATGATGGCGGAGTTGGCCGACGCCTTCGTGGCGCTCCCTGGGGGGATCGGGACTCTCGAGGAGATTTTCGAGGTCTTCACCTGGACCCAGCTCGCGATTCACGCCAAACCCTGTGCCTTCCTTAACACTTCGGGCTTCTATGACCCCCTGCATGGCTTTCTCCATCAGCCTGTGGAGCAGGAATTCCTCAAAGCAGAGCACTTGGAGAGCCTGCTGGTGGAGGAGAGTCTGGAGCAGCTCCTCTCCCGCCTGAAGGCTTGGGAACCCCGGATCATCGAGAAGTGGTAGGGCCGAAAAGGAGGCTGATTTGCTGGGGACCAGTCCGTCCTCAACCGTCTTGACACCTGCGCGTGATTCCCTACCTTCCGCCCTCGCCGCTCGCGGCCATGCGCCCGTAGCTCAATTGGATAGAGCGCTTGACTACGGATCAGGAGGTTGGGGATTCGAGTTCTCCCGGGCGCGCCACTTT
>JAYGGC010000147.1:0-9249 GCA_046581525.1 Roseibacillus sp. | reverse complement strand
TCAATAGGTCCATGAGCTCAACCTAGTTCATGCTGTTCTTTTGAACAGTTTTTTCTTCTGTTATATTGAGTCTGGATTTTCGGCGCTCCGGGAGAACCCCGGGGGGCTTCGAATTTCGCCTTGCCAAGGCCCCTCCCCGCCCGCCACCAAAGACGCCCTCCGTTGATGAAGCTTCCCGTCCCCTTCAAGATCCTGAACATCGTCGGAGCCTTGCTCTTCGGGTTCTTCGCCTGGGTGCAGGCCAACGACATCGGGGAGGACTACCATCGCCCATCCAGGCTCGACGCTGCCCTCTGGCTCTGCTTCTACGGACTGATCGCGGTCCTCTGTGCCCTTGCGCTCTTCAAGCCATTGCCCAAGTGGATCCTCAAGGTGGCCGCTCTCACCTGCCTCATCCAACTCGGGCGAACCGGCTGGGGTCTCTGGATCAACCTCTTTGGAGACGAACGGTTCACCCTGATCCAGAGCAGCATGTCCACCGCCGATCCGCGGGTCGAACTCACCCGGGAGTTCCTTGGCGCACTCATTGCCCTGGGTGCCCTTGGAATGCTCTGGTGGGAGCAGCGCAAGTTTGCAGGCAGCGCTCCCTCATCGTAGCTCAACTTGCAGGAAATTGGTCCCCCGCTCTCCGGGTCACCCGGACGCGTGACTTCGGGCGGGCGTCACCCATCAGCGTGGTCGAAGAGATGTCGGTGTGTGAAAGAAGGAATCTTTCTTCCACTACCACCCTCACGTCACGGCCTCCCGCCACAAGCAGCTTCCACGCGAAATGTTGCAAGCGCACCTCCCGACTCACCCCCCGATCTCTCGCTCCTGCTCAGAACCCTCCACCCAAGGAGTGCCCGGCATCGCAGGTAAGGGTCTCGCCGGTAACAAGATCCGAGCCTTCGATCAGGCTCAGGATCGCCGCCGCTACATCCTCGGGCGCACAGGCATTCTGAAGGGGCGCTTCAGCCTCCTTCTCTGCGAGGAAGGCCTCGTAGTTTTCACCCACTCCCTCGCGCAGCCAGTCGCCCTTGATGAATCCAGGAGCGACCGCGTTGACCCGGATGGCAGGACCCATGATGCGGGCCAGGGACTTCGTCATGGTGACCAGCGCAGCCTTGGAGGCGCAGTAGGGAATGCAGCTGCCTCGTCCGGTGAAGGCTGCCACGCTGGCGACCGAGACGATCTCGCCACTTCCTCCTTCTTCGAGATGTGGACGGGCGGCACGCGCGCATTGGAAGGGAGCTTTCAGGTTGACCTCCATGAGGCGCGACCACACCTCGTCGGTCACTGCATCAAGATCGGAGTGCGGGATAAAGCGGGTGGTCCCCGCATTGTTGACCAGGATGTCCAGCCGTCCGAAGGCCGCCACCGCGGCATCCACCATCCCGCGGCAAACGGCATCGTCCGCGATATCGCCCTGGAACACTGCCGCACCGACGCCCAGCGCTTTCACCTCCTCGCGGACTCCCTCGGCAGACGCTGTCGACTGCGCGTAGTTGATCAGCACCGAACAACCGCGCTTCGCCAGCGCTCTCGCGGTGGCCGCACCCACACCGCGACTCGCCCCGGTGACAACCGCCACCTTTCCCTCAATCTCCATACGAAAGCCTAGCGGGGGTCTCAACGATCCGCAACACCAGGGGACTCTTCCCCTGGGGCGGCTCCAGGTCACCTCGGGAACCGGTCGTCGCCGAGGGACGTCACCGACCACCCGCCAACTCGGGCTCGGCAACATTCACTTCGGGCAGGTGGCGGAGGGCGCGCCGGAGCACAGCCCTACTTCTTCTTCGCGTAGTTCACCTTCTCCTTCTTCACATCTTCGTCCTTCTCCAGCCCCGCCCGCTTTTTGAGTTCCTTGATCTGATCCCGCAGATGGGCAGCGCGCTCGAATTCGAGCTTGGCGGCGGCCTCCTGCATCTCGCCTTCCAGCTCCATCAGGACGTTGACGGCATCGTAGACCGAGGCGTCTTCCGCCACCAGGGAGCTGTTCAGTTTCTCGGCCGCGCTCCGGTCGTCCTGGTACTGGTGCAGACTTTTCTGCACCGCACGCACCACACTCTGCGGCGTGATGTTGTGTTTCTCGTTGTGCTCCTGCTGGCGGGCCCGCCGATATTCCGTCACGTCGATGAGCCGCTGGATGGAGTCCGTCACCTGGTCGCAAAAGATCACGCACTCCCCATTGATATGGCGCGCAGCACGGCCCGCAGTTTGGATCAGGCTGGTCTCGTTGCGCAGGAAGCCCTCCTTGTCCGCATCCAGAATGCAAACCAGCGAGACCTCGGGAAGATCGAGACCTTCCCGCAAGAGATTGATCCCCACCAGGATGTCGAACTCGGCCGCCCGGAGCTGCCGCAGGATTTCCACCCGTTCCACGGCGTCGATGTCGGCGTGGATGTAACGCACCTTGAGCCCCGCTCCCTGCAGGTACTCGGTGAGGTCTTCCGCGGTCCGCTTGGTCAAGGTGGTCACCAGCACACGTTCCTTCTTCTCGACACGCTGCCGGCAACATTCGATCGTGGCGTCGATCTGTCCCTCCAGCGATTTGAAGGTGAGGATCGGATCGAGGAGCCCGGTGGGACGAATGATCTGCTCCACGATGAGAGGGGTTCCATTCCTGGTGACCTCAAAGGCCTCCACCGGATCGTCGGTCGGGCTCGGGATGATGCGGAGTTGGCGCAGCTTGATCGGATCGATGCCACGCTCCTGGTTGCCGTGCACTGGAATGTAGCCCTTGTTCTCGGGTCTTGAATTGACCACTTCAAATGGACCGGGCGTGGCGCTGACGTAGACGCGCTGCCTGGTGAGCTCCATGAACTCGTTGAAGCGCAACGGCCGGTTGTCGAGAGCGCTGGGAAGCCGGAAGCCGTGTTCGACGAGAACCCGCTTGCGGCTCATGTCGCCTTCGTACATCCCGCGGATCTGCGGAACGCCGACGTGGCTCTCATCCATCAGGACCAGGAAATCATCGGGAAAGAAGTCGATCAGGGTGTAGGGGCGGTCTCCAGGAGCGCGTCCCGTAATGTGCCGCGAGTAGTTCTCGATCCCCTGGCAGAATCCCATCTCCTGCATCATCTCGAGATCGTACTCGGTGCGCATCTTGAGACGCTGCGCCTCGATGAGCTTGCCGTTCTTTTCAAAGAACTCCACGCGCTCCTCCATCTCCGCGCGAATCGCGATCATGGCCCCCTGCATCTTGTCGGGGGAGCTCACGAACTGCTTGGCGGGGAGGAAGGTGTGCTTGTCGACGCGTTCGACGACCGCGCCGGTGAGGACGTCGATCGTTGAGATTCGATCGACTTCGTCGCCAAAAAACTCCACCCGGATCGCAGTGTCCTCGAGGTAGGCGGGATGCACTTCCACCACGTCTCCACGCACCCGAAACTTGCCGCGCCCAAAGGCGATGTCGTTGCGCTCGAAGAGGATCCCCACCAGCTGCGCCAGGAACTCATCGCGCCCAAGTTCCTGGCCCTGCCAAACGGGCACCATCATCCCCTCGTAGTCGTCCGGCGATCCCAAACCGTAGATGCAACTCACCGAAGCCACCACGATGGTGTCCGGGCGGGTGAGCAGGGATCCCATGGTGCTCAGGCGCAACCTCTCAATCTCCTCGTTGATGGAGGAATCCTTCTCGATGTAGGTGTCACTCCGCGGGATGTAGGCTTCGGGCTGGAAGTAGTCGAAGTAGCTCACGAAGTATTCAACCGCGTTGTTCGGGAAAAAGTTCTTAAACTCGGAGTAGAGCTGTGCCGCGAGAGTCTTGTTGTGGCTCATGACGAGCGCTGGCTTGCCAATCCGCTCGATCACATTGGCCATACTGAACGTCTTGCCGGATCCCGTGACCCCGAGGAGGGTCTGGTGGGCATTCCCCGCCTCCACCGACTTTACCAGCTTTTCAATGGCCTGCTCCTGGTCGCCCTTGGCACCGAATTTACTGACCAACTTGAAGGACACGCCCTCAGCTTTAGCGGGGAAGGCCTGCTTTGCAACTCAGAGCACGGGGATCCCGGACCCTCCCCGAGTCCACGAGCCGGTTTCCAAACAATTCCCATCTGCCAGGCACGCCAAGACTTCAGAATCGTCCACGGCGTCGGCGGAGGGCAAGAGGTTGATTTCTGTCCCCGCGGCCGCGAGCGTACTTGGTAACCGCCCAGTCAGGTTTCCCCCGCCCGCATTGAACTCACATCCCCCGTACAAGCAGAGAGGCGCCAGTTTTAAACCTGGCGCCTCCCTTACCTTGCCTTGTCAGTCAAATTAATGCCCGCTACCACCCGGACATATTCTGCTATGATTACCGAAGAGGCAGTCAGCCTCTCCTGTAAGAACTCGTTCCGCACCAGCCATGGGCGGATCGAAAGATGTTTGCAGCGGAGCCTGAGTCCGATCCCAACCTCCATCCAAAAACAGACCCTGCATTCTGGAACTGTCATGGAACTGGCTGTGATTGGACACAGATGGTAGCCCTGCTGTAGTCAAAAGCTGTTTTCCGCAGCGGTGAACCAATCCGTTCCAAGACCCAAACATCCGATCGACGCCATGCGAGCGCAATGCCGCGGCGGAGGTGTTCTGAGGTATGGTGTGAGCGAAGTGTTCCAGCATGTCTGGAGTTGCGGAGTGTGATTCCTATTTGCACGACGCGTGCCAACTCCGCCCTGCGCAATGTAACTCCCTGATAACGAGCAGGTAACAATTTTAGTTAAGAAAAGTTAATATAATCTTTCACACCCAAAACACGGTAACAGTTACCGGAATCGGAATTCCTTACCTGGAAAGAATTACCGGACCGCAGGGCCAGGTCGGGAACGCTAGTCCACCAACCCGAACTCGCGCAGCGCGTTCTCGACGTCAACAGGACGAAGAGGTTTGGGGAGGTAACCGTTCATGCCGGCCTTGAGACAAGTTTCGCGATCGGTCTCCAGGACGTTGGCAGTGACCGCGATGATCGGGAGGTTGGCGGTTTGTCCGCCGCCTTGGCCGGCTCGAATGCGATGGGCTGCTTCGATGCCATCCATCTCCGGCATGTGCATGTCCATGAACACCGCCTCGTAGCGTTGGCCTTCCCGAAGCTTCTCAATCGCCTCGCGCCCATTCTCAGCGAAATTGGACTGGAAGCCCAACTTCGCCAGGATCAGGCCCGCGAGCTTTGCGTTGATGGGATTGTCCTCTGCGATCAGAATGAACCGGTCGCCCACCGGCTCCTTCCGTGAGGGAAGATCCTTGGTCGGAACAATTTCGTAGTGCGAGCCCGGATTGAAGACCCAGTGGATGGTCCGGAGGAGTTCGCGCTGGCGGACCGGTTTGAAGAGAACCTGGCGGTAGCCGGCGGCAAGCGCGTGCTCCTTTTCTCCGCTCAAGCGGGCCGAGGTGATGAGGATCATGGGTGGAAGCAGCGATCCCGCCGCTTCGATGGCGAGGCGTGCAAATTCCAGGCCGTCCATGGTCGGCATTATCATGTCACAGAAGATGACGTCGTAGTGCGCATTGGCAAGTTGCTGGAGTCCCTGCTGACCACTACCCACCACGTCGCTCTCGAATCCCCAGGCCGCAAGTCGCTTCGACATGAAGCGTTGATTGATCTCGTTGTCATCGATGACGAGAGCGCGCCGGCCATCGAACTGCCCTTGTTCCTCAACCAGTCCGAAGGGGCTCGATTTTCCCACCACCAGCGGGATGGTAAAGCGGAAGTCCGCACCCTCTCCCACTTTCGAGTTGGCGCCGATTCGTCCCCCCATGCGTTCCACCAGCCGTTTGCAAATCGCGAGGCCCAACCCGGTCCCGCCATATTTGCGGGTGGTCGAGACGTCCTCCTGCTGGAAGGGCTCAAAGAGACTGGCAGCCTTCGCAGGATCGAATCCAATCCCCGTGTCCCGTACCGAGAACTCCAGAAAGAGACCAGGCAGGACGCGACAATTGACCATCACCACACCGCGGGAAGTAAACTTGAGGGCGTTGGAAACCAGGTTGAGGAGAATCTGCTTCACCCGCGCGACGTCACCCTGCACCACCGCGGGCATGCCCTCCATCATGTCGTAGGCCAGTTCAACCCCTTTCTCAGAAGCCTTGGCGGCGTGCAGTCCCAGAACCTCCTCGATGCAATCAGCGGGCTCGAAGTCAACCTGCTCGAGGTCGAGGCGGCCACTCTCGATACGAGAGAAGTCGAGCAGGTCGTTGATGATGCTGAGCAGGATGTCCCCGCTCTTCTGGATCAGGCCGAGGTTTTCGCGCTGCTCATCTGAGAGTTCGGTGTCGAGGAGCAACTCCGCATAGCCAATGATGCCGTTGAGCGGAGTTCGGATCTCGTGGCTCATCATGGCCACAAACATCGACTTGGCCTTGTCGGCGCGCTCAGCCTCTTCCTTGGCCCGCCTGATATCCGCAATCGCCTTTCTCCGGTCCCTGATGTCGCGCACAATTCCGTGCACCAGCGTGCGTCCTTCATACTTCACCCGTCCCCAGACCACTTCCACCGGCACCATTGAACCGTCACTTCGGCGCAAATCAGATTCACTGCGGCTGTGGCCGGTCCGTTGCACCTCATTCAGGGCCGCGCTGCTCACCTGCCACGCCATGAGATGCGAGATGTACATGTTTCGCAATTGCTTGCGGGGGTAGCCGAACATGTGCACCGCAGTGTCGTTCACTTCGACAAACCTCCCGAAACCATCCAACAGGACGATTCCATCGACCGAGGCGTTGAAGAAGACCTTGAATTTCTCCTCGCTGTTCTTCCCGTGCCACCCTTGGTCCTGGACGCGCCGGGCAAGCAGATGCTTGGCGCGATCAAGCTCGTCGGTCTGGGCCTCGAGCCGTCGCTGCGCTTCGATTCGAGCAGCGTATTCCGCTTCGTAGCGTTTCCGCCATTCGGCAGCTAGATCCAGGACTTGGCGTTCCGCCTTCCTCACATTAGTCCGTGCCGCTTCAGCTTATTGTAGACCGACTTTTCCGTGATCTCCAGCCGACGTGCGGTCTCGGCCTTGTTGCCGTTGCAGAGCTTCAAGGTCTGGATGAGCGACTCTCGTTCCAGATCGGACAGGGAGATTCCTCCAATGCCCGCCGGCACCCGGCCGGAAGGTTTGCTCCCGCGCACCACGGCAGGGAGATCCTTCAATTCAATCACCCCGCCATCACAGAAGGCGGCGGAACGTTCCAGGACATTCTCCAGTTGGCGAACATTGCCCGGCCAATCGTAGGCATGCATCGCAGCGGTGGCTTGCTTGGAGAGCTTCACTCCCTTGCGGCCTCCCTGCTTCGCAATCCGGGCAAGCATGGAGATGCTCAAGCCGCGCAATTCCTCGAGCCGTTCGCGCAGGGGCGGCACCTCGATGGGGATCACGCTCAAACGATAGTACAAATCCTCACGGAATTGACCCTCCTTCATCCGCTGGTCGAGATCAAGGTTGGTGGCCGCAATGACGCGCACGTTCGCATCCAGGGTTTCCTCTCCGCCCAACCGTTGAAATTGGCGGTCCTGCAGCACGCTCAACAACTTCGGCTGCAGGTCGATCGGCAGGTCTCCGATCTCATCAAGGAAGAGTGTTCCGCCGCTTGCAGCTTCCACTTTCCCGCGCCGGCGACGGACTGCACCGGTGAAGGCACCCTTCTCATGACCAAAGAGCTCGCTCTCTAACAACTCCCGTGGGAGAGCGGGACAGCTGACCGTGACGAAGGGCTGATCGGCACGCGCACTCTTGGCATGGATGAGCCGTGACAACATCCCCTTCCCGACCCCACTCTCGCCCGTAAGAAGAATCGTCGAATCGAGCGCAGCCACCTTGATCGCCTGGGCCACCACCTCCTGCATCGCCTCCGACTCGGCCACTACCTCGATCTCGGGTCCGGTCCCGCCGATCGCTTCGCGCAGCTGTTCGTTCTCTCGCTCGGCAGTGCGCAAACGGCGCGCGTTGCGCAGAACCGCGAGGAGCTCGTCCGGATCGAACGGTTTGGTGAGATAGTCCAGCGCACCCAGCTTCATGGCCCTCACCGCATCGGAGACCTCGCCCCTCGAAGTGAGGACCACCGCAGGCAGTCCGGGAAAGTCCTGGGAAAGCTGCTCAAGCGCGGCAAAGCCATCCAGCACGGGCATCTGGAGATCCAGCAGCACAACGTCGGTATCATCCGTCACCAGTTTCAGAGCCTCTGCTCCATTTTCGGCGGTCGAGACAGTGAATCCGCCCCGCTCAGCGTGCAGCTTCAACAGGTTGCGGATGGTGTCATCGTCATCCGCCAGGACAAGGTGAGGGGCCTGCTCAGACATTAAACGTATCTTAACTATTCCCAGCGGGATTCCCACCACAATCTCCCGCCCGGGGCCCCTCCTCCCGGGCGCGGTCGTCCCGAGGACCGCGACTACCAATGATCCACACACCACTTCCTCTTTCCCAAGTCCCCACCAAATCGTAGAATGCTCCCGTGCATTTACTCGATACCGCACAGCTCGACGCCATGTCGTCCGGTGTGCCGGAACTGCTCCTTCCCATCGTGATCGATTTTGAGGGCTCCGCCCGCGACTACCTCACTTCAATTCACGGCGCCCTCACTGAGGGCCGCTTCGCCGATGCAAAGGGGATCTTCCACCAGCTCAAGGGCGCCTCCGGGACGATGGGAATGGTGCAGCTCCAGGATCTCTGCCGCGAATGCGAAGAACAAGTCGCAGCCCAAATGATTCCGCCTCGCTTCGCCGAACTCGACCCGCTTCTCCTCCAATCGGTGCACGGAGCGTGCGCCTATCTGCGCGGAGAGCAGCCGCCGGGCTGAACCACGCGGGTCAGGCCGGCAGCATGGCACGCGGCGCCTGCGTCGACTTCGACATCCGCGACGGCGCAATGCGCCGGAGAATTCCGCGCGGCAATATCTTCTGCCATCGATCTCCACTCGACGTCCGATCCTGCAAGATCCTGTTCAGGAACGGCGCGACCTGTTCCGCCTGTTCGCGGATCCCGTCGTAGAACGACTGGAGGGTCTCCTCCTCGTCGCAGCTCGTTGGCACGATAAAACTGAGCAGGCTTACTTTGGATCCGCGCACAGTTTCCGGCGTCGGTCGGCCCTTGGGGATGGCTCCCATTGTTGCAGGGGGGTGGCGTCGGCATCCACGCCGAGGCGCGAGCAAAAATATGGCTCATTTTATCAGACTTCTCAGATATTCTCAACTCATTAATCATTGGGGGACCTCTTTCCCGCGCGTTGCATTGCAACCGGACCTCCGCGATGCTTACCCTCATGAGCAACCGATCGACCCGCGTGGACGCCTACATCCAGCAGGCCCCC
>JAYGGC010000105.1:0-6251 GCA_046581525.1 Roseibacillus sp. | reverse complement strand
AACTCTCTCCATCCTCGGACTCATCACACAGCAAAAGGGCACGGGCTTTGAGGACTTTGTGAGCGGCAGCGTTACGCTTGCGACTCAATTGCTTGAGCTCGCAGCGCTCTCCTGATGACAACTTGATGCCGAAAATTTTGCGCATCTCCTAAAGTTGTCATAGTTCTAAAAAGTACAAGTCTAAAGTCCAAAAACATCTGTCGCTTCAATCCTGACAGAGCACTAGTTTCCCGGCGCGCTGACGCTGAGTTGCACAAAGCCCCTCGCGTTCTTCGGAAGACTGATCGTGACGGTGCCGGTCGTGCCGGCCGGAATCGGATTTCCCGTGCTCACGGAGCCCGAGGTCAGGAGCGCGAAGGGATTCGTCTCGGGATCGTCGCTCACCAGCACAGAGATTTCTGCCGCGCTTCCACCAGCGGGGAGGGTGACCGTGAAGTCCACCGTTGCGCCGGTGTCGCCTACGGGTTGAAGCAAGGCCGAGAAGGGTGCGGTCGAGGCGTCCAAGCCCAAGGCCCACTGCAGCCCATTGGCGACCCCATCACCGTTCTCATCGCCGTCAAAGGACGCGCCCGCAATGCCGTTGTCCTCGGTCCAGGTCACGAAGGGATCGGCCGGCGCGATCGGAACAGAAGCGATGCCCACCGCCTTGATCATTCCGTCTGCCGAGATGGGAATCGTGACCCCCCCTGCATCGACTTCATTGACGATGGAGATGGGAAGGAGGACCACGATGTCATAGTCTTTCGATATGGGAGTGTCCCCGGTGTGCGTGAGAGTGACTGTCCCGGTTCCGGACCCGGTTCCGCCAAACGGGGCGGCCGAAAAATCAAAGGCAACCTCATCATCGATGCCGAGCAGAGGGACCTCGATCGAACCGGTAAGCACTCCGTCATTCACGGTGAGCTCGTGTGCGGCCGCATCAAATTCTCCCGTCAGCGGATCAACAATTCCCGGAGGGACGAGGGTGTTGAGTTTGGCGCCCAGCTCACTGCTGGTAAAATCGTAATTGCCAATGAGGAAGGCGGACCCGGAGAGGTGAATTGCGCTGCCCGTGGCGTCGCCGCCGATGATCGTCATCTCGGAAACCTGGTTCGTGTCAGGGTTGATTTCGAGTTTCACGTCGAGGGTGCCGTCCAGATCGGTCGCATCGCTATCACTGGGCAGGACCGGTGGCTCGATCTCCAGTTCGATTGAGTTGAAACCGCCCCCCGGCGTGATCGTCAGGGTTGAAAACACCGTCTCTGCATGCAGGGGGAGGATGGCGAATAATACTCCGGCCAGGGTGAGAGGCAGCTTCTTCATCCCTACGGCCCTATCACATAAACACTCATGCTGCCAACGCAGAACAATTAGGATTTCCGAGCAATCAGGCGGGGACACGCTCCACGTTGCCTCCTAGCTGGAGGAGTTTCTCGTCGATGTGCTCGTAACCGCGGTCGATGTGGTAGAGGCGATTGATTTCCGTGGTTCCATCCGCGGCGAGGGCGGCCAGGACCAGGGCCGCCGAGGCACGCAGGTCAGATGCCATGACGGGGGCCGCGCTCAATGTCTCGACGCCGTGGACCACCGCCCGTCCGCCGTCGACCTTGATGTTGGCCCCCATCCGCTTCATCTCGGAACAGTGCATGAAGCGCTGGGGGAAGATGGTGTCCTCCACCACCGAGATCCCCGGGGTGATCGCGAACATGGCGGTGAACTGAGCCTGCATGTCGGTGGGGAAGCCCGGATAGGGCGCGGTGGAGATGTCGCACCCCTGCGGCGCTTCCCCCGGTGAAATGGTCACCTCCGTGCCGGCCTCGCTGAAGTCCACCAGGTGACCCGCTTCTAACAGCTTGGAAGTTGCGGCCTCGAGGTGCTCCTGTCGGATGCGTTTGAGGGTGATTCCCTCCCCGACCATGGCCCCGGCGACCATGAACGTCCCCGCCTCGATGCGATCGGGAATGACGGTGTGCTCAACCCCTCTGAGTCCATCCACCCCTTCAATGATGATGCGACGGGTTCCCGCGCCTTCGATCTTGGCTCCCATGCTGATCAGGAAATCTGCCAGGTCGACGACCTCGGGTTCACTGGCTGCCGACTCAATCACCGTCGTTCCCTTCGCGAGCACTGCCGCCATCATGAGGTTGTCGGTCCCGAGCACGGTGGGGCCGTACTTGCCACGCATGTCGATTTCGGCGCCGATCAAGCCGTTGGGAGCGCTCAGGATCATGTCACCGCCTTCCATCTCCACCTCCGCGCCGAGCCCCTGCATCGCCTTCACGTGCAAATCGACCGGGCGATCCCCGATCACACAGCCACCGGGCAACGAGATCCTCGCGCGGCCCACCCTGGCCATGAGCGGACCCATCACGCAGATGGATGCGCGCATCTTGCGCACAAGATCGTAGGGAACCTCGGGCGAGATCTTCTCCAGCTCCACCCGCACCGTGCCGCTGGATCGTTCCACTTCCGCTCCGAGCGCGCGCAGGATCTGTAACATGTAATTCGTGTCCGAAACGTCGGGCACGCGACGGACGATCGAGGCGTCATCCGTCAACAGCGTTGCAGCCAGAATGGGAAGGGAGGCATTCTTCGATCCCGAAATATTGATCGATCCCCTCAGGGATCCGTTTCCATGCACTAGCAGTTTATCCATTGGTCAGCGGCGGGGGGAGTTTCACGGTGTCCCGGGGGCGGGGGCAAAGACAAATCGCGGTTTTCCAGAGAGATCGTCGCGCACCTCGACCTTGTCAAAGCCCGCTTCCACGAGCAGGGCGGCCACCTGCGAACCTTGCTCGCGCCCAATCTCCATCGCGAGGAAGCCGCCGGGCTCGATCCGTTCACGCACCGCAGGGACAAATTTACGGATCACTGCCAGGCCGTCCGAGCCGGCAAAGAGAGCGGAAGGGGGGTCGTGTCGCACCTCGGCGCCGATCTCGTCCCGATCGGAATCCGCGACATAAGGAAGATTGGCACCGACCAGGTGGAATCGACCTTCGACCTTCGTGAGGAGATCGCACTCCACGATCGTGGGCTCCAAGCCCAGCAATTCAGCGTTCTCGCGAGCGAGTTCCAGCGCCTCTGCGGAGAGATCGGCCAGCACCGCCTCCTCGCAATCGGCCCCCAGGGCCTTGGCAAGCGAAAGACCAAGGACGCCGCTTCCGGTCCCCACATCGAGGATCCGGCACGGGCGCGGGATGGGGAGCTTGAGGATCTCGACCACCAACTCCTCGGTCTCGGGTCGGGGAACGAGGGCGCGCCGATCACACCGAAACTCGTGACCGCAGAACTCGACCGTGCCCAGCAAGTGCTGCAGCGGTTCTCCTGCCCCGCGCCGTTTCAAGACCTTCCGCAGCGGCCCGAGATCCGTTTCTGCCAATGGTCTGTCGAACTGCGTGTAGAGATCGATCCGGCTGCAACCCAGCTGATTGGCAAGGAGCCACTGCATGTTTCGCCGGGCGTCTTCGATGCCACGCTCTTCCAGGTAGCGGGATCCGCTTTCCAGGCAGTCGAGAACGGTCTTCATCGCCATTACAACTGCAATCCGGAATCGGCGAGGCGTTGCGCCATCTCGGCCTTCTGCAGCTCTTCGGTAAACTCCTGGAGCGCACCTGTGAGCATCCCTTCCAGGTTGTGGGAAGTGTAATTGATGCGGTGGTCCGTCACTCGCGACTGCGGAAAGTTGTAGGTCCGAATCTTCTCGGCGCGGTCACCCGAACCAATCAAGGCGCGCCGTTGCGCGGAGTGCTTTTCCTGCTCTTCGCGTTGCTTGGCTTCGTACAACTTCGAGCGCAGGATTTCGAGCGCCTTCTCCTTGTTCTGCGTCTGGCTTCGACCGTCCTGGCATTTCACCTGGATACCCGTGGGCAGGTGCGTGATTTGCACCGCGGAGTCGGTTGTGTTGACGTGCTGGCCGCCCGGTCCGCCCGCCCGCGTCTTCTGGATGTGCAACTCTTCGGGTTTGAGTTCGATATCGACTTCCTGGGCCTCGGGCATCACGGCGACCGTGATGGTCGAAGTATGAATCCGTCCCTGCGTTTCGGTGGCAGGCACCCGCTGCACGCGATGCACACCGCTTTCGTACTTCAGGCTTCGAAAGACTTCGTCGCCCGTGACCTTGAGGATGACTTCCTTGAATCCGCCGACCTCGGAGGGACTGCTCTCGAGATGCTCGCATTTCCATCCGCGATCCTCCGCATAGCGTTGATACATGCGCATGATGTCGCCCGCAAAGAGGGAGGCCTCGTCGCCACCTGCTCCCGCTCGGATTTCAACCAGGGCATTGCGTTCCTCGTTGGGATCCTGGGGGAGGAGAGCGTACTGCAGGGATTCTTCCAGCTTGGGCAACTCTTCTTCCAGGGCCGGGATTTCTTCCGTCGCCATTTCCGCGATCTCAGCGTCGTCGTCTTTGGCCAACTCACGGTTCTCCTCGAGGTTCCGGCGGGTAGCCTCGAATTTATCCCAGAGATCCATCAATTTCTTCAACCCGCGGTGCTCCCGCATCACGTCCGCGGCCGCTTTCGGATCGCCGAAAAAGTTTGGGGTGGAGATGAGGGTCTCCAACTCTGCCAGGCGGTCCCGGCGTAGCTCGATCAAGGCGCCAAATTCCATTGAGGGCGAAAACCTCTAGTTCTCAGCGGGGAGAGTCAAGTGGCTTGGTTCAGTTCCGTGTATTCTGGGTTGAAAATCTGGCCAATCCGCCCTATTTACCCCCGCCGGCAGTCAAAAGCCCTGTGGTGTAATTGGTAACACAGCTGATTTTGGTTCAGTCATTCAAGGTTCAAGTCCTTGCGGGGCTGCCACCCCTCTTGGTTTAGCAAGGTTGTTCAGACCACTTGTTTTCTAGGTTGCTGCTAAACGGATTGTCTCCAACGATGGTCCCGAATGCAGTCTCGTTTACCCTCTCGTTTACCTTAAATCGGGTAAACGGGAATAGAAGGCAGGGAAGTCTGAGATTCAGACAACTAAAAGGACGAACCAAATGAGAAGGACTACGCCGAAAAATGCAAAGACAGGAACCCGTGCGTTTAGAAAGAATTGGACCGCTACGGGGCACGATCAAATCTGGTACCGGCACCTGGGCGACGGTTCAGTTTCACTGGCAACCCGGATTAAAAAGAAGGGCAGGAGGCAGGCGTGGCACACCCTTTCTTCCTCCCAGATCGAGGGTGCGTTAGAGGAGGCGAAGGCAATCCGGTCGAGCAAGGTTGAGAAACCGCTGCGTCGGGGGATGCCCACCCTGCGGCAATACCTGGTCGAGAGGGTGGACCCTGCCATCCGGAACGGGCATCAGGATCAGGGCACCCGCAATGCGTCCCTGAACAATCTCTACCAGATTCTGGAGGGATACCGTCACCCCAACTGGAAAACTCGTAAGAATGAGGCAGGCAAGTCTGTGCGTAAGGGGGTTGGAGCGTGCCCAAGGCATATTCTCAACAAGCACGTTGACCGGATCACTGACGAGGATCTCGATGAGTGGTTTTCGGGTGCCTTCCTCAATCCCTACTCCCTCTCCTCCACCAAGGGGATGTGGACCGTCTGGAAAAAGATGTTCGACCTCGCCAGGAAGGATTCTCTGATCTTTGCCCGACCGGAGTGGAAGGTTCCCCTGCGGGAAGCACGGGGGCGCGAGGAACGCTACAAACTGCACACCGAGGGCAAGAGTCGGGATCTGGACGTGATCACCACCGATGAGTTCTTTGCGGTGGTTGAGGAGATCCGGCTCAACGGGCAGACGCAGGACGGCATTGCCGAGGATTCCGCGAACTGGGCCGAGTTGCTGGGCACCACGGGGATCAGGCGTGGGGAGATTGCGGAACTGCGCTGGAAGCACGTCCTGTGGGACGAGAAGAGACTCGTCCTGGAGGGGCGCACCAAGAGCAACCGGAAGGGGGCGCAGCATCTACCACTCAACCCGGACGCTGTGCGTGTCCTGCGGCGGATGTGGGCATCCGGGCATACCCGGGAGTCCTACCTGACCACGACGGGCAAGAAGCAAAGCAGACGGGTCCACAGGGGCAGTCACGACCTGGGAGAGGAAGACTTCGTTGCTCCCTATGTGAGCGCAGAGGAGGCGTGTGAGCGTGCCTGCCGCCGATTGAATCTTCCGGTCCAGACTCCTCATTGCCTGCGGCACTTCTTCGCCTGTGAGTGCGTAGACCAGGGAATTCCGTGGTCGGTGCTCGCAGACTGGTTGGGGCACATTGACGGGGGAATTGTTGCGGCAAGGACGTATGCCCACGTCAGGCGCGGGGTGAGTGAGAGTTACGCCG
>JAYGGC010000036.1:0-20104 GCA_046581525.1 Roseibacillus sp. | reverse complement strand
GCAAGGTGTTCCTGACATGCGCGCGATCTGGATCGCGCTTCACTACGGGCCAAAAGCCCGAGTCTGATCGGAACCGCCCTCTACGGAGCCGTACGCAGGGTGGTGTGGGCTTTCTATTACCCACAAGTATTGAGAATGCTAGGGGTCGGCCTTCCTCTTGAACATCTCGATGTTTGTTTCGACGAACTCCTCGATGATCTTTCGTAGCTTCGAGTAGTTGGCGATTTTCTTCCTGATCTCCGGCAGCCTTTTTCTTGGAACGTACACGATGCGCGTCCTCTGCTGGCTATCCTTGTAGGTCAGACGATATGCTCTGCGCGAAGTCTGCTTCTCACAGATACAACCAGCCCTGCTGCATTTCGCACAGACGTTGTTGATCGAGCCGCGCACGAAATCGGCGCACTTCTCAAGTCTTGCCAGGAGCTGCTCTCGTTTTCGAGTGAGATCCTTCATTGACAGCTCCGTCCTCTTTGGCATATGTATAATATACATCTTCCATCGAACGGATCAACACCCAATGAGGAAGAACGCCATGATCGAACCCCGACCAAGCTGGGCTGCCGAGGAGTTCTCGGAGGTTCACCTTGGAGACAGGAGACTGGATGCGCGCCTGATAAGGCTCTGCGACAGGTTCTCCGATTCTCCTGAGAGCCCCATCAACCAGGCCTGCGCGGACTGGAAGGAAACGAAGGCCGCCTATCGCTTTTTCCAGAACAAGAGTGTGGATGTTGGGGCGATCATGGTTGCCCATCGGCACAAGACGGCCGCACGGGCCGAGAAGCAGGACACCGTTCTCGCGCTTCAGGATACCAGCTACTTCGTCTACACAAGCCACCCCAAGACGGAAGGCCTGGGCAAGATGTCACTGAAGAAGGGGAGGAACGTTCCGAGGATATACTCCCATGGACTGGTGATGCACACATGCCTGGCCGTAACCACCGAGGGTCTGCCTCTTGGCCTTCTGGATCAGAATATCTTTGCGCGCCAGCTTCGCCCGGAACATGAACGCCGCAGCATGGGAGGAAGGCGTGTTCAGGACGTTCTTCCGGTCGAGGAAAAGGAGAGCTACCGCTGGCTCGAGGCATTGACTGCAACTACGGAGGCTGTCGCCAAAACCCAGGTTGTGACCGTATGCGACCGAGAGGCCGATATGTACGACTTCTTCAAGTTGAGCGATCAGCTCGGAGCTTTCGTTCTGGTCCGCGCATCGCAGAACCGAACAGTCAACAGGAAGTCCAGATACGCGCAGAAGGACGTGGTCAGGCTCTGGGATCACATGTCCCAGCAACCCGTCGCCGGTTCCTATCAGATCGAGATCCCTCAACGCTCAAAGACAAAGCACTGCGAGGCCAGGGCGGCACGCACGGCTGTCGTGTCTGTCAAGTTCGGGGCTTTCACGATGAACCCTCCGCGAAACAACCCGAAACACGGAGATGAAAAGCTGTCCGATATTGAGATGTCCGCAGTTCATGTCAGGGAGGGCTGCCCACCTGAAGGCGAGGATCCGGTGGAATGGATGCTTCTGACCAACCTCCCTGTCACATCCTTTGATGAAGCTTGCGAAAAGGTCCGGTGGTATGCTCTCCGGTGGAGAATCGAGATGTACTTCAAAGTCCTCAAGTCAGGGTTTCGTGTTGAGGCGTGTCGGCTGGCGAGCGCCGAGCGGTTGACGCGATATCTCACCGTCATGAGTGTCGTAGCCTGGCGTCTCTTCATGATTACCCTGATCGCGCGCACCGATCCAGCCATGCCCTGCACGAAGTTCCTCGCGAAGCAGGAGTGGAGAGTCCTGTATTTGAAAGCTAAGAAGGACAGAGAACCGCCAGCAACACCGCCGACCATCGGCGAGGCGGTTAGATGGATAGCCGAACTTGGAGGGTATCTGGCGAGAAAGGGCGACGGTCCTCCGGGGACGATGACACTTTGGCGGGGTTGGAAGCGACTGGCCGATTTGACGGAGGGTTGGAACCTGGCCACGCAGTCATGATACTTGTGGGTAATAGAAAGCCCACACCACCGGCCATACGGGTCCGTAGCACGGCGGTTCCAATTCGTCACATGCTACCTGTTAGATCCTTTCGGACCATCGGGGTAGCGAATGGCGATCCATTGTTCTTCGAGTGACGGCACTCCCTGCCGTTTGAGCCAGTCTACGCTCAAGGCGCGGTTCACAATGCTGGTGTGACTCATTCGCCACGGGCCTTTCCGGCTTCTTGAGGCGAGATGAACTTCGTCGCGCCCGATCCCTAAACGCAGCAGATTACGCCGACGTGTTCTCGGTCGTCCCCATTGTTTCCAATAGTAGAGCCGCATTCGTCGTCGTATCCACTGGTCCAGATCTCGGACCTCGGCGAACCTCACTCCGATCATGTAGTAGTTGAGCGCTCCCCGCGTGTAGCGGGTCAGTTCTTCAATCACTCGCCGGGGTGAGACGCCACGCGTCCGCCCGGTGAGCTGTTTCACTGTCGCTATGAACCGCTCCTTTGACTTTCGACTCCAGCGCACGCGGCCCTGGAAGATCTGAAAGCCGAGGAAAGCGGCCTTGGAGAGTTCCACGACTTTGCTCTTGGTCTCGTTGACGATCAGCTTCAGTCGTTTCTGCAAATAACGACGAACGCTCTCCAGGATGCGCCGACCCGCACGCGGGCTGGTGCAGAGGATCACGAAGTCGTCCGCATAGCGAAGGAAGCGGTGTCTCCGAGCTTCAAGCTCACGATCCAACTCATCGAGCAGGACATTGGCCAGCAGCGGACTTAACGGTCCGCCTTGTGGCACTCCCTGCGTGGTTTCTTCAAACTGTCCGTTTGGCAGGATCACTCCCGCCTTCAGGAACTTGGCGATCAATCCGAGAAGTCGATGGTCGCTTACGCTTTCGCGCAACCGCTCCATCAACTTGCGGTGATCCACCGTGTCGAAGAACTGTTGCAGGTCGCAGTCCACCACGTGGCACTTTGGCCGGCGCTTGTTGCCTTCCTTCTGCATCTCCTCGATGGCCTGCTGGGCACGACGGCCCGGCCTGAATCCATACGAGGAGTTACTGAAGGTTGGCTCATACACCGGACTGAGCACCTGCGCGATGGCTTGCTGAATGACGCGATCCAACACCGTGGGGATGCCCAAGGCGCGACGGCTCCCGTCAGGTTTTGGGATGTGGACCCGCTTCACCGGCGAAGGCTCATAAGTGCCCTCTAACAGCTTCAATTGGATCCTCTCCCAGTGCTTGCGGATGAACGCGGGGAACTCCCCAACGCTCATCCCGTCGATGCCCGCCGCGCCCTTGTTGGCTCTGACCTGTTTCCAGGCCGCCGACATGTTCTCCGTCTGAAGCATCTTCTCGAACAATGTCTCTCCACATGAACTCTCTGTCTCTGCCTCGCTCCCATGCCCATTTCTGGCTCCCCCTGTCGGGTTCATCGCCGTGGAAGGGTGACGAGGTCGGTTCATCGGATCGGTTCGGTCCTTCCCTGAGTCAAGACTTCCGGTTTCGTAGTTTAAGCGGATGGTCTTCCACACCCCCGGCTCGCCTCAGGTAATATGACCTCTGCTGACTTCTGCCCGATCACTCCGCCCATTGCTGGATGGAGCGCTTCCCGCTTGCGCGGGACGCCATGCCGGACAGATCTCCCCAGGTAAGAACACGGTCCTCCGCCACCCAACCGCCTCATTTACCTCCGTAGCTGAACGACAGAACTTCGCTGTGTTGTGCCAGCTCATTCCGCCACGTCGGCCTCGTATGAGGTTTTTGTTCATCGGCTGATGACTTTCCCATAGCCTTCCTTCCCACGGTCGGTCGCCCTTCCGCAGTTGGCCTCTGGTAGTTCTTTTCATCGTTAGCACTTCCTTTGGTTCTTCGATGTTCGTTCTATAAACAGGGGACTTGAACCCCTTTTGGACCGTGCCCATGCTGGGCACACACAAGGCGAGGATGCCAATACCAATGACGCGCCAGAGTAAATCGCGAGGGCCGTCCATGATCGGCGCTTGCAGGGCGGCAATGGCATCTCTAAGCAACTATGTCTTTTGCTCGGCCAATTTGAGTTGAGTGTTGAGGTAGATGAGGAGCTTTCTTGCGATGGCAGTGAGGGCTACTTTGACGGGTTTTCCGCGTGCGATGAGTTTGCGGTATTGTGGGATGAACATGGGATTTCGGTGGCTGGCGGTGAGGGCTGCCATGTAGAGGGCCTTCCGTGGTTTGGCGCGGCCGGCCTGGATGGTGCGCCTGCCGCGAGCTGCCCCACTGTCGCGGTTCATTGGGGCGAGTCCGGCGAGGGCAGCGACCTGGTTGCGGTTGAGGGAACCAAGTTCGGGGAAGGCGATGAGCAGAGTGCGGGAGACCGCCGGACCGATGCCTGTGGTTTGAGTCAGGATCTCCCGCTTTCGCGCCAGGGACTCACTCTCTTCGATGAGGGAGTTGAGATGGGTTTCGTAGGTCTTGATTCTCTTGGTCAGAGCGGCGATCTCGCGCTTGATCTCGGCGCGGATGTGCGGCTCGCTGTAGTATTCAAGGGAGGTTTTGCAGCGAGCCCTGGCATCAATGAGGGCATCGAGGCGCTGGAGAAACTGGCGGAGCCTTTCCTCGTTCTCCCAGGCCGGGTCGAGAACGGGTGGGTCGAAGGTGGCCGCGTAGCGAGCGATGACGCGAGCGTCGATGGCGTCGGTCTTGGCGAGCAAACCCGAAGCGCGAGCGAAGTCGCGGACGTTCCGAGCATTGAGCAGGGCCACCGGGATCTTGTGGTGGAGGCAGGCAAGGATGAGCCTGCGGGGATAGCCGCCAGTGGCTTCACAACTGACGCGCACGGGTGTGCTGCTTGAGACGAGGTGAGCAAGGAAGCGCTTGATTCCGGATGGGGAGTTAGGGCAGGAGCGACAGGTGTCGCCGACGGAGGCATCAAAGCTCGCTTTGCCGAGATCGACGCCGACTTCGAGGAAGTGGGAATGGTTGTTCATTGGTAGATTAATGGGATGAGTGGAAGCTCCCCGCCTGCGGGCTTCAGTCTTGTGTTCGAGCGCGAATCGAGGATCCTGCTCAGGCAACTATTCGAACCAAGCGGGGAAGGCAGGAAGGTGACCTAGCTTAGAGCCGAACTCTCCACCTGGAGGTTCTTGACGTTACCGGTCGCCCCTCCTGCTTTCCGCGCGAATCCTACCACGGTTCGAACACACAAGACGTTAGCCGAAGGAAATGTTGTCATCGCTCTTCAGCGGAATCACGGACTTGATCGGTGATCTGATTCTGTTCTGGGACGGATCAGATTCCGAGCGGATCGCGAGTATCAAACGCACGCGGGAGAATGTGCTGTCTGGACACGACGACGTATTGATTGACTCCAATCGCGAGTACTTATTGTTGAATACAAATGATGGCCTTTACCTCGTTGCTCGGCGAAAACCGTGGCGAGCGCGACTTGGGAAGAAGGCGCAAGATCTTTACGTGAAGAAGGGCAAGAGGGCGTTTCGAGCGATTGTTCGAGGCTACAAACACAATGCGCTCGTGGGGACCGATCCTCTTCCCTTTGCGCCAGTCCAGTTTGGCATGCCGTGCTTGATGCAGGCGCATCAGAACGTGGGCTCCTCGCTGCATGATGCGTGCGATGAGCTCGTAGGAGCAAAAGGCGCGATCAGCGAGGACGAGATCATCCGGGTCAATATGACAGAGCAGTTTGCCGGCAACCTGGAGGTCGTGGTGCATGCAGTGACAGGTCTCAAAACCCTCCCAGCCTCCGTGGCTCAAGTTCAGCACCCCGACCATCCCCATGATAGGAAAGCCGCATCCGGGCTTCTGTCCGAAAGGCTGGGGATAGGACTGTTGATTTGCTTCGGTGTCCATGAGCTGCACCGAACTGCCATCCATCGCCTTCAACACCATCCCAGCCCACCGGTCCTCGGAGCGCACCCCAGCTGCAAGGGTATGTGACACCCGGCTGGCGATCTGTTCGAGAAAGCCCTCCTCAAGGCGTAGTCGCGCTTGGCAGTAGCTGCTGGTATCTCCCCTTGGAGCGGGCAAGTCGCAAGCCTGATACCACGACTGAACCAAACCGAGAGCTCGTTGACAGGAGCCATTGGCTTCCAGAATCTGCCCCAGCCAAGCCCAGAATACAGGAACATGCCCAAAACACCGCTGACGCCGAGTCGGATCGATCCGCGCCAAAAATGCGGCGGGCAAAATGCTTTCG
Source organism: Roseibacillus sp. (assembly GCA_046581525.1). Lineage (GTDB taxonomy): Bacteria > Verrucomicrobiota > Verrucomicrobiia > Verrucomicrobiales > Akkermansiaceae > Roseibacillus_B. The sequence goes on along the minus strand of JAYGGC010000036.1, from coordinate 13,931 downwards.
AACAAAAGCCCGTAACCGCTGAGCGAATGCCGAGCCACGAGTTCCCGAGCCCGACGAATGGCGGCTTGAACCTTGCGCTTGCCAGTGGCAAACACCGTGGACGAGAAGCTGGTCAGAAGAGGTTGATTTTGCACACATTACAATCGTACTCTGGCCGGCTTTTCGTCTAACAGAATAAGCGAAATCGCTCTTAATCACGTGCCATTCCGGCCTGTCACGTTCCATGCTTGAGCACGGCCCGCAACGGGCGCTGGCAATCACGACGCCCCACTGCCCAAGGACTGCAGGGAGCACCCCGCGGATCGGGAGGGCCTGATCAGGTCGAAATGGCACTACTCGCGAGAAAACAGCCCTCGCGGCCGGTTCGACACGAAGAATCCAAAAGAAAGATCTTGCTCGCTCACCGTAATCATGTTCTTTTGAACACCAACAGGACCATGACAGCATATCGACAAGGCACTCGCCTCCCCTCTCCCTCCTCAGTCCGCGAGGAACCGCCAAGCTACGCCACTTCGCCCTCCTCCGAACGCGACCCGGATGAGGATCGATTGGAGGAGTTTCTTCACTACCTCCGCACCATCGAGTCCGAACCAAAATCAACCATGGCCCGCCAGCTGATCTCGGACGGGATCGAGCTCCCACCCCCGGAGACATTCAGTGGGGACTCGGTTCGCGATAAGCTTTGGGAGGTCATTTATGGCTTGGCCCGGCGTCGGCACTACCTCTCCAGCACCGACCACCTCAGCGATTTCGAGCTCTATCGGCATCTCTGGGAAATCACCCTCAACGAAGCCAATCACGAACTCACCCTGGGCCTGGGCGATTGCGCCTGCCACATCGATCTTGTGGGCGACGGTTCGGCCGAATCGATCTGGCTCTGGCTGCGCTACTACGCGGACGAAGAATCTCGCCGCGACTGGGCGGGAGATTTTCCGGGGGACCATATTCCCGAACGCCTCCCTCTCCCCTACGATCGCGACCACTACCTTCCCACACGGGAGTTCTTGTCCCGAGGAGGCTTATGAAGTCGCTCAACATCGACGACCACCTGCTCGCTGTCCCTCGGCTACTTCGAACTTGGGATGCTGGGAGACGCACACGCAAAGTTGGACCTGCTTGAGAAAGTGCCTGAGATTTCAGTCGCTCTCTCTTGTTGCCGATTGGCGCTCTATACTCACGAAGAACGCTGGGATGATGCGGGGATTTGTGCCGACAATCTCTGCGAGCTTGAACCCGACGTGCCCGACCACTTTCTGGCCAGCGCCCGGATCCGGCGCAAACTGAACATGGTCGGAAGCGCCATCGAGTTCCTCCTCCACGGACCGCCCGCCATGGAAGAGCTGCCTGAATTCCACTACCAACTCGCCCGCTACTACGCCCTGCCTGGGGAGCAGCCTCTGGCTTTTCAGAGCCTTGAGCGCGCGGCGGAGTTGGATGCGCACTTCTGGAACCAGGCTCGAACCGAACCAGATCTTGCTCCCCTTCATCACCGCCTGCCTCCCGAGTCCCTCGCCACCATCGAAGAGTCCCTCGCTCTTCCATCAACTGCGTGTGTTCCTCGAGAGCGCAATCATCTGAAGGACAATTAGAGAGCGCGGAAGAGGTCCCGCCGGACCCACCACTCCTCCACTCCATTCCCGCGAGATTCTCTTTGCTCCCCACCTTCCGCACCCTAGCTTGGTCGTCGTACATGAACGCCCAACGCCTGCCTTTCGCCCTCTCCCTGGCACTCTTGCTCACCCTTGGGAATTCACCCGGCGCCCCCGTCGCGGTTCCTGATAGTTTCTCGCTCACCGAGGACCGCACCCTTGTTGTCGGCGACCAAAATGGCGTCCTCGCCAACGACACCGAAGACGGTCCGCCGACCGCAGTCCTCCAGGACAACGTCTCCAATGGCATCCTCGTCTTCAATCCGAACGGTTCGTTCACCTACACTCCCGCCGCTGGATTTTCCGGCGCAGACACGTTCACCTACAACGTTCTCGGCTCCGCCGGGGCGCAGGTCTTCACCGTCGATCAAGCCAACTCCAACGTCACGGTCAGCGCCTCCGTCGAAGTGAGCGGAATCGGATCCGACTCCGACAGCGACAATTCCGCAGTCGCCGGGACCATCACCGCTGACCCTACTCCCGACGGCACTCCTTTCAACACCCTCCATATTACCGATCTGGATCTCGCCCTCACCGACAGCCTCTCCCTGAACTTCAGCTTCGTGTTCGGCCTCGCAGGGATCGACGTCACCACAACTCCAAACTCGATCACGGTCGCCATGGTCTCGCCAGGATTTCCGTCCAATGTCGATGGCGCAGGAAACTTCAACCAGTCCAACAACGTCGTCTCCCTGAACGGGGTCCTCAATGTCAACGCCACCGGACTGGCGGACGGACTGGTTCCCGAGGGTCCGCAAGACATCAGCATCAATGGCCAGGCCCTCGACATTGACGGAACGATCACACAGAGCGGGAACGAATTGGTTCTCATCTCCAACGTCTCATTCTCCGGCGCCTTCGATGTGGGGGGAAACCCGGTCACTCTTGACCTCAACGGAACTATTCGCGCCACCTCCCCCGCGGCCCCCGCTTCCAGTAGCAACACCACCACCGTGACTCTCAACGTCCAGCCCATCAACAACGCACCCCTCGTGCGGGACGAGAGCTACTTCATGCGCCTCGGCACCCAGTTGATCAGGGGCACCCAGCCAGGCGGCAGCGATGTCCTCGTTCCAGAGGGTGCGCTCTGGTCGTATTTTGTCAGCGGGACCGCGCCCGACGCGACCTGGATCGATCTCGCTTTCGACGACGCGGCCTGGCCGACCGGCAATGCCCAACTCGGCTTCGATGAGGGCGATGAGGCGACCCTCATCGGTTTCGGTGGCGAACCCAGCAACAAGTTTATCACCACCTGGTTTCGCCACAAGTTTCCGCTCGCAAATGCAGGGGAGCAAGGTGAGCTGATTCTCCGTCTCCTCCGCGATGATGGCGCCGCCGTCTACCTCAATGGGGTTGAGGTGGTGCGCAGCAACCTGGACTCGCGGGCCGGACCAACCACGACAACCCCACGGGCCACTCCCGCGCCCACCGAGTCCTATTTCTACGAGTACCGCCTGCCCGCTTCCCTTCTGGTTGATGGTGACAACGTGGTTGCGGTGGAAGTTCACCAGGCCTCGGCCACCAGCAGCGACCTGAGCTTCGATTTCGAACTTCGGCATGAGCACTACGCCGGCGGAGTCCTTGGCAATGATGAGGACGCCGAGTCCTCCAACCTCAGTGCCCAGATCCACACCCCGCCAGGCAATGGCAGCCTGCAATTGGATGCCGATGGCACCTTTACCTACACCCCGGACCCCGGCTTCGTCGGCACGGACTCCTTCGTCTATCGTGTCCTGGATGGCAGCGCACCGGCCGACACCGATCTCCTCCCCTTTGGTTCCAATTGGCGCTACCTCGACGACGGCTCGGACCAGGGCACCACCTGGCAAGCTCCCGCCTTCGACGACTCCTCATGGTCGAGCGGCTACGGGGAACTCGGCTACGGCGAAATCGATCAGACCACGACCACCGGATTTATCGACACCACGCCCGCCGATCCCCTCAACGTGACCAAGAACGCCACCACTTATTTTCGGCTCAGCTTTTTCCTGGGAGATCTCAGCGGGCTCTCCAATCCGAAGCTCCGGCTTGTGCGCGACGATGCCGCCGCCATCTTCCTGAACGGAGTGGAGGTCTACCGGGATTCCAACCTGCCGGCCAACGCCCCCTTCGACGCCTATGCCACCAGCACGATCCCCGATGAAAACGAAGTGAGCACTATTCCCCTCGCTCAGGGGGCTCTCCAGGCCGGGCTCAATGTGCTCGCCATCGAAGTGCACCAGGGCAACGCCACCAGCAGCGATGCCACCTTTGATCTCGCGGTCATCGCCACCGCGACCGGTAACGCCTCAATCGTTCCTCTCAAATCGAACTGGCTCTACCTCGACGACGGATCAGATCAGCAGACTGCCTGGATCAGCCCGGGCTTCGACGACTCCCTCTGGACCGCTGGTCCGGCGATTCTCGGCTTCGGCAACGGAAACGAAGCCACCATCGTGGAAGAGGGCGCCACGCCACGCCGGATCACCACCTACTTCCGCACGACCTTTGGCGTCAATGACAAGTCTCTCATCAAATCGCTCGGCCTCGATCTTCTTCGCGATGACGGCGCGGCCGTGTATCTCAACGGAGTCGAACTCGTGCGCGACAATCTCGACGATGGAGCGCCCTACGACCTCACCGCCGACAACACCGTCAACGTGGCGAACGAATCGAGGCTCTACCGGTTCTACGGGCTCAACCCCGCCCTCCTGGTCAATGGCGAAAACATCCTCGCGGTCGAAGTGCACCAGGCCAACACCGGGAGCAGCGATCTCGCCTTCGACCTCCGTCTCAACGGCGCAGTCACCGCCACCCTCGGAATCGCCACCATCGTAGTGCAACCCGCCCTCGACCTCGACTCGGACAACGACGATATGGACGACGATTGGGAACTCGCCAACGGCCTGATCGTAGGCCTCGACGACTCTGCCAACGATGACGATGGGGACGGCGAGGATAATCTCTCCGAGTTCCTCGCGGGAACGAATCCCCATGATGCGACCTCGTTTCTCAGGCTTCTTGAGATCACGGCGGACGGAATCGGGAACTACCAAGTCGACTTCACCAGCACCCCGGGCAGGTTTTATCAACTGCAGATCTCGCCGGACCTTGTCAACTGGACCGACTTCATCGGCGCCTCCGTGACTGCCACCGGCGCCGAGTCATCCATCAGCGGCGCAGATCTTCCCGCAGCCGGCGCGACCTACTTCAGGGTTGCGGTCAGCGCCCCGTAAGCCGAGAAGAGACTCCGTGATCGACAGGCACAATCGTTGCTGCGGCCGCTCGGCAATCCCTGCCTTCCCCGAATCGGATAACCGGTGGCAGCCCTTTCCGTCTTGGGCACCTCCCCTCCCGGCAGTGCTTGTGGCCACCTTCGCCGCGCTGCTCGCAACCGTCGGGCCCGCCCTCGCGGAACCAGCTGCGCCAGCCTCTCCCTGATCCAGTTCTCGCCGAATTTCTTGCCGTCGCAGATCGTATCGACGCGAGCAGTGACCCCTTTCTTGGCCGAACACAAATCGGCGACCTGGAGCATCGCCTGGCGCTCACCGATGCCACGGTCTATCCTGCCAGGGCAGCGGCCCTGCGCGGCCAGCTGAGCTTCGAACATCTCCGCCTGGGCGCGATTGAGAAGGGGGCGCAACACATGGAGAAGGTTTTCGCCATGGCCAGGGAGCGCAAGCTCACGCCCACTCCCCTCATGCACCGGCTGCGCATCATGGTGGAACGCCCCCGGACCTTGCTCGCCCCCGCAGGGAGAAAGTACTTCGGCATGCCGCTGGAACCTGCAAAAGTGGGTTACCTGCGGAGCCCGCTCCCTGGCTCCCTGAGGATTTGGGTGCTTGGATTATTCGCCCCCGTTCTTTCTCCCAAGGGAAGCATCGCCGCGGTGTCAGCCTAGTGAATACCGGTAACTTTTTCAGTTCCGGCTTCTTCATTTTACAATGGTCTTACACTACAAGGACCTCCAATCCCCGATCATCAGAGAACGATATGAAAACGCTGCTTCGAACCCTCTTCCTCCTTCTGGCACTCACCTCGCTCCTCTCCGCTCAAGAGCATCTCATTGCGGCTGAGCGCGCAGTCCAGGGAAAACAATTCACGCAAGCCATCAAGCACCTCGATGAGCACCGGGCTGCTGCCAATGCCAAGCGCCAGGACTACGCAACCTACCTGAAGGCCCTCGCTCTCTATCATGACAAGCAGGATCAGGGAACTATCGCAACCTGCGACGACCTCACCAAGAAGTGGCCCAATTCGAAGTGGGCGCGCAAGGCTCTCTTCCTCAAGAGCAGGGCCCTCGTGAGAATGAAGCGCTTCGAGGACGCGGAAAAAATCTACGAGGACGAAGCCACCCGGCTCTTCTCACCTGAACGCAAAAGGGAAATCGCGGGTGTCCTCGTCGAGTTTGGCGACGAGCTGAGTCGCAAACCGAAAGACAACGAACTCGATGCCCTGCCCCCGGACTACAAGAAGGCGCTCCATCTCTACAACAAGGCACTGAGTCTCGAAATCGGCCGCGAATTGCGCGACGAAGTTTTCTTCAAGGTCGCCCGCTGTCACCAACATCTCCGGGACTGGAACGGCGCCGAGAAACAGTATCGCGCCTACCTCGCCGAATTCGATCCCAAGTGGGCCGGACCGGTTGGCAGCCCGGAACGATTCCGCGGACAGACTCGTGAGAACCCCCTCTCCGCCGGCGCCCACTGGAAAGACGCCCGCTTCCATCTCGTCGAAGTGCAACTCTCCCAATGCGGACAGACCGTCACTGTCATCAAGGGCCTCCGACACCAAGCCTTGCAAGTGCAGCAAAATGCCACTCCCCATCTCGGGAAACTGCAAGTGGCCCGGCTCAATGCGGAAGACCTGCTCGGCCTGCTCGTTGCCGACGACCCCGCCCTCAAGTCGGACACCCACTGGCTCCTCGTCCGCAGCTACAACCTGCCTCACCCCGCCTCCAACGAACGCGGCTCAGGCCTGCAAGCCGCCCGCAAGTTTCTCGCCGCGCATCCCACCCATCCACGCGCCACCGACACCTCGCGACTCATCGCGCTCACCTACCACTTCGCCGGTCAGACCGACAACGCAATCGCCGCCTATGGTGACTTCGCAAAGGCCTCCAACTTCAAGTTCGTCCCCGAAGATGGCGAGATTGATCCCAGGATCCGCACCGGGAAATCGTGCAGCGCAACCCTGTCCAAGTGGACCCAGGAAGCGGTCTTCCGCATCGGCGAACTCCGCTTTCAACAAAAGAAGTACAAGGAAGCGGTCCAGCAGTGGAAGGAGTACATCGCGCGCTTCCCGAACGGCGCGCAGTGGTCGCAATGCCAGGGCGGGATCATCAATGCGCAGTTCCAGATCGGCATCGATGCCGTGGCGGCCAAGGACTACGCCCTCGCGAAGGGCTACTTCGACGAGTTCCTGAAGGATTATCCCCTGGACGGACGCGCGCGCCAGATCCTCTTCACCCTGGGGCAGATTCAGTATGCCCAGGCCGGCGCACTGAAGGAGGAGAACGAGAAGCCCAACCAGGAACTTGAAGACAAGATCGCGGGCCTCTATCGCAAGGCCATTGCGGAGTGGGAGCGCCTCGTCAGCAAGTATCCCAACACCGAAGAGTCGTCGCTCGCCCTCTACCGCATCGGCGTGATCCAGGAGGAGAAACTCGGCGAACTCGACCAGGCTCTCGCCACCTACCAGCGACTCACCTGGGGAAGCTCGGCCGGGAAGGCGCGCCAGCGCTTTGACACCATGACGAAGCACTCCCTCGCGATCTCGACGGCGCGCACCTACCGCACCGACGAGCCTGCGGTCATCGAGGTCACATCCCGGAACGCGCCCAAGCTCACCTTCAAGCAGTACTTCCTCAACCTCGAAGCCTACTTCCGCAAGACTCACGGGATTCGCAGCATCGAGCAACTCGACGTCGACCTGATCGAACCAGACAAGACGTGGGTAGTCGAAGTGAAGGACTACGCAAAGTACAAGCCCATCACCGAACTGATCGAGATCCCCTTCGAAGAGGGAAAGCCCGGCGTCTGCGTCATCAAGGTGAGTGAGGAGGACTTTGAGGCGACCACCCTCGTGATCCGATCGGACATCGACATCATCACCAAGACCAGCCGTCGCGAACTGCTGGTCTTCGCCCAGAATCGGCGCACCAACAAACCCGCCGCGGGCGTCTCCATCTTTGCCAGCGATGGCAAGGAAGTCTTCGGCACGGGCACGACAGGTCAAGACGGCGTCTTCCGCCAGGACTTCTTCAAGACTCTCAAGGAGAGTCCCGGGGTGCACGTTTTCGCAAGCAGCGAGGCCGGCATCGCCTCCAACAGCACCAGTCTTGAGCACCTCGCCTTCAGCTCCGGACTCAGCCCGCGAGGGTACATCTACACCGAAAAGCCGACCTATCGTCCCGGGGAGACCGTCAACATCCGCGGCATCCTTCGCGATGTGATCGAGGGCAGCTATGCGATTCCCAAGGGCCGCACCTTCGCAGTGCGGGTCCTCGATCCCAAGGGTCGCATGTTGAAGGAGATCAAGCGTAAGCTCTCCAAGTTTGGCGTCTTCGACTCGAAGATCCGCATCGACTCGGGAGCTCCCCTTGGTGCCTACACCATCAGCGTCACGGAGGTGGACGCCAAGAGCGCGCCCACCTTCAACGGCACCTTCCAAGTGCAGCGCTACAAGCTCGAGAAGGTGGAACTGGCCTTCGAGTTTCCGCGCAAGGTCTACTTCCGTGGTGAGAGTATCGCGGCCAGGATCAAAGCCAGTTACTATTGGGGAACACCCGCCGCGGGTGAGTCCATCGAGTACATCCTGCCGGACGGCCGCAAGTATGAAGGCCGCACCGATGAGAATGGAATCATCGAGATCACATTTGATCCCTCCGGCTTTCTCCCTGGAAGGACCCTCGCTTTCCAGGCTCTCGCCAAGGCCTACAATGTCGGCGCCCAGGACTCCGTCATGCTGGCCGCGCTTGGCTTCCAGGTTTCCCTCAGCCCCAGTGCACCTGTTGCTCTTGCAGGCGAGCCCGTGGACATCAAGGTTGAGACCAAGGCTGCCGACGGCAAGCCGATCGGCAAGGAATTGACGGTCTTTGTCCTGCGCCGGGAAGTCCCCAAGCCCGACAAGATCCTCACCGCCGTGCCATGGATCCAGCGACCCACCAAACCTGCGGGTGAGGTCACCGTCGAAGAACACAAGGTGACCACCGATGCCAAAACCGGCCTCGCCACGCTCCAGCTGAAACTCGCCAAGGGCGGCCACTACATCCTGCGCGCTTCCGGCGAAGATCGCTTCCAGCAAGTGGTCACCGGCGAGAGTCGCATCAGGATTTCCGATGACGAAGACTCGGTGAAGCTCCGCTTCTTCGCCCAGAGCGATACCGGGCAAGTAGGCAGCGTGCTGCCGCTTCGCCTGCACTCCCGGCTCAAGGAGAGTCTCGCCCTTCTCACCTTCGAAGGCGAAACGATCCTCACCCACGAGGTCATCACCCTGAAGCCCGGCTTCAATCCGGTGGCGCTGAAGCTCGACCACAAGCACTTCCCGAATTTCCGGATCGCAGTGGCCTCCATGGACGGGACCACCGTGCGATCGGCCGCCAAGCACTTCACCGTGGAGCGCGAGTTGCGCGTGAAAGTCACTCCACGCAAGGATGTGGAAGCCCCCGGAACGGAGGGAGTGGTCGATCTCGAAGTGACCGACCAGAACGGCAAACCGGTGGAAGCTGCCTTGACCGTCTCGCTGGTCAACGAGGCTCTCTACGCGCTCTATCCGGAAGCGGTCGCGCCGATCAAGGCGTTCTTCCAATCCTCCGCACGGCGCAACGCGGAGTTCCGCCTCGGCACCACCTGTGGCTTTGCCTACGTAGGGGTAACCCGCCCGGTGGTCAAATCGATCGCGGAAGAGAAGCAGCGTCTCGCCGAGCGCGCCAAGGAAGTTGAGAAACTCGCTGCCTTTCGCCTCCAAAACAGGTACGCCGACTTCTCCGTTCCCGCCCGCGATAACATCGGCGGAGGAGGAGGGTTTGCGAACCTTTCAGACTTGAACAAGGACGGCCTTCCCGATCTCGTACAGCAGGCTGGAGCCCGGCAACTCGGCAGGGCTGTCCATGCGCAGGAACCCAGTCCCGATGCAGCACCCGATCCCTTCTTATCGAGGGCTGCCTTACAACAACAGTTGGAAGGCCAGGGCCAGGCCGTGGGCGGAAAGAAACAGTCGGCAGCCCCTCGCAAGGAGATCATGAATGCCTCGCGGTGGATTTCCGCAATTGTGACCGACGCCCAAGGCAAGGCCCGCGTCACCATTCCTCTGCCCGAGAGCACCACCAAGTGGCGTCTCACTTCCCGCGGCTGCACCGTCGATTCCCTGGTCGGCCAGGCGACCGCCTCCCTCATTACCCGCAAGGACTTCTTCCTGGAGTTGAAGACCCCGGTCATCACGCAGGAGGGCGACACCATGGAATTCCTCGCCAAGGTCCACAACCTGACCGGCTTCGAAGGGGCGGTAACCGTGAAGTTGCAGATCAAAGGCGGAAAGGGATTCAAGGATCAGCAAATCGTTCAGGTGAAGCCCAACTCCGTGAGCGAGGTGGTCTTTGAAACCTTCCCCGTTCCGCTCGCAGATTCGATTCGGCTCACCGCCAATGCCGCTGCTGGCAAGGCCGCCGACACCCTGGTGGTGAAACTCCCCGTGCGTCCATGGGGCCTGGAATTCAGTTCCGCTGCCGGCGGGATCTCTTCCGCCAGCGCGAGCGGCGTTCTCAAGCTGCCCGAGGGACAGAAGTATACCCGTCAGCGGATTGACGTGACCATCAGTCCGTCGGTGCAGCAGGCCCTGATCGACTTCGCCCTCACCGCCGGGAGCCAAGCCACCCAGGCCAACGACTTGCTCGCTGCGGTCTCGGCCCTCAACTACGCCACCAGCCACGACGGCCGCGAGGAGGAGATTCGCGTCCTTCGCGAACGGGTCCGCACCCTTTGCGGATCACTGACTTCAACGCAACACGACGACGGCCGGTGGGCCTGGCACAACAACGCTGACCTCTTCGTGACCAGTCGAACCTACTGGGCGCTCGCCCTCGCCCGGAACGCCGGAGTGGTGCTCCATCCGGATGTTCTCAGCAAGGCCGAGAAGGTCCTGACCGCGGGCTTCAGCAAACTCGGCACCCAGGACAATGACAGCAAGGCGGTTGTCCTGCACGCACTCTCGATCACCGGGAAGGCGGACTTCGCCCACCTCAACCGCATTTATCGCGAGCGGGCCGGACTCACCAGCAACGCCCTCGCCCACGCGGCGGTGGCGATGGTCAACCTGGGCCGCACTGAGTTTGCCCGCGACTTCGTCGCCCTGCTCGAGAAGAAGGCCAAGCAGGAGGCCCCTGCCAACCAGCCCAAGATCGCCTGGTGGGTCGGCGAAGGGCACACTTGGCTCCAAGACACGAACGAGACGACCGCCATGACGCTCCTGGCTCTTGCGGGGACAAACCCCGGTTCCCCGCTCGCCGAGCAGGCCGCCAACATGCTGTTGCGCAACAAGGGCTGCTTCCGCTACTCCTCACCGAAAGCGATCGGCCCTGCCGTCGCCGCGCTCGCGGCCTACTACGAGAAGGCCAAGCACGAGAAGTCGGACTTCGAGGTGACCGTCCTCGTGAACAACGAAGCGGTGGGCACCTTCAAAAGCAGCGAGATCGGACGGAGCGAGAGCATCGAGGTTCCCGCCAAACTCATCGCCGAGGGAGCCAACACCGTGCGCTTCGAGAAGAAGGGCCCGGGGGCCTATCACTATGCGGCCACTCTCACCGCTTTCTCGCCCGACCTGAAAAACCCGAATTCGTGGGGAGATCGCCTTCACTTCACGGGCGGCGGTTTCTACCACGCCAATCTCTCCTATCGGGGCGTCACCCTGAAGAATACCAGCACCTCTCCGGTCACTCAAGTCGAGGTTGGTCAACGCATCCGCGTTACTTCGAACACGCAGAACTACTCCAGCTCCCGCAATGAGTTCCGCATCCGGATCGAGCATCTGCCCGCCGGCATGCTCCTGGTGGACGGCTCCTTGAAGGGAGACTTCCAACACCACGAAGTGGGCGACGGGAAGATCACCCTCTTCTACAGCCCCGGGAAGTACGTGGGCAGCATTTCCTACGAACTGGTGGCCTACGCGCCGGGAACTTTTCGCGTCCTCCCGAGTGTGATTCGCGACTACTACAACCGGCACCGCATGACTCTCGGGGTCGCGCGGGAAATCACGGTCCTCGAACCCGGCAAGAAGAGCGAGGATCCCTACAAGATGAATCGCCACGAGCGCTTCGAGTTGGCGACCCTGAACTTCAATGACGGCAACTACGAGCAGGCTCTCGCCTTCCTCCTCGACCTCTTCGAGAACCAACGCAAGTACTACGAGCGTGACCTCGCACGCATGCTGCTGTGGATCTACACCATGGATGACTACCTCGATGAGAAGCGCGTGGTCGAGATGTTCGAGATCCTTCGGGAGCGGCATCCCGATCTCACCATCCCCTTCGACAAGATCCTGGTGGTGGGCAAGGCCTATCGCCTGATCGGCGAACACGAACGGGCCTGGCTCGTTTTCCGCGCTACCATCGACTCCAGTTTCATCAATGACGCCAGCATCTCGGCGACGCTCGAAGACCAGGGCCAGTTCCTCGGTAGCCTGGAGTACCAGGAGAAAATCTGGCGCGACTATCCCGACAGCGCTCCGGTGGTGGGATCGTTCTTTGCCATCTCGCAACAGCTCTATCAGAAGGCGCCCAAGGCGGCTGAGATCGCCAAGGAGGAACTCCGGCGCAAGCGAGCCCGGGGCGAAAAAGTGGCGGAAGGGGATGCCCTCACCCGCTTCGATCTCTTGAAGCGTTCGGTCCGCTATCTCAACGAGTTCCTCACCCTGTATCCCGACGACCCGCTCGCCGACGACGCCGCCTTCAGCATGGCAAACGCCTTCTTTGCTCTCAAGGACTACAAGACCGTGGTACAGAGTGCGGAAGGATTCCAGCAACGTTACCCGAAGAGTGAGTTCGTGAGCAGCTTTCGCTACATGGCGGCCCTCGGTCACTTCTGGCAGCTGCACTACGAGAAGGCGCTCGCGGCGGCCGGCCCGGTGACGGAAGGCGAGAGCAAGGATCGCGACTATGCCCGCTATATCACGGCCCAGATCCACCACGCCCAGGGGACTCCCGGCAAAGCGATCGCCTGGTACGAGAAGGTGAAGAACCTCTATCCTGACGCCAAGGAAGCGATCGAGTACTTCGAAGAAGAGAAGATCAGCCTCGATGAGGTCACCACCTTCAAGCCCGGAGAAAAGGTGGAAGTCGACCTGCGTTACCGCAACATCAAGGAGGCCTTTCTCCAGATCTACAAGGTCGACTTGATGAAGCTCTACCTGCGCGAGAAGAACCTGACCAATATCACCAAGGTTCACCTCGCGGGCATCGAGCCGGAGAGCGAGCTCACCATCAAGCTGGGAGACGGCAAGGACTACCGCGACCGCGAAACGAAAGCGGTGTTGCCCCTTAAGGAAGAGGGCGCCTACCTCGTGATCTGCCGTGGCGACAATCTGTTCACGAGTGGCATGGTTCTCGTCACTCCCCTCAAGCTTGAAATCCAGGAGACCCCCTCCGCCGGTGCCCTGCGGGTCAACGTCCGCGACACTGCCAAGGAAGGCTACCGCGCGAACGTCCACGTGAAGGCTATTGGAAGCTCGGACAGCGAATTCAAGAGCGGCGAGAGCGACCTCCGGGGAGTCTTCGTAGCCGAAGGACTGAATGGAACTGCCACCGTGATTGCGCGCCAGGATGGACACTACGCCTTCTACCGCGGAACCACTCCCCTCGGAAATCCTCCCCAACAGCCAAACGCGAATCAGCAAGCCAGGAAGCCGCATGCGCAGCAACTGAAACAAGGGGACTACCTGAGGAATCTGGATCTCGGTAACGACTTGATCCAGAAGGGTAACATCGACAACTGGAACCGGCTCCGCCGTGGCAAGGGCGGGAAGGGCGTGGAAGTGAAAAAGGCTTACTAAGTATTATCGGGCGCACTCCCTACACACTATTGTAGGGTGTGCGCCCCCTTTTGCCGGGAGGCCTTGAGAACCTGAAGTTGCGCCTGCGATCATGATCTGTCAGGGTGATGGCATGATGACTTCCTGGAAGAGAGCTCACTTGCTCTCCGCCCTCACTCTCACACTCCTCGGGTTCAGCACCTCGCAGGTCGACGCCCAGAACATCAAGGAGGCCGGTGCGAGCTATCAGAAGAACTGCATGAGCTGCCACCAGCCGCCCGA
>JAYGGC010000006.1:0-3539 GCA_046581525.1 Roseibacillus sp. | reverse complement strand
GGGATTGCGCTGGCTGGAATCACGGTCTCGGTGGGGTCCGCCGCAGGGCACGAATACGTGCTCCCCGCCGGAACCCTCGCGCCGGGTGCCCGCCTCCTGCTCGACGAAACGACCCTTGGATTCCGTCCTGCGGACGGTGAGAGACTGTTCCTCCATGACGCCAGCGGAACGGTCGTCCTGGACGGGCGGGAGGTCACCGGACGGCTGCGCGGACGGGCTGCTTCCAAGGATGGCGCCTGGCTCTACCCCTCCGCCGCGACGCCGGACGCGGCCAACACTTTTGACTTCAACGAAGAGATCGTGATCAGCGAGATTGCCTACAACCCCCCGGCGCTCCCTCCCGTCGCAGCCACCCCTGCGACCTATCAAAACACCGAACTCTTCGGCTTCGGCGGTAGCTGGCGATACAACGATGGCAACGAGAACTTGCCTGCCAATTGGGCGAGTTCGCCGCATGCCCTGGGAGGCAATTGGAAGTCCGGCGCGGCCCCGATCGGCCTCGAGTCGAGCACGCTCCCGGTGCCGCTGGTCACGGTGCTCCCCAACTACACCTCCTCGACGGTCACCTACTACTTCGAACGCGAATTTAATCTGACCGCCCAGCAGTTGGCGGGCGCCGACTCTCTGGAGATCACCCACCAGATCGACGATGGGGCGATTTTCTATCTCAACGGAGTGGAGGTGGACAGTTTCAACATGCCGGATGTCGTCATCGATCCTGAGACCAAGGCGGATCCGGGCGTTGGCAATGCCGTCATCAACACCCTCTCGATTTCCACCGCGGAACTGGTCGCGGGTAGCAACCGATTCTCGGTCGAGGTGCACCAGTCGAGTTCCGGATCGAGCGACATTGTCTTCGGCCTCCAGCTCGATGCACGCTTCCTGCTCACCCCGGAGGTCCCCGGGATGCCCTTCCGGAATTCCGACAACCAGTGGATCGAGATTGCCAATCGGGGCCTCACGCCGGTCAACCTGGGAGGCTGGGATTTTGGCGACGGGCTGAGTTTTGAATTTCCCGCCAACACGATGCTGGCGTCGGGCGAGCACGCCTGCATCGCGCGCAATGCGGTGGAGTTCGCCGCTGCCTATCCAAACGCCCGATTGCTCGGCGAGTTTGATGGCAACCTCTCGCGTCGCGGCGAACGCCTCATGTTGCGCGACGCGGCGAAGAATCCGGCGGACGAGCTGCGCTACTATGACAGCGGTCACTGGTCCGAACTTCCGGACGGCGGCGGCGCGACCCTGGAGCTTCGTGACCTCGAGGCCGACAATACCATCGGGGAAGCATGGGCCGCCAGCGAAGAGACCGCGCAGACCGCGTGGAAGACCTACCGCTACAGTGGCACGGTCAGCTCGAGCGCGGGGCCCGATTCGAAATGGAGGGAGTTCAACATGGGGCTGCTGGCCGACGGCGAGATCTTGATCGACGACCTCAGCGTGCTCGAAAACGGTTCCACCCAGAAGCTCAGCAACACCACTTTCAGCAGCGGGTCGAGCGGTTGGCGCTTCCGTGGCAACCATCGCCACAGTGAGATCATCGATGACCCGGACAGCCCGGGCAACAAGGTGCTGCGCCTGGTGGCGAGCGGGGGAACGGAGCACATGCACAATCAGATCGAAACCACCCTCTTGAGCTCGGTGGCCAACGGTCAGAACTATGAGATCTCCTTCCGGGCGCGCTGGGTGAGTGGCTCGAACCAGCTCCACACCCGGCTCTATTTCAACCGCCTGCCGGGAGTGACGATCATTGATCGTCCTGTGCATGTCGGCACGCCCTCGGCTCCCAATTCACGAGCCGAGAGCAACATCGGACCGACCATGTCCGCACTTGTGCATTCGCCAGCCGTGCCGGCCGTCAACCAAGGGGTGAGGGTCAGCGTCGAGGCGGGGGATCCCGACAACGTGGCGGGGATGGCCTTGTCTTACTCGGTCGGTGGGGGCGCCTTCCAAACTGTCGCGATGAGCGGGGTTGCTGGAGGTCGCTTCCAGGCGGTCATTCCCGGGCAGTCGGCGGGCTCCGTGGTGCAGTTCTACGTTGCGGCGACCGATGGGCTTGGGGCGACCTCGATGTTCCCGGCGCGCGGTCCGGATTCGCGGGCGCTCTACAAGGTGGACGACGGTCTGGCGGCCACCAACGGGCAGCACAATTTTCGCATCGTGGTGACCGACGCCGAGCGCGACTTCATTCACACCTCGATCGAGGTGATGAGCAACGACCGCATCGGAGCGACCATCATCGATCGCGAGGAGGACATCTACTACGACGTCAAACTTCGTCTCAAGGGCAGCGAACGAGCGCGCAGCCAGAACAACCGCGTCGGTTACAACCTGCGCTTCGGCGCGGATGACCTCTACCGTGGCATCCACAAGTCGATGGCGATCGATCGCTCCGAAGGGGTGGGGCAGGGACAGATCGAGATCCTCTTTGACTTCATGATTGCGAACTCCGGCGGAGTGGTCAGCCGCTACTACGACTTCATCAAGGTGCTCGCCCCGAAGGACATCCACACGCGCTCGGCGGTGCTGCAGATGGCTCGCTACGACGACGTCTTCCTCAACTCCCAGTTCGAAAATGGTTCCGACGGCAGCCTCTACGAGTACGAGCTGCTCTACACGCCCAACAATGCCGACGGCAACGGATTCAAACTGCCCCAGCCCGACGGCGTAACCGGTGCCAGCGTGAGCGACAAGGGGGATAACAAGGAGAAATACCGCTGGTTCTTTCTCAAGAAGAACAATCGCGATGCGGACGATTTTGCACCCATCATCGCCTACAACAAGAAGTTCAGCCAGAGTGGGGCCGCCTTCGAGAGCGGGCTCGAGGAGGTGGTCGATGTCGATGGTTGGTTGCGGGGGATGGCCTACGCGGTGCTCTCGGGAGCGGGCGACAACGCCGGCGCCAACAGCGCGCACAACGGGATGTATTACGCCCACCCGGACGGGCGCGTGATGTTCCTGCCCCACGACATGGACTTCTCCTTCAGCACTTCGCGCAGCATCTTTGCCAACTCGCAATGTTCCAAGCTGACCGCCGACGGAAGGCGCAAGCGCATCTACCTCGGCCACCTGCATGACATCATCAGCACAACCTACAACAACAGCTACATGTCGATGTGGACCACCCACCTGGCCTCGCTCGACTCGAGCCAGAACTGGAACAGCCACCTGAGCTACCTGACCAACCGCTCGAACAATGTCTTGTCGCAGATCAACGGGCAGATCGCGCCGATCGCGTTCTCAATCACGACCAGCTCGCCACTCAGCGTGGCAGGCAGCGTCGCCACCGTATCCGGTGACGGCTGGGTGAATGTGCGCGAGATCCTGGTGGCCGGGACCAACGCTCCGTTGGTGGTCACCTGGGTGGATGGAAATTCGTGGCAGGTGACCCTGCCGGTCGCTCCCGGTTCGCAATCATACACCCTCCAGGCCTACGACTTTTCCGGGGCACTGGTTGGGGGCGGGAGTGTCACGATCGAAAACACCACTCCGATCGAACCTGCCTCGGCGGCGAATCTTGTGATTTCAGAATTCATGTATCA
>JAYGGC010000017.1:0-26110 GCA_046581525.1 Roseibacillus sp. | reverse complement strand
CCACCATGTTGGCGGTAGCTTCGGACCGCTTTCCACGCACTGGTGCGGTTGCAATCTCCATCATGGGTGGAATCGGCATGATGTCGGCCGGCCTGATCGGGTCTCCCGGTTTGGGATACCTGAAGGATCGCTATGCCGGCGAGGAACTTGAGAAGGTCGATACAGAGGTTTTTGAGGAGTACAAGGCTGAGAAGCCGAGTAGATTCCTGAACATGAAATGGACGGAGACGGCTGCTCTGGATGGCACCAAGCTGCAGGAGGCCAAGGATAGCGTCACGGTCGCAAGGGCGGACGAACAGGAACCGGATGCGACTGCCCTCATGGTGGTCGGGTCGGACCAGAGAGGCGATCGCGCTACCCTGAGGACTGATTCCCTGATCCCGGCCGCGATGGCCGTGATCTACCTCCTCCTGATGCTCTACTTCAAGACGATCGGGGGCTACAAGGTGATCCACATCGAGGAGAAGGAATCTGGAAGCGGCGGCGAGGGCTAAGCCGCGACGCAATCGCCTGATCGATTTCAAGCGACCCCGAATTTGCGGGGTCGCTTTGTTTGAGTCGAACCTCCTGAAGACGGTAGGGGAAAGTTCCAACCAACAAACTCCAGATAGACTTCAACTTCAGATGCAAGCTTCAGGATCCAAGGGTGGACGCGCGCCGTCGCATGGTGGGCTTGCGGACATGATACTCCGGAAGAGGGCAGCCTTCCGGTTGGGAGTTGATCCTGAATTTGGAATTAAGATGTACCTGGAACTTGTGGAGTGGAATTTCCCAGTGCTCGTGGCACTACGGTCCAGCCAAATACGTCCACAACCCGCCTACCAGGGGACCTCCCGGAGCCGCGAGATTGAATCCTTCCAGTCGACTGGGATTGGCGGTGACCGGTTGGGCGGTGAGCGGTTGAGGACTGTTCCAAGCCAGGTCGTAGTGGAGGGTGAACCGATAGACAGGTTGGCCACCGGTGAGAGGAGTGAGTTCGAGTTCGAAGGAGTAGGGTCCGAGGATTTCTGACTTGGTGACCGTGAAGTCGCCCTCTCCGAAGGCGCCGAAATAGACCCCGGCCGTGCCGGTTTCGTCGAAGGCGTAGGTGCTCGAAAATGTGGAACCAACGGCGGGATCGAAGAAACTGGTTTCGATCACAATACCCGCGAGTGGTCGCTCGGTGGATGGCCAGTGCGGATACTCGACCACCCCGCCCCGGAAGAACCCGGTTGGTTGCAAGGCCACCGTGGAGGTGAGATCATAGCCGAACTTGGTTGATGCCGGCACGTTCCTGGCGTAGAGGGGGCCCGCCCAGTTTCGCAGGTCGAGTGATCCCCAGAGGAGAGCCACCGATCCTGGCTTGGTGTCCCAATCGAGTATGATCGAGCCCTGACTCTTGCGAAAGGTGAAGACCGCCTCCCGCGCCGAGGGGAGGAGAGAGAGCCAGGGATGATTTGGTTCCTCGATATTCTGGCGGAAGGTCTGAGCCTCGAGTCCAAGGTAGCGCATGGTCACCGAGCCGATGCGGAGGAACCCGGCTGCGGTGTTCGAAATTGCCGACACGGTGATACGCCCGTTTCCTCCCGGGGGATTGGTGGGGCCGATGACCACTCCAAAGGGGGTGTAGTTGCCCGGACGGAGGGTGGCGTTGAGGACGGTGGTGAGGTTGATGAAGAAGCGGCTTCCGTTGGTGTTTGGACCGTCGTTCTCCATGCAAACCGAATACTGCCCGGGGGCGGTGCGAAAGTCGTCGCGCAGGGTCCAGCCCGGACCATCGTTGCCTTCCCCGCCGGGGGATCCGCTCACGACTTCGAAGCCGGCAGTGGCAGCGTGGAAGGTGAGGCCGTCGTAAAAGGGGCCGGTCTTCACTTCGCCGGTGGAAGAGGAGGTGTCGATCCAAGGGGTGAGGCCCTCCGCCAAGCGGATGAAATTGGCGACCGCGTGGGGCGAGAGTTGATGATCGAGGAGGACAGTGAAGTAGCCGAAAACCACCTCGCCGTTCTTCACCTCGAAATCGGCAAGGATCTGGGCGGACCCCGTCACCGGGGTGATTGCGAAAAGGAGCGAACTGAGGATGGAACGATTCACGATGGGGCGGACAATAGAGACCCGATTGTCGAATTAGCCAATTAGCCAATTACCCAGGGCTCCATTTGAAGGTGGACTCCCGCAGCTGCTAGGGGGCGTAAATGAAGGACTGGAGGAGACGCTTGCCGTCGGGAAGCGTATTCGTGCTCGCGACCGATCCGCTGGTCGGGCTGTGGAAGGAGATCCTGAGATTCAGAGTGGTCGCGCCCCGATGGCCGGCGGGGCTGTCGAAGGTGACGCTCAGGGTGCCCAGAGGGATGAATTTGGCCTGACTCGACCTGCTGATAAAGTCGCCGGCAGCTGGGCCGCTGTCGTTCCACGTCATCCCGGAGAGCGTCCCGGAGTTGCCGAGCGAGTCCGACCAGGTCCCGGTTTCCACGTCCGGGCCGTCGAAGGTGAGCGTGATGGTATGGCCCTCATGATCGCTGAGAGTGAGGCTACTCCCGACATTCTTGATCTCGTCCGGCGCGTTGGTGAGCAAGGTGTAATCGACTTCAGTATGCCCAACGAAGAAGGTGTCGAAAGTGACCCCGGTGATTGCGAACTCATAGTCTGGGTCCTCATCGATACTGAGAACGGAGCGGAAGGGAGAGAGATCGGGCAGGCTGATGGCGACCGAAAGGATATGTTCGTGCTGCGCCTTGCGTGGGAAGATGGCCGCGAACCGGTTGGAGCCATCGTAGGATGGGGTAAAAGTACTGCGCCGAACGGTTGGCAGGAGGAGGGCCGGATCGTTGATGTCAAACGTGGCGAGCGAGGGCCCGGAGATCACCACCGAGTCGAGATTGATCGGCGTCTGGGGCCTCTCCCCATTGGTTGGAAAGAGAGCTGGATCGGCGAATCTATCGATCAGGGTGCGGCTGTTGGGATAGGTGGCATCGTTGATGACCTCGCCAAAAACGGAGTGCAAGTCGTTGAGCGCCACCGCCGATGCGAAACTGGTGGGCGTGCTCTCGTCCGCGAGCACGATGAAGAACTGGGAGCCGTTCGTATTCGGATCGCTGGTTTTCGCCATCGAGAGGATGTAGCGGCCGTGCCTGAGGTCGGCGTGGTACTGATCCTGAAACACGTAGCCGGGCCCGCCCCCGCCGGTTCCGAGCGGATCACCGCCTTGGAGCACGAAATCGTGGTCGAGCCGGTGAAAGATCTGGCCGTCGTAGTAGGGCGTGTTGCTCATCACGCTCCCCGAGTTCAGATCGACCCAGTTTCGTTGGCCGGTGGCAAGGCCGATGAAGGCGGCCACCGGGCGCGGAGCCTTGTCGTGATCGAGCCGGACCCGGAAGGTGCCGAGGGGGGTATCGCCGTGGGAAACGGTGAAGTCCGCGTAAATTTGCGCAGGGATGGTGGGTGCGGCGGCAAGGAGGGCAAGCAGTCCGAGGGCGAAGGGGTTCACGTCGGCTAACAAAAGCGAGGGAAGGCCAGCTTGCAATCACTGATGCGCGGGAGTTTGGAGTTGCCACTGGCTGGACGGCGGTAAACGGTTCGCCCGGCGCGGCCGTGGGGTCGAAGTCACAACTATTTCGCCTATTGCCGATTCATGGACACCGAACCTGCGAAGCGCGGGGTTGCGCTCTTCGATCTTGATCAAACCCTCCTCCCCTGGGACACCCAGTTGCTCTTCTGCAACTGGGTCCTGCGCCACGAGCCGATCCGCAGGCTCTTTCTTCTCATCCTGCTGCCCTTCCTTCCCTTATCTTCAGTCTTGGGATCGGAGGGATTGAAGCGCGTCTTTCTTTCCTTTCTTTGGAGGATGAAGCGGGAGCGCCTGGAGGAACTGGTGCAGAGCTTTGTGGAGCGCTACGTGCCTTCCGAGTTCTATGAATCGGTTCTCGAAGAGAGCGCGAAGGAGCGCGAGCGCGGTCGCAGACTGGTCCTGGTTTCGGCCAGTCCGGAATTCTATGCGCGTCCGATCGGAGAGGCCTTGGGATTCGATGCGAGCTACGGGACCCGCGTCGAGTTCGGGGATGTCATGCCGCTCTTTCCCGACTTCATTGGGGGCAACAACAAGCTCGAGGTAAAAGTGCAGCGCCTGTTGGAAGAGGGAGAGATCGAGCACGTCGGGATTCAGGACGACAGTGCGGGCTACTCCGACAGCACGGTGGACTTGCCGATGTTGTTCCTGTGCGAAGAGGTTACGGTGGTGAACCCGGGCGAGCGGTTGCTCGAGGTGGCCGAGGCCAACGGCTGGCGGGTTGTCCGTCCCGTGCGTCCCTTCGGGAGCAAGCGCCAGATGGCATGGCGCTGCTTGAAGCAGGTGTGTGGGTTGCAGAAAGTGTAGCGCGGATCGTGGGGGAAGCTGGATCGCGCGATGGATCGCCGCACCTCCCGGTCATTTCCATGGTCGCGGAGCCAGGGAGGGATTGAGTGGACCCCGGACCAAGCGGGGCTGAAGCACGCGCGGTGCGGGGACTTTCCGGTCCTTTTCCCTTTCGCGGCGGGAATAAATTGCTATAGACCGCCTCTCTCCTTAGCGGAGAGGCAGCACAACCTACACCATGCGACACGACCGAGGTATTACGACCGAGCGTGGGTCCACGCTCAGCGACATGAACACAAGCCGCATGGACACGCTCATTTTTGCTGGTTCAGCGGCTTTTTCTTTCGCCGGCAAGGGCCCATCTCCTGAAGGGGCAACGTTCGCAAGACTCCTCAACCACCAATGAAACTGGGACAGGCACTCAGCCTGATGGGCTGCGGATTGACCGGCCTCATGGTCGGCTGCAACGGAGAGATCGGCGAGGGCAGCGGCGGTGGATCCTCGGCCAAACTGGTGATCACCGCCATTCCGGATGAAAAGGTTTCCGACCAGGAAACCCGGTTTCAGGCCCTGAAGGAGTACCTCGCGAAGAAGCTGGATATCACGGTCGAGTTTTCGATTTCCAAGGACTACACCGCAGCGGAAACGCGCTTCAAGAATGGCGAAGTGCACCTCGTCTGGTTTGGCGGCCTGACCGGGGTCCGGGCCCGGGCCGCAGTGCCAGGTGCTCGCGCAATCGCCCAAGGCGAGGCCGATCCCAAGTTCAAGAGCTACTTTATCGCCAACGCATCGACGGGTCTGAGCAAGGTTGATGAGTTTCCAGCGGAAGCTCTGAAGGATCTCACCTTTACCTTTGGGAGCCCGAGTTCGACGTCCGGTCGTCTCATGCCGGAGTTTTTCATCAAGGAGAACACGGGCGAAGTGGCGGCGGACTTCTTCTTGAAGCCGGTGCAGTTTCAGAAGCAGGGCGGTCACGTCGCGACTGCAAACGCGGTGCAAGCCGGATCGGTGCAAGCCGGGGCCCTCAACTTCAAGACCTACGATTCGATGGTGGTGGATGGCAGACTCGATCCCGCCAAGGCCCCCATCATTTGGATCACCCCCGAATTTGCGGACTACAACCTGTCCGTCCACCCGGACCTGGAAAAGAGCTTCGGGACTGGCTTCATCGACAGACTCCAAAAGGTGTTGGTCGATTGCACCGATAAGGAGGTCTTGAAAGCCTTCAACCGCGACAAACTGATCCCGGCGACGAACGCGGATTTCGCAGGGATTGAAGTGGTGGCGAAGGCGCTTGACCTCATGCGCTAGGCGCTGTGAGTTGACAGCTCAAGGCGGGCTTCCCGACCGTTTCCAAGAGGATGCCCGCAATTTCAACGATGAGATATTGAGCACGGTTCTCCAGCTTGACGACGCCGAGGTCTCCTTTGGAGCGGTCCGCGCCTTGCGCGGGGTCTCCCTCACGGTGGAAAAGGGAGAGCAGGTTTGCGTGATTGGTCCCAGCGGCAGCGGCAAAAGCACTCTGCTGGGCTTGATGAACGGGCGTCGCCTTACCCAGCGGGGTTCCGTCAAGGTGTTTGGGGAGAACGTCGAAGAGCTCACCGCCAGGCGCCTGCGCGAACTGCGGAGGAAGCTGGCGTGGGTGCCGCAGGACCTGGGACTCGTGCCCAACCTTCGTGTCCTGCAAAACGTCCTCTGTGGACGGGCCGGGCGAGTCAGCTTCTGGGGACTCCTGCGCCGCCTCGCGATGACGAAGATGACGGAGGCCGAGGAAGTTCGCGGGTTGCTGGAGCGCTTGGGAATCCCCGAGAAGCTTTACGAGCGAACCGACACGCTGTCGGGCGGGCAACAACAGCGAGTGGCCATTGCGCGGGCGCTCTACCAGGAGCCGGCCGCGATCCTGGCCGATGAGCCGGTCGCCTCCGTGGATCCCGGCCGGGCGCGAAGTTTGCTCCAGCTGCTGACCACCGTAGCGAAGGAGGAAGGAATCACCTTGGTGATGAGTTTGCACCACGTCGAGTTGGCGAAGGAGTTCTTCCCGCGGCTGATTGGTTTGCAGGAAGGGCGAGTGGTCTTCGATCAATCTGCGGCGCAAACCACGGCGGAAGAACTCCGTGAACTCTACGCGGTCGGTGAGGAGTAACGGGGCATGACCAAACTGTCCTGGTCGAAAAATTGGTTGGGCAGCCGTCGGCTGACCCTGCTGATGGCGGTGGTCCTTTTCGGGGTGGGCCTTTTCGTCCTGCGCGCCGATCCCCGGGACATGCGGCCCTCGGAGGGCGGCATGAAGCTGGCGGGGGAGTTCCTGAAAGCGGCCGTGCAACCTGCCTTCGACTACCAGGCCAGTGACCTGCCGGACACCGCGCCTCCCTTCTGGAGCAAAGTGGGGAAGGCCCTTGGCCTTACCCTTCGATACGCCATCGTGGCGATGAGCCTCGCCCTGATTGGGGGCCTCGTTTTTGGGGTATTGGGTTCCCGTGCGTGGTGGCCTGCATTTGCGAGGGCTCCCGGGTCGAAGTCGGGCGGCGCCCTCCTGGTTCTCCTGAAGTGTGTTCGGTTGCTCGTGCGAAGCGTAGCGACCCTGGCCCGGTCGGTGCATGAGTTGCTCTGGGCCCTGCTCTTCCTCACCGCAGTGGGAACTTCACCGTTCGCGGCCGTTCTGGCGATCGCCCTGCCCTATGGCGGGACCCTGGCCAAGGTTTTCTCGGAGCTGTTGGATGAACAGGATCCCAGTGCGGCCGGCGTGCTGCGTTCAGGGGGAGCAGGTTCCTTTGCCGCCTTCGTGGTGGGAGTGGGGGTGCGCGCCTTTCCCGACCTGGTGACCTATGCGCTCTACCGGCTGGAGTGTGCGGTGCGCTCCTCGGCCGTGCTCGGCTTTCTCGGAATCCCGACCATCGGCTACCACATCTCCACCGCCTACGAAGATGGACATCTGCGTGAGATCTGGACCTACCTCTACGTGCTTCTCATCGCAGTGATCGTGGTCGACCAGTGGGGCGCGCTCGTGCGCAAGCGGTTGTCCCGGCCCATGACCGCCAGGGAGTCGGGCGAGGCGGGGGATTCGGCGGCCGAGCTGAGACGAAAGCGTCCGAGGTCATGGTTCCTGCGATCTTCCATTGTGGTCGCGATCCTGGCGGTGGCCCTGGGCTGGATGACGGAGAAGCAGTGGCACTCGGATCTGCCCAAGGAGCGCCGGCAGGCAAACCTGCAACGCTTTTTCGAAGAGGCGACGCCTTATCCTGTCAAGCAATCGGGCGATTGGGGTGAGGTGTGGCCCTGGTTGGGCGAACGCCTCTGGCCAGACGGATCGAGGGGGCTGCACCGCACTTTTCATATTGGGACGATTGCAATCCTGATGGCCGGCTTCATGGCGTTGATGGCCGTTCCCTTTGCTGCACGCTCGCTGGCTGAGCGAGATCCGGTGGGGCTCCCGGGGGGACGAGAACGGGTCCATGGGTTGCGCGCGGCAGTGGGCTGGTTCGTCCGCGTTGCGGCCCTGGTGATGCGATCGATCCCCGAGTACATTCTCGCCTTCCTGCTCCTGCAGATTTTCGGACCCACGGTTTGGCCACTCATTCTCGCTCTCGCGATCCACAACGGGGGCATCCTCCTCCGCCTGGGAAGCGAAGTGGTCGATAATCGGATCAACGGGGCGGCCGAGTTGATCCTGGCGCAAGGCGGAAGTCGGCGCGCCACCTTCCTGGGGGCTCTCCTCCCCGAGTCCTTCAACCGGTTCGTGCTCCTCCTCTTCTACCGGTGGGAAACCTGCATTCGAGAAGCGACCGTGCTCGGCATGCTGGGCGTGCTCTCGCTGGGCAGCTTGATTGATGAGGCCAAGACCCGGCTCTATTACGATGACATGGTTCTCTATGTCCTGCTCGGGGCTGCCCTCGTGTTTGCCGGCGACATGGTTTCCGACCTGGTGCGCAGGCGCTTGCGCGGAAGCGCGGCGTGGACGTAGGAGGAATGTCGCTAGGATTAGGCCTCGTCCTCGTCCTTCATCGCTCTACGCCATCATTGGCACCGGGCAGCCCAAAGAAATTTTCACTTCCCAATTTCCAAATAGGCTTCAGCACCAATTTTCGATTCCCAATTTGGAGTTGTCTATCGGCGATTGGATCCTGACTTCGGGCTCTGAGATTTGTTTGGAAATTGGGCGGTGGAGTTTTCCCCGGCGACCATGAGGCTCTCGTGCTACCCCCTCACGGCCGCATCTCCACTCCTCACCTAGCGACATTCGACCCAGGAGGGTGTCTGGTATTCAGATTGCAAGGGAAGTGGTCTGCATGCGGAACTGCTTCAGTCGGTGGGGTGGGATTCGGATTTCGGACGGGCTCCGCGGGCTGTGATCTGAGTGACGGCCCACTGTGCGTGCTCGGCGATGAGGGGATCGGGGTCTTGCGCGGCCTCATGCAGGGCGGGGAGATCATTTTCGTCACCGACGTTCCCGAGCACCACGCACACGTTGCGCAGAAAGCGCGGACGCTTGATGCGCTTGATGGTGCTCTTGGCAAAGAGGGTGCGGAATTCGTCATCCGTGAGGGCGAGAAAGTCGCGGAGCTCGTGATCAAAGACTTCCTTGCGCGCCTGGAAGCGGAGTTCACGGCTGGTTTGCGCAAAGCGGTTCCAGGGACAGACGTCGAGGCACTCGTCGCAGCCGTAGAGGCGGTTCCCGATGAGCGGCCGGAGCTCTTCCGGAATGGCGCCCTTGTGCTCGATGGTGAGGTAGGAGATGCAGCGCGGAGCGTCGACGAAGTGCGGTCGCGGAATGGCGTTGGTGGGGCAGGCCGTCATGCAGGCAGTGCATTTGCCGCAGTGATCGTTCTGCGGGGAATCAGGCGGGAGCGGCAGGGTGGTGATGAGTTCGGCGAGGAAGAACCAGGTGCCGAGCACGGTGTGAATCTGCACCGTGGACTTGCCGTTCCAACCAATTCCGGCCTCGGTGGCAAAGTCGCGTTCAAGCACCGGTCCGGTGTCGACGTAGGAGCGCTGCGTGCCGCCCAGGTCCCGCATGGCGAGATCGAGGTCCCCAAGCTTCTCCTCGATGATGTCGTGGTAGTCGTCGTTCCACGAGTAGCGGGCGATGCGGTAGTTCGGATTGGGCTCCCTCTCGCCCGGATAGTAGTTGAGCGCGAGGCAGACGACCGCTTGCGCGCCGGGAAGAATCACGCGGGGATCAGTGCGCCGCTCGAGATTGCGCTCCAGCCACTTCATGTCGCCCGCCTTGCCCTCTTCAACCCACTGGAGGTATTCGTCCGCGTGCCGCGCACGGGTCGCAGGCGCAATGCGGCAATCGTCGAAGCCGAGCTGGCGGGCGATGAACTGGATGCGGGACTTGGCGGTGGCGGGATCGATGAGAGAGGGAATACAATGTTCCGTGATCGGGAGCCAGCATCGAGACGAAGGAGCGTTGGGATTCTGGCCCGGCGAGAATTATTTGGGAATTGGACCGTCGAATTCTCGCTGATGACAGGTGATTCCCGATGCGCTCCTCCTCCTTCTGCATCAAAGCGTTGCGAAGAAGTAGCGGGCCGACTCGATGATGCCGGTGGTGATCTCGGGGAAGGTGAGGCCATCGGTCTCCAGTTCCTGGTGGGCGGTTTTGCGGTAGAGCCCGTTGCGCTCCTCGAGGAGCCGCTCGATGGTGCCCTCGCGGTCCTCGTTGTTGAGGAGTGGGCGGTCCCTGTTCCGGCTTGTTCGCTGGACAATTTCCGCGGCGGTGACCACCAGCCACACCACGAATCCGAGGCGGCGGAGAGCTTCGCGGTTTTCGGCGCGCATGATGATTCCGCCCCCGGTGGCGATGATCCGTCGGCTGGTCCGGTCCTCCTCGAGTTGGCG
The DNA here is from genome assembly GCA_046581525.1 of Roseibacillus sp. Classification (GTDB taxonomy): domain Bacteria; phylum Verrucomicrobiota; class Verrucomicrobiia; order Verrucomicrobiales; family Akkermansiaceae; genus Roseibacillus_B. Next base: position 15,942 of record JAYGGC010000017.1, on the reverse strand, counting down.
GAGGACCGCGGTCTCGAGGTCGCGGAAGGCTTCTTCGCCTTCGTCCTCGAAGATTTTGAGGATGGGTTTGCCGGCCCGTTTCACGATGAGAGTGTCCGTGTCCACAATGGGGTAGCCAAGATTCCGCGACAGTTCGCGCCCAATCGAGGACTTCCCGGAGCCCATGAAGCCGATCAGGATGATGTTCTTGAAGGGAGCGGGCGGCATGGGGGAAAATACTAATGGCGAAATTCGAATTCCTGAATTCTAATTTCCTGACCCTGGCCATTATTTGTTAGAGGGGGGTGTGCAGACGCGCGTGGAAATTGCCGATTTCGAGAATTGGCGGAAGGCGGCCGAAATGGCCGTGGTGGAACTGAAAGCGGGTGAGATCGTGGCGGTTCCGACCGAGACGGTCTACGGGCTGGCGGCCGACGCCTTCAACGCGGAGGCGGTGGCAAAGGTGTTCGAAGCGAAGGAGCGCCCTGCCTTCGATCCCCTCATCGTGCATCTGGCCAGCGCCGGTGACCTCGACCGGGTGGCGGCGGTCCCGGAAGAAATCGCGCCGGTGGTAGGAAAACTTGCGGGCAAGTATTGGCCCGGACCGCTCACCATGGTCCTGCCCAAGAAGGACGCGGTTCCAGACATTGTGACCAGCGGGCTGCCCACCGTGGCGGTGCGGGTCAGCAAACACGAGGTCATGCGCGCCATTGCCAAGGGACTGGGACGGCCTCTCGCAGCTCCGAGCGCCAATCGCTTCGGGCGCATCAGTCCGACCTCGGCCAGCGCGGTGTGGAGTGAATTGGAGGGCCGCATTCCTCTCATTATCGATGGGGGGGCCTGCGCCAACGGCTTGGAGAGCACCATTATTACGATCGAAGCCGGAGAGAAACGCCCCACCATCCGGATCCTTCGTCCCGGTCCAGTCACGCGGGAAGAGCTGCGCGAATTTGGCCGGGTGGTGAAAGCAGGGCGGGTGACCGACAAACCGGAAGCTCCGGGCACCCTCGACTCTCATTACGCGCCCACCCTTCCGGTCCTCCTCTTTGACGCGCCGAAGGATTTCGTGCCGGAGGAGGGGAAGAATTATGCGCTTCTCAGTTATCGGGGCGAGGCCCGTGACGGCTACGTCGACCGGCACGAATGGGCCAAGGTCGAAATCCTGAGTCCCGGCAAAGGAAAACTGGCTGAGGCGGCCGTGCGCTTCTTCTTTGCGCTGCGGGCGCTCGATATCAAGGGCATCGACGCCATCGTGGCGGAGCCGGTCAGCGACGTCGGATTGGGATCCGCAATCATGGATCGCCTGCGCCGGGCAGCGGCGGATCGTTTGTAAACATTGAACATTGTGCCTCCCTCAGGCATCCTAGCGTTGGATGTTGCGGGCGATCATGACAGTGTCCGGGTTCACCTTGGTGAGCCGGATCCTGGGATTTCTGAGGGATATCCTGATCGCGCGCTTCGTGGGAACAGGTCCGGTGGCCGATGCCTTCGTGGCGGCCTTCCGGTTTCCCAACATGTTCCGCCGCATCTTCGGGGAGGGTGCCTACAACGCGGCCTTTGTTCCGCTCTTTGGGCGAAAGGTCGAAGAGGCGGGCACGGAAGAAGCCATCAAGTTTGCGCGCAACACCTTCTCATCGCTTTTGTGGGCTCTCGGTCTCGTGACCCTTATCGCGATCCCCTGCATGCACTGGCTCATGATGGTTGTGGTGCCCGGGTTCCTGCCCAAGTTGGACAAGGACCTGGGTGAAGTGGGGGCGCAGCAGGCCGTCTACAAGTTCGAGGTCGACACCGTCGGCGCCAGCGACATCTACCTGCAGATCGAGGGAAACGATGGCGCTGCGGCGCAATGGGCACCGCGGGTGATCGTGGAAGAGATGGGGTTCATCATGGGGGACCATGGTCTCATGAAAATAGGGGTGTCGCCGGGAGAACCCTTCGAATTGACCGGTCTGACTGAGAAGAGCCTGACCTTGAGTGGAGACCGGGAAAGCGGGGTGGAGAGAGATGTAATCCCGGTGCCCGGGGAGGAGCTCCTCCTGCGCGAGGGTGAAGAGATCGTGGCGGCGATCTATGGAATGGAAGGTGGCTTGGCGCGCATCAAATTGCCGGTGGATCACCGCTTCAAGGAATTTCGGGCGCGCATCAGGGTGGTGGCGAGCACGGGCGCCGAGATGCCACAGGCGGCCCTGCGCGTCTACCGCAACCACCCCGACAACTTTGATCTGACCGTCGCGCTCTCGCGCATCATGTTCGTCTACCTCTTGTTCATGGCGCTGGCGGCGCACCTGAGTGGCGTGCTGAACACCTTCAAGAAGTTTGCCATGCCGGCAGCGGCGCCCATCATTCTGAACATCGTGCTGGTGAGCGCCCTCGGGTTGATCTGGGTCATGGGCTACAAGGGTGACCTCGAGATCGGGAAGACTCTTGCGTGGGGGGTGGCGATCGCCGGGTTGCTGCAGTTCGTGGCGCTCTGGGTAGCGTGTGCCCACGCCCAGGCGGCCATGACGGTCGGCAAACCGATTTGGAACCCGGAGTTGAAGAGGTTGCTCTTCCTGATGGGGCCGGGCGTGATTGCCGCGGGCATTCAACAAGTCAATCTCCTGGTGGGTGGCATCATCGCGTCCTTCCAGCAGGGCGCGATCTCGATCTTGTACTACGCGGACCGGGTGAATCAGCTTCCCCTCGGCATGATCGGGATCGCCCTGGGCGTCGTCCTCCTGCCGGAGGTGACTCGTCGCTTTCGCAGCGGGAGGGAGCGCGAGGCGGCGGCCAGCATCCTCAAGGGCATGGAGCTGGCGATGTTGCTGACCTTGCCCGCCGCGGTGGCCATGATGGTGATCCACGAGCCCCTCATCTCCGGGCTCTTCGAAGGGAGGGAGTTTGACGCGGAGGACGTGCGCAAGACTGGCTGGGCCCTCGCGGGATTCGCGCTGGGATTGCCGGGCTACGTCTTGATCAAGGTGCTGCAGCCGGTCTACTTTGCGCGCGAGAATACCAAGTCGCCGATGATCATGGCCGGGGTGGCGGTGGCGGTGAACATCGTGTGCAGCATTGTCCTCTTCAACCTGATGCGGCCCACGGGCTACGGGCATGTGGGCATTGCGATTGCGACTGCGATCTCGGCCTGGGTCAATGTGCTCCTCTTGTGGAAGGGAATGAAAGGATTCGTGGTGATCCCGGGCCCGGAGAAGAAGAAGCTGCTGATGATGCTCATCGCCAGCGCGGGGATGGGGTTGGCGGTGTGGCTGGCGGCCTGGGCTCTCGAATCATGGATGGAGGGTGCGAAGTGGATGAAGATCGCGGCGGTGGGTCTCATGGTGGGCACGGGAATGACGGTCTATGCGATCCTGGTGATCTTGCTGCGGGCGACCTCGGTGAAGGAATTGAAAGCTGGATTCAGGAAGAGCTGATCCGGGAACCCCGTGGAAAAGATGCTCACGAAATCACAGTTGCTTGATGGGAGTGGGAGACTAGCTTCGGAGCGAATCCGATGAAGCTGCGTGTCATCCTCCAGGGCCTTGTGGTTTGCACCGTGGTGTGGACCATGGTGTTCGCGGCGCAGGGATACTTCCAGCGCTTGCGGCTGACCGCGGAGAAGGTTGAGGAGTTCATCGAGGAGGCTGACCTCGTGGATTGGGCGGCTCGGGAGAACGAGCCGAGCGGCGCGGAGGCGGAGGGGCGCAAGAAGAGGATCCACGAGATCGCGGACCTCCTCAGCAAGCTGGACTTTGCCGAGGGTGACCGGGCGCGCCAGAAGAAGGTCGCCTACCGGTTTTTCGGGAAGCTCTCTCCCAATGAAAAGGGTGTCTTCGTGCAGTTGGTGGTCAGGTCAAAACTGGAACTCTACATGACGGCCTTCGACGGACTCTCCGAGGAAAAGCGAGAGAAGTATCTCAAGAAGACGCAGAAGGAGCTCGAATACGAATCCGTGGAGGGCGATTTGGATCCCATTTTGACAATGCTCGAGAAGCATCACGATGCGCTGGTCGCGGACGGAGTGCGTTCCACCGTGGAAGCCATGAGCACCGAGGAAGTGATGGAATTCTCGCAGGCGATGCAGATCATGAACGAGTTGATGCAACGAGTTCGCATGCCGAATTGGGAGGGGCGAGGGGAGTGATTGGAAGACGGCAGGGCGGCTTGCCATGGCGTGGCGCAGCGAAGACGGGAGAGCTATTAAGGCCCACGGCCCGCCGGCTTGGGGACGGGACTGCAGCTTGAATGATGAGTAGCGAAGAGCAATCGGCGAGCCTCGACGATCGTGCCTCCTCGGGAGTCATGCTCGAGGTTTCCGGCGTGTCGAAGAAGTTCGGCAAGCAGCTTGCGCTGCACGATGTGAGTTTTTCGGTGAGAGAAGGAGAGGTGTTCGGGTTGTTGGGACACAACGGGGCGGGAAAGAGCACCGCCTTGGGTGTCATTCTCGGGATGGTGGAGCCCAATGCCGGGGAGGCACGGATCGCGGGGATCTCGGTTCAGAAGAAGCGTGCGAAGGCGCTTCGTCATGCCGGTGCCATCTTCGAGGCGCCCGCCTTTTACGAATACCTGACCGGCTGGCAAAACCTGCGGACCCTGGTGAGTTACTCGGGTGCATTTGACGAGGACGAGGCCAGGGAAGTCGTCGAGCAGGTCGGGTTGACGGCCCGAATCGAATCCAGGATCTCGACTTACAGTCACGGGATGCGACAACGGCTCGCCTTGGCCCAGGCCCTGCTCCCGGAGCCGCGGATTCTTCTCCTGGACGAACCCACCGACGGATTGGATCCGGAGGGGATCGTGTGGTTCCGGGAATTCGTGCTGAGGCTTCGGGAGGAGCGCGGAATGACCATTCTGTTCAACTCGCACCTTCTGTCCGAGGTGGAACAGATGTGTGATCGAGTGGCGATCATCCGTCGCGGCCAACTCGTTTACGATGGAGGATTGGAGGGAATCTCGGAGGACCGGGTGATTCTGAAGATCGAGGCCGAGCCCCTGGAGAAGGTGCGGGAGGTGATCGAGTCGCTTCGGGGCGAGCTCGGAAGCGAGGGCCGCGTCGTCTTTCCGGAAGGAACCGATCCTGCCGTGGTGGCCCGCAAACTGGTGGAGGCGGGCGTCAGCCTGCGCGAACTGACCCCCATCAGGCGCTCATTGGAAGATGTTTACCTGGAAGTGAGTGGTCACCATGAAAGTGGTGCAACTCCGGAAGGAGGGCTGGAGTGAAGTTGTTCCTGGGACAGCTTGGAGCGGAGTTGAAAAAGCTCTTCGCGAGGCGCCGGACGTACATCGGTTATGCCGCCTTCCTCATCCTGGAACTGGTCGTGCTCATCGGGTTCAGCAGCGAGTCCGGAAAGAAGGAAATGGAGAAACTGCTCTCGCAGAACGGGCTTTCCTTCGATCAGTTTTTTTCTTCCCTCACGGCCACCTACTGGGTGATGGGGATGAGCATGCTCCTGCTCGGGGCAATCTACTTTGCACTGATCTCGGGAGACATCGTGGCGAAGGAGAGCGAGGATGGCAACCTGCGGTTTGTTTTAGCGCGCTCGATCAGCCGGCTGCGAGTGCTCATATTGAAGTACATCGCGGTCCTGGTCTACACCATCACCTTCGTTTGGTTTGTCGGGATCTCCGGCTTTCTGATGGCGGGCTTCGCGCTGGGTTGGGACGGCAGCCTCTTCGTGTGGAACTACGACATGAAGGTGGTGGCCGCCTATCCTGACTGGGGTGAGGGGTTGAGCCGGATGATGTTGGCCGCGCTTCTGCTCAGCATCAGCATGTGCACCCTGTCCTCGATCGGGTTCATGTTTTCCTGTTTCAAGATCAAGCCCGCAGCTGCCACCATCCTCGCCCTGAGTGTTTTGTTCGTGGACGGCGTGCTCAAGGTGTTCCCCTTCATGAGACCGTTTCAGGAGTACTTCCTGACGATCCGGATGAGCAATTGGATCTACGTGCTGGAGAACCACATCTCGTGGCCGAAGCTGGCAGAGAGCTACGCCTTCCTGGGAGGGCTCAACATCACGCTCTTCGTGATCGGCTGGATGGTGTTTCAATCGCGTGACTTCAAGACCTAGGCACCTCGCCAAGAAATCCGCCCTCGAGAAGGTAATCTTCTGCTGCCTTGGGAAGGCGGTCGCAGAGACCTATCGTGATGCGTTGATCCGACGATTTTTTATTTTGAATTGATCCCCTCGGGAGTCGGTCCTATACGCCGCGCATCTTGATGGCACACGTACTTCATTTCGGAGTGCCGATTGCGCACAACTGATGCGCCGCGGGTAGAGACGCCCCGGTGACGGGCGCAGGGGGTTCCTGATTTCATTCACACGTGAGGGCGTGTGTCCCGCCGTCGAGTGACGGCACTCAATTCCAGGTTCAATTTTTTCGTGAATGCGAAGCATGTCATCGTCCGCCGACCAGGTGGACTTCGAGTAGTGAGCGTGACGCTCTCGCCGCAAGGTGAAGAGGGTGAAACGCCTTGAGGTGGAGACCTCCTCGCGTGGAGTGACTCCCGGGGATGCCTTGTGCCGTGTGGACGAGGAGGTCCAGGACCTTGCTCGTGCCGGCCGTGATCGCGAAGTGGGAAGCGCTTCATCGCACTTCGGCGGCCACCGCATGGGTTGTCCTCTCCCACGCGAGGGCCGAGTGCGTCGCTGCCTGGTTGGATTTCTTTGGTCGCGAGGTCGATCCAGGCGGGCGCGAGGAGACCTTGCGCTCCTGGCTGGCCCACGGAGGCCCGGCTCTCCTGATCGTCGACTCGGAGCGGACGGTCAAATTCCTGGCTGGATTGCCGGGAAGCACTTGGCGGAGCGTTGACGATGTGTGCCGCTCCTGGACGAGAACGGGGAAGATCGTGGCTGGAATTCGCCTGATGTTGCGGGGAACCCTGCCCATCGTGGTGGTGGAGCTGAAGTATCGGGTGCGTCGTACCCTCAAAGTCCTCGAGGTCCTCGGATCACATCCCAAGGGTTCCGTCCGCGCGATCTTGAACGAGGTCCTCCACCACCCGCTTCGTGGAGTTTGGCTCACGGAGAAGAACCAGGCGGGTCATCTTGCCCTCCTGGGACCCGCTCCAGATCGAGCAGCCGGCCCGGATTCTGCGCGTGGAACCGGCCGGGGGATCGGCGGAGCTCAGTTTCTGAAGTTGTCGCCGCGCCGGGATGTGCTTGAGTCCCTGCAGTGACCAAGAAAGAAAAAGAGTTCCTGTTCAAGCTCCTCGAGACCCCGAGCCCGGTCGGATTCGAAATGGGGGGACAGCGCCTGTGGGCAAGCTACATCGGCAAGACTGCCAACTCGGTGGAGTGCGATGCCTACGGATCGACCTGGGCTACCCTGGGCAGCGGCAAGAAGAGTGTCATGCTGGCAGCTCACGCCGACGAGATCGGCTACATGGTGAAGCAGATCACGCGGGAAGGGTTCCTGCGAATCGACCGGCTGGGAGGAAGCGACAGTGCGACCGGACGCGGGCGGCGCCTGCAGATCCTCGGCGACAAGGGCGGAGTGCCCGGCATTATCGGGAACACCGCGATCCACTTGCGCAAGGATCTCGCCAACGAGAAGTCTCCGAAGCCCCACGAGCTCTGGGTGGATGTCGGGGCGTCCACCGCCGACGAGGTGAGGGCCCTCGGCATCCGGGTGGGCCACCCCGCAGTTTACACCGATGGCCCGATGGAATTGAACAAGGACCGCATCGTGAGCCGGGCCATCGATAACCGGATCGGGGGCTTCATTATTGCCGAGGTCATGAAAAAGGTTGCGGTCGCGAAGACAAAACCGGCCTTCCAGCTCATTTGTCTCAATGCGGTGCAGGAGGAAATTGGAGGGAACGGAGCTCTCATGGCGACTCACCGGCTGATGCCGGAAGTGAGTCTGTGTATCGATGTCACGCACGCCACCGACACCCCGGGAATCAATCCCAGCCAGCACGGCGATGTGAAACTGGGTGGGGGGCCGACCCTGACACACGGGGGGGCAAATCATCCCCTGGTGGTCGAGCGCCTCCAGAAAGTGGCGAAGACGAAACGCGTTCCGATCCAGCACGAGGCCGCTGGTCGCTTTACCGGAACCGATACCGACAAAATCTTCACAGTGCGCGAGGGAGTGCCCAGCGCCTTGGTTTCCTTGCCCTTACGTTGCATGCACTCGGTGGTGGAGACCGTCGACCTGGGCGATGTGCAGCACACCATCAACCTGATGGCGGGCTTTGTGCTTTCTCTCCGGGGCAAGGACAGCTTTCATCAATCGTTGTGAGAAAGGTCTTCTGCAGAGCGGTTGCCGCCTTGGGCGCCCTGAGTGGGTCAGTCCTCGCCCTGGAACCCGGCGAAACCGCGCTCTCCTTCCTGAAGCTTCTGCAGGCGGAGGAGCGTCCGGTGGCTGATCTTCTCAAGGAGACGGTTCTTTCGCCGCATACAGGGACAATCCGGCGATCCGCCATTTCGCAGCGGCTCGGCCGGGTGGGGCGTTACCTGCGAGTGAACCAGTTTGAGTTTGGAATCCTCGGTGAGAAGCACGACGGAGAATTCGCGGCCGTGATTCTTTCCGCGATCAGCAAGCATGATCCGCTCGAAGTGGATGTCATGGCGCTCGGATTGCGCAAAGGCAAGGAAGAGACCTGGGGTGTGGCGCCGGTGCCCGGAAGTTTTGACAATGTCTACCTCGGGTTCGACGAAGGGCTCAGGAAGCGGGCGGACGCCCTGGAATTCTGGATGGGTTCAGAGCGCCTGAAGAGACTCCGCGAATTGCATGCCTCGACCGCACGCGCATTTCGCGAGCGCATGGTCAAGGCCGTGCCACTTCCCCTTCTGGAAGAGTCCAATCCCGCGCAGTTGTTGGAAGCATTTGTCGATGCTTGTCTCGAAGGAAATCTCGCAGCGGCCATGGTGTTGCTGGGACAGTTCGACGGCGAGCTGACCGAAGAGGACCGCCGTCTGCAGCGCGTCATGTCGCGCGGCTTGCAGGGACTCGACCGGCGGGGTCACTGGCGCCTCCTCACCAGCCCGGACGTGGTCCGCTTGGTGGTGCAGGACGATCCGGGAGACGACCTGGATGCCGAGGTCAATCTCCTGCTCTTTGATCCCACCGCCGGAGAACAGGTGAACCTCCTGCGTTTCGTCATGGTGCGCTCCGGGAAGCGATGGAACATCGAGCTCCCCACCAGTTTGCGGCTCGCGGACGAAGACCGCCTGACCTTCCAGCGAGCCGTTTGGCGGGAGCGGGATGACGACGACGAGGCGATCCGGAACGATTTTGAGAAACACTTTGAGCAGAGGTACGAGCCTCGGCGCGGCAAGACTCTCCAGGATTCCGGCAGGCAGATCGAGAAGGTCCTGCGGGAGGGCTCACTCAAGGAGTTCTTCAGTTTCGTGCATCGCAGTCCGGACCTGAGGGAATCGGAGCGCCGAATCGCCTACCGTGGCCTCGGACATTTCTGGACCAAGATCCACAAGGACAGCAAGGCCGCTTCCGACGGGGAACTGGTGGAGGTGATCGAACACCAGGACGCCGGAGTGCTCGTCTTCCACCTGATCTCCACCTCGCAACTGGATCGTCTTGTCCTCGAGCCGCTCGTCCTCATGAAGGACGACGCGGGATGGGCGATCGCGCCCGGGATCACCACCCATGGAAACTATGCCGGCCTGGCCGTAAAAATGCGCGATCACCAGAACGAAGTCTTCGGGATGTTCGAGGAGCAGAAGGCTGAGCTTTCGAAGAAAGCTGCGGAGGAATTCCTGCTGCGCTTTGTGAGTGCGGCGCCCGCAGATGGAGCCTTGGTCAGCGTCGAGGAAGCAGGCCAACTGGTGAAAACGTTCCGGGATCGACTGCGCAACGGGCGCCTCCTGGAGGCCTTTGAATGTTGTGCGCTCCTCGACTCGGCGGATGGTGCCTGGGAGGCGCTGAGGTCGTTGAGCTACGAGTACCGCGGTGCGCGTCGAGCCAAGTCGCCTGACCGCGAAATCACAGTCAACGGTGGCAAGCCGTGGGTGGCAGTTTCCCTGCGGGTCGATTCCGGTCCCGGCAGTGTGCCCGACTACCCGATGTATCTCGTGGTTGCCACCAAGGAGGGTCCCCGAATTGTGGTAGACGTGGGATTGCGACTGGCAACCAACAAGGGGCGCGAGGTGCTGAACAAAAGGGTTTGGGCGCGAATCGATGAACAGCTCGAGGAAAAGGAGACCGCCCTTGTGCGAACCTTGTTTCAGGGACATGTTGAACATAGCAAGACTGATCTCGCCGAATGGGAGAAGAGCAACAAATCGTCCCCTTAACCCGTCCCGCCTTTGAAGAGGCGGTCAAGACTGCCCGGTGCCTCGAAAAGTCGGTGTGCAGTGTTCTGTTAGGGCAGGAGCGCACCATCCGCCGCGTCCTGGCCTGTCTCGTCTCGGGAGGCCATCTCCTCCTCGAAGACTACCCGGGCACCGGGAAGACCACCCTGGCCAAGGCCATTGCAGCGTCGGTAAAAGACGTGGCGTTTTCGCGCCTCCAATTCACGCCCGACCTCCTGCCGTCCGATGTGCTGGGGGTGTCGGTGTTCGATCAGAAAACGCAGGAATTCCGCTTCATGCCGGGGCCGGTCTTCACGGACATCCTGCTCGCAGACGAGATCAACCGGGCCTCCCCGCGCACCCAGAGTGCGCTCCTTGAATCAATGGCGGAACGCCAGGCCACCGTCGATGGCAAGCGCTACGACCTCGACGGCTTGTTCTTCGTGGTCGCCACGCAGAACCCCGTCGAGTTCCGCGGAACCTACCCGCTGCCCGAAGCACAAATGGACCGCTTCGCCATGCAGTGCGCGCTGGGCTACGTCACTCCGGAATGCGAGGTCGCGATTCTCGATGACCAGCAGCGCGATCATCCGCTCGACCGGCACGTGGCGGTGGCGAGCAGGGATGAGTTGATGGACTTGATTTCCGCGGCGCGGGATGTCCGGCTCACCGACGACTTGAAACAGTACATCGTGGCCTTGGTATCCGCCACGCGCGAGGCCAAGGACGTCCAACTCGCGGCCAGTCCGCGGGCCTCGCTCTCACTGATGCGCCTGTCGCAGGCGCTTTCGCTCTTCGAGGGCCGCGATTTTGTGGTACCGGAAACGATTCAGGATCTCGCGGTCGATGTCATTGCGCATCGCCTCGTGGTGGAGCCCGAAGCGAAGTATTCCGGGCGGACCGGCCGCCAGATTGTGGAAGAAATCCTGCAGGAGGTTCCCGTGCCCGTTTGACGAAGGTTGCAAGCAGGACCAACGTTGCACCAGGGAGATCACGTGATGACAGAGGAAGGGACCGCGAAACGACCGGTGCCCTCGCTGTATCGCATCCTGCACTTCAGCTACGCTCGGAGCGCCTTCTTCTCGTACTTTCTCAATCGCCGCGTCACCCCGGCCGGCTGGGTGGTCCTGGGCTTGTTGCTCATCACTGCCATCCTCGGAGTCGATACATCCAAGTCGGTTCTCTACCAGGTCTTTGCCCTGGTTCTCTCCCTGGTGATGGTGGCTCTCTTCTGGGCGTGCGCCCGGCGCGCGCGATTGACCGCCGTGCGGGAGACACCCCGCCATGCCACGGCCGGGGAGAGCTGTTCGTATACCGTGACGGTGACCAACGATGGCCGGCGCACGGTGCGCGGCTTCGTCTTGGCGGATCGCGCTCCCGATCCCCGGCCATCGCTGCGGAGTTTCGCCTTCACGCAGGAGCCCGGGGAGGAGAAGCGCAATGCCTTTGACCGGCTCTTTGTCTACTACCGGTGGCGCTGGCTGTTGGAGAGGCGTCTTCTCTTCAAGGGCGGGGCTGCGAGCGAACACGCGATCCTCCCGCCGGGTGAATCCCTCCGCGTGCGGATGGAGCTCACTCCGCAGCGCCGGGGTGTGATCCGGCTCACCGACATGCGCGCCCGCCTTCCCGATCCCTTCGGATTGTTCCAGCGCTGCCGACGCGTCTCGACGGGCAGCGATTCGCTCGTGGTCCTCCCGCGGCGCTACCGGCTGCCCACCCTCAACCTCCCCGGCGAGGCTTGTTTCCAGCTGGGTGGTGAGGCGGTCTCGAATACCATCGGTCAGTCGGGGGAGTTCCTGGGCCTGCGCGACTACCGCTCGGGCGATGCCCTGCGGCACATCCATTGGAAGGGCTGGGCCAAGACCGGCCGACCCATTGTGAAGGAGTTCGAGGACGTCTACTTTCCGCGCTACGGCCTGGTGCTCGACAACTTCGCGGAGCACGGCGATGAAGATCTCTTTGAGGAATCGGTTTCCGTGGCGGCCTCCTTCGCGGCAGCCATCGATACCAAGCGCAGCCTGCTCGACCTCATGTTCATCAAGGACGAGGCCATTGTGGTGAAGGCTGGTCGCGGCGAGGCCAAGGCTGAGAAACTGCTGGAAGTCCTCGCCGCGGTGGAAGCCGAGCCGGGGGAGCAACTCGATGCCCTGGAACGCCTCGTCCTGCGTCACAGGGATCAACTCACTGCCTGCATCTGTGTCTTCACCGGGTGGACTCCCGACCGGGCACGTTTTCTCCGTCACATCGTGAGTGGCGGCTTGAAAACGATCGCCCTGATTCTTTGCCGCGACGCCGAGAAGACCCGGGAAGCTCTCGACGAGGATCCCGCCACCTGCCGCCATCTTCTGTTGGAACCTCCCAGGGTGCAGGAAGGCCTGCTCAAGCTATGAGCTCTTCCCGCCGGCAACTGCTCGCGCCACCGCGACTCCTGGTCGGGGTCACCCTCCTCTTCTGGGGTGGCGTGACGGGCCATCCGGTGGTGGGACTGGTCTGCGCCCTGCTCGTGGTGGCCCGCTCCTGGACCGACCTGCGATGGAACTTAGGGGAGCGCGGCTTCGTTCGGGCCTGGGCGCTCACGGTACTCCTCGCCACCCTCTCCCTGGCCTGGTTCTGGCTCCAGGGGAACAGCGACATTCTCCTCTTCGACCTCCTGGTGTGGATGCCGGTCTACTTGCTGCCGGTCATGCTCGCGCAGACATACGCGATCCAGCCGATCATGCCGCTGAATACATTTTCGTTCATCGCACGGCGCAAGATGTTGGTCGATCGCGCTGCGGGTCGCGCCGTGAATCCCGTGTGGTTCGACGTTGGTTACCCCTATCTCTGCCTCGTGTTGGTGGCCTCCGCCTTGAGCCGCATCAACGAGTTCGCCTACTTCGTGGGCCTGATTATTCTTGCCTCGAGTGCCCTCGTCGTTGCCAGTCCTCTCAGCAGGAAACGTCCCGTGAGCATGGCGGTGGGATTGATCCTGGTCGTGATTCTCAGTGGGGGGGGCTCGGTTGGACTTTTCGCGCTCTCGAATTCGCTGACCGGGATCTTCGCCCCGCGCAGCGGAGTGACCATGGGGAATCGGGCGCAGACTGCCATCGGACAGCTGGGAATGATCAAGCAGTCGAAGCGGCTCTATTGGCGCGTCAACGATCCCGAGCCTGCCGGGCCACGCCTCTTTCGGGAAGCGGTCTACAATCGCTATGGTGCAGGACAGTGGTGGCATAAACCGGTTGAGGGCTTCGATCCAAAGGGCGAAGGAGACAAAGCCTCGGAGATGTTCAATCGGGAGGACGACTACGAACCCATGTGGGATCGCGAATTGCTGAATGGGGAGCGGCAGTTCGCATTCGAGCCTGACGAGTTTGATCGCGATCCCCGAGCACGGCGCAGGTTGCGGGTCATCGGCAAGGTGAGAACCACCACGCCGCTCCCTCTCCCCGATTCCACGCAACGCATTTCGGGGCTGAGGGTGACCGATGGTGGTGTCGACTACAATTCCCTCGGGACCGTGCAGCTGGAGAACCCGGACCACAACGTGGTTTCCTTCGAGGTCTTCTTCGGCGGACGGGCTCTTTACGAACAAGCTCCCGATAGCGAGCTCGACCTGCAGGTCCCCAGTGCTGAACACGATCCGAGTAAGCACGAGAAGGGCGACTCTGCTCCGGCCAGGAACCTCAAGGGAATCGAGGCGGTCTGTGAAGACTTGGAGCTTGAGGGACTTTCCGCGCAGGAAGCCACGGTCAAAATCAAGTCGTGGTTCATCGGGGAATTCACTTACAGCATGTATCTCTCTCACGGGCATAAGACGGGGCACAGGTATGCGATTTCGGAATTCCTGGATGAGGACGACCGGTCGGGCCACTGCGAGTACTTTGCCACCGCGGCGGCCTTGCTGCTGCGCGAGGCTGGAATCCCGGCCCGCTACTGCGTCGGGTTCTCCGCCCAGGAGCGGAGCAAGTCGGGCGAGTGGCTTTTGCGTGGAAGCCATGCCCATTCGTGGTGTCGCGTGTGGGTCGGAGAGGAGTCGCCCCCCAAGCTGAATCCCATAACGGGAGAGCTGCGGCGGATCTGGGGCGAGGGCAAGTGGGTTGACTTTGATCCGACTCCTCCGGGTTGGCTCGCGATCGAAGGGTCGGGTGTTCCCTGGGACCGCAAGTTTCTCGATTGGTGGCAGCGAAAAAGGGAGGACTTTCTCCTGTGGAGGACGGCGAGTGGCAACACCGAGTTTGTGAACCGGGTGATGGCCATCGTCGCCTTGCTTCTCCTCGGTTACGTTTCTTTCCGTCTCTGGCAAAGCCGGACGCGGCGCCGCAGGAGCAGGGGCAGGGGAGCAGGATTCGGGGGGAGCGACGCGATTGTCACCCCGCTTCATGGCCTGGCCAAACCCGCCGAACACTGGCTGGGCTCACGCCTCGAGAGCCAAACCTTCACCGAATGGATCCTCGGTCTCGGCGAGTGCCTCCCGGCCACCGAGTCCGCCCTCCAGCGCGCGGTGAGCTTCCACTGGAAAGCCCGCTTCGATCCCATCGGCCTCGATCCCGGGGAGGAAGGCGAGTTTGAGGAGCTCTGTGGGGAACTGACCGCGCGTCTGAAGGAAGTGCGGCGTAGCGAGGGCTAATCGAAGATGGCTCACAGGAAGAGGACGCTTGCATTTCGACTTGCCCCGGGCCGGAAATCGCGCATTCTCCCGCCCATGTCGGGGCGTAGCGCAGCTTGGTAGCGCGCTTCGTTCGGGACGAAGAGGTCGCAGGTTCGAATCCTGTCGCCCCGACCACTCAAACCAACGGTCAAAGCCCTGATTCTCAGGGCTTTTCTTTGCCCAAGTTCTTGAATTCCTTTTCCGCCGAGCTCCGACTGAATCCGCCGAAATCCGGAGAAACGGTGCATTTTTGGCAACTGAATTGGCAATTATTTAAGGTGTCTTAAAGACTTGAGCGACTCGACAAGGAGCCATCTGGCACCCCGTCTTCGATTGGAATCTCCGTGCTAGTTGTACGAACTGGGAGGATACTCAGAATATGGCCCGTGCGTCATCGAAGTCCTCGCCCTCCGGCTACCCGGATTACGCGGTTCGGCGGGAGACAATCAGCGCCTACTTCGATCCGCCGATGGCGAGAAGCACGTTTCACGACTTCGTCAACAAGGGCAAGATCGTGCCGGTGAAGGGCATACGCGGCTTCTACAAGCTCAACGAATCGCTGCGTCGCCTCGGGCTCCGGGAAGTGCCGAGCCTACCGGAGGATCCTTCTAAGCGAACGACCGAGGATATCCTGCGCCTGGCCTTCACTCAGATCGATCCTCTCATCTTCCCGGCGCCGGCTTGGATGCTCGCGGTGGAGGAGCTGGATCCGAAGGACGTGGACCATGCGATGGTCGTGGCCGGCTTGCACCGTGAGAACCTCGATGCCCTTGAGAGCGCCGGACAGAAGGTCGCCTACTTCGGCGGTGCTCTCGATGCGCAGGCGGTGCTAGAACGGGAGACGGGGGGGAGCCAGTGAGGAGAGAGACCCCTTGCGTAGTAAGATTCGTTCTTGTACTCCCTGAGCTTTGGCCTAAGATGCGGGTGGCTCTCGGGGCGGTGTTTCTTCTTTGTTGTTCATGTCCGCTTCGAGGGCCGCCATTTCGTTCAGACGCGCGGGTGAGGAGGTGAGAAGAGCGGCTGTATTCTGGCAATCTGCTAAGTACCGTCAGATCCGTCCCCTTCCGTCGGAGAAGTTGGTTGCTGACCGGCCTGCTCCAA
>JAYGGC010000103.1:0-1619 GCA_046581525.1 Roseibacillus sp. | reverse complement strand
GACTATTTTCAGACCTACAAAGTGGTGAAGGGCCAGGGCAAGTATTTCGATCCGACCTTCCTGACTCGCAAGGGCACGGAGAAGAAGACCGGCTATAGCAGCGACGTCTACACCGATGAAGCCCTCTCGTGGTTGAAGGCGCGCGACGAGAAGAAACCGTTCCTCCTCTGCCTGCAATTCAAGGCCCCTCATCACGACTACTCCTACGCCAAGCGCCACGACAACTTCCTCGAGGGCCACACCTTCCCCGAGCCGGCCACCCTCCACGAAGACGTCACCAAGACCAGTGCGCTCCTCAAAAATCCCTACTGGGCGCACATGTCGCGCAACCGCGCCTACTACGGCCGGCACTGGAAGGACCGCAAGCCGCCGATGCGACCGGTGACGGATCACAAGGACACGCGCGCGGTCACGAGCGCTGCCTATCAACACATGATGCTGAAGTACGCCCGGTGCGTGGCGGGGGTGGACGAGAATGTCGGTCGCGTCCTCAAGTATCTCGACGAACAGAAACTCAGCGAAGACACGATCGTGATCTATACTTCCGACCAGGGATACTGGCTCGGCCAACACGGGTTCTACGACAAGCGCCTGATCCTCGACACCTCTCTCAAGATGCCCTTCGTGGTTCGCTTTCCGGGACGTATCAAGCCCGGCTCCCTGAACGAGAAGCTGTGCGCCAACGTCGACCTCGCCCCCACCCTGCTCGACTACGCCGGGATCGAGTTTCCCAAGACCATGCAAGGCCGCAGCCTGCGTCCGCTCCTGGAGGGAACGCCGGCCGACGATTGGCGCGAGGCCCTCTGGTATTGCTACTGGGGTGGCGCCCCGAACCACTGGGGAATGCGGACCGACCGCTACACCCTGGTCAAGTTTCCCGGCACCGACGAGATCGAGTTCTACGACAACGAAAAGGATCCCGATCAGACCCGCAACATCGCGCAGGAGGCAGACTACGCTTCCTCGATCCGGGTCTGCGAAGCGCAGCTCGCGCGCCTGATGAAGGAAGTCGCGATCCTTCCCGCAGAACTGCCCAAGAAGGCAACCAGCAAGCATCCCGCCGGGCCATGGACCCCTGAGCAAGGGAACCCGGACGACAAGAAGAGGCCCAAACGAAAGCCCGCCAGAAAATAGGCATCCTTCCGCCCTCTCCTCGTCAGCGCTTCGGTTTGCTGCGCGCGGCGGGGGCAGCATCCACTGGCAAGCGGGCGCGCATTTCTGCCAGGATTTTATCGTGGCTCCCGGTCTTCACGAGATTGTTCCATTCATTCGGATCGTCGGCTCGACGGTAGAGTTCCTCTTCCCCCTTCGCATAACGGATGTAGTGCCATGACCTTCCCGAGACGGAGTAGTTTCCCCGATCGAAGGAGGTGAGCACGCGCCGCTTGGTTTCCATCGCAGGATTCTCGAGCAGCGGCAGGAGAGATCTTCCTGCAAGCTCATGGGGAGCCTTGAGGCCGCAAGCGGCGAGGAGGGTCGGATAGAGGTCGAGGAGACTGACCGACTCGGCGCACTTCTTGTTCCGCGCGAAGCGAGTCTCTCGGTTGGGAGGGACAACGATGAGAGGCACGCGAGTGGAACGACGCCAACCCGTCCACTTCCCCCAGTGCTGCTTCTCG
>JAYGGC010000082.1:0-9777 GCA_046581525.1 Roseibacillus sp. | reverse complement strand
GGGGGGAGGACAGACTGTCAAACCGATGGGGATCGAAAGAGGACGCAGGTTTGGAGCGAAGATCGAAAAGCACGGGAATCTCAGGACCTGGGCGCAAGGTGGGATACGTGAAATACCCGGTCTTGGCGCTTTGGTTTCTGGGAGCGTTTCGCTCCGAGATGAGGGAAAAGTTTGAAGCGCACGCCCCGGACGGGTAGCTGCATCGCCTCTCCATCGAGAAGGGCGAACTTACCGTTGACGAGGTTCTGGCAGTCACCCGCACACCGGGCAGTCCGGATTTCGCTTCAGGGCAATCTTGCGGAAGGCCATCGTGCGGGCGTCGAAGATGAGCAATTTTCCAGTGAGCAATTCACCGAAGCCGGCGATGAGCTTGATGCCTTCGAGGGCGGCGAGGTTGGCGACGGTGGCGGAGACCGCGCCGATCACTGGAAACTCGCGCTTCCAGCCGGGAGGGATCTCGGGATAGAGGCAGGCGAGGCAGGGCGTCTGACCCGGGATGATGGTGGTGAGTTGACCCTCGAGTTCGAACATCGCGGCCTCGATGAGGGGCTTGCCCAGTCGCACGCATTCCCGGTTGAGAAGAAGGCGTTCCCGGAAGAGGGGAGCACAATCGAAGACGAGGTCGGCGGCGCCCACGAGACGGGCCACATTCTCCTCAGTCACGTTCTCGGCAACGACTTCAACCTCGAGGCGGGGATTGAGATCGAGCAGGCGCCGCCGACAGGACTCGACCCGTGATTTTCCGAGTTGATCGTGCGTCTGGAGAATCTGCCGGTTGAGATCACTGGGCTTGGTGTTGCCGGCGTGGGCGAGCACCAGTTTGCCGATTCCCGCGGCCGCCAGCGATTGTGCGAGGGGACCGCCCAATCCGCCCACCCGGGAGATCAGGGCAGTGCTCGCCTTGAGCTTGGCCTGGCCAGCCTCGCCGAGCCCGTGGACCCAGATCTGCCACTCGTAGATCGCCCGTTCTTCCTCGGTCAGTTCCATGGTTCTGGATTCTCTATCACAGCTGCCAGTCGAGTGGGGAAGCCCTGCTGTTAACCTCCCGACATGGGAGGGAGCAGGCTTAGTTCGTCGCCTTCCTTCAGGAGGTCAGCCTCAGCGGGATCGATGGTCTCGTCGCGCAGGATGGCCATGACACTCCGGCGCAGCTTTTGGTCGTGAGAGAGGACGGTGGCAAGTCGCTGGTCGGCACCCTCAAGCACGGCGGGCAGGAGATCGTCCACAGTGGTGCCCTCCGGGACGTCGATCTCAAGGCGCTCGGAGGTTGCCAGTTGGCGGGCCTGGCCGAGGAGCTGAATGGTCAGTTTCATGCGTGAGGGCTTGCTTGGTGCGATCCTAGCGGTCCGGAGGGTCGAAGGAAAGACGCGCTTTGGCCGGTCCTGACAGGTTGGGGCCCCATTCTGAGTAGTTGAAATGCCCGGCAGTCCGTTCACTCTCCGGGCTGATCGCACTCTATGAAGACCTCACCTATCGCTCTTGGAATCGCCCTGATCTTCACTCCTCTCGCCGGAGCCGCGCCCTCCGCTGCCGAGATCATCTCAGCCGCCGGGGTGAAGGGAGGCCTGATCGTTCATCTTGGTGCCGGCGAGGGCACCCTGACCGCAGCGCTGCGTCTCAATGAAGGCTACATGGTGCAGGGATTGGACGTTGATGCCGCCAGCGTGCAAAAGGCGCGGGTGTCGTTGCGTGCCAAGGGGCTCTACGGTCCGGTTTCGGTGGAGCGATACGATGGAGTGGCGCTGCCCTACATCGAGAACTTCGTGAACCTGCTGGTGGCGGAGGACTTGGGCAAGGTCACCCTGGAAGAGGTGAATCGGGTCCTCGTTCCGGAGGGGGTTGCCTATTTCAAGAAGGGCGGCGCGTGGACCAAGGTGGTCAAGCCGCGCCCGGATGACATCGACGAGTGGACGCACTACTTTCACGGCCCGTCCGGCAATGCGGTAGCGCAGGACAAGGTGGTCGGTCCGCCCCGGCGCATGCAGTGGGTGGGGAGCCCCCGCTGGTCGCGACACCATGACCGCATGGCCTCGATGAGCGCCCTCGTTACCGGAGGTGGGCGCATATTCTACATCATGGATGAAGGCTCGCGGGTTTCCATCCAGTTGCCTTCCCGGTGGAAGCTCATCGCGCGGGACGCCTTCAACGGGTCAGTGCTCTGGAAGCGCGAAATCCCCGAGTGGCACAACCAGCTCTGGCCGTTGAAGAGCGGGCCGAGTCAGCTTGCCCGGCGGCTGGTGGTCGATGGAGAGAAATTATTCGTGACCCGCAGCATCACCGGACCGGTGGAATGTCTCGATGCGGTGACCGGCAAGACCCTGCGGGTGTTCGCGGGATCGGAAAAGGCGGAGGAGATCGTGCACCACAACGGGGTGGTCTTTGCCTTGATTCGAGAAGGGAAGTCCGAGTTGAAAGAGTACGCCCCGAAGCACAACGTTGGGGATCAGGCCCGGGTGCGGACGGAATTTGTCTGGAACTCCACGCCTCGCCGGATCCGGGCCTACGATGCGGAGAGCGGCAAGGAACTTTGGAATCTCAAGGACAAGATTGCCCCGCTCACCATGTCGGTGGCCGGCAAGTCGCTCGTCTATCACAATGGCGACAGCGTGGTGTGTCTAGACCGGGCGAGTGGCGACGAGAAATGGCGGGCCGCCAAGGCGAGCAGGCGCGAGCTGATTCCCTTCAACTTCGCGCCCCGGCTGGTGATCTACGAGGACGTGGTGCTTTTCGCGGGTGGGGACAACAAGATGAAGAGCTACGATCTTGCGAGCGGGGACGAGCTCTGGGAATCAAAGCACGATCCCTCGGGCTATCAATCGCTGCAGGATCTCCTGGTGGTGGCCGGATTGGTTTGGTCGGCACCGCTCACCAGTGGCAAACACAGCGGGGTCTACACCGGGCGCGATCCCCGCACGGGCGTCGTGAAAAAGGAGTTTCCGCCCAACGTGAAGACTTACTGGTTTCATCACCGTTGCTACATCGCCAAGGCAACCGAGCGGTTCCTGATGCCGTCGCGCACCGGAATCGAGTTTGTCGACTACGAGAAGGAGGACTGGGACATCAATCACTGGGTGCGCGGAGGTTGTCTCTATGGGGTGATGCCTGCCAACGGATTGACCTATGCGCCGCCGCACAACTGCGCGTGTTATCCGGAGGCGAAATTGTTCGGCTTCAATGCCCTGGCTCCGGCCTCGACCACCTTCAATCTGCCTGAAGAGATCTCCGATGCCGGCCGGCTTGAGAAGGGGCCGGCCTACGCTGGGGAGGTAAAGGAGGTTGCTGCCGATGCGTCCGATTGGCCCACCTTCCGCGCGAACGCTGCGCGCAGCGGATATTCCGGAGAGGAATTGCAGGGCGATCTGGTGAAGGACTGGCAGGTGAAGTTGGGCGGGCGCCTGAGTGCGCTCAGCGTGGTGAAGGACAAGGTGTTCGTGGCGCAGATCGACCAACATACCTTGCATGCCCTCGCGACGGGATCCGGTGAGAAAATTTGGAGTTTCACCGCCGGAGGACGCATTGACTCGCCGCCCACCTACTGGAAGGGGCGCCTGGTCTTTGGCTCTGCCGACGGCTCGGTGTACTGCCTGCGGGCGGAGGACGGAGCCTTGATCTGGCGCTTCCGGGCCGCGCCGGTCGATCGCCGCCTCATGGCGTTCGAACAGATCGAGAGCGTCTGGCCGGTGCATGGCACCGTCCTCGTGGAAGACGGGGTGGCGACCTTCGTGGCGGGCCGCTCGACCTTCCTCGATCACGGGCTTCGTTACATCCAGCTCGAGGTGAAGAGCGGCAGGAAGTTGCTTGAGAATGTGATGGACCATCGCGACCCGGACGACGGCGGCGACATCCAGGATCGCTTGCAAACGTTGCAGATGCAGGTCGGATTGCCGGACATTCTGAGCAGCGATGGGAAGTTCACCTACCTGCGCTCACAGAAGATCGACAAGAGCGGGAAGCGGCTCGAGGTGGGTCCGATTTCTGGAAACGCGCAAGCGCAGGGCGCGGCGCAGCAGGGTGAGGGCGCGCATCTCTTTGCCCCGATGGGATTTCTGGACGACACCTATTTCCATCGCGCCTACTGGGTCTATGGAAAGAACTTCGCCGGCGGGCACAACGGCTATTACCAGGCCGGCAAGTATGCCCCGGCGGGGCGCATGCTGGTCTTCAACGAGGACAAGGTCTACGGCTTCGGACGAAATCCCGAGTACCTCCGCTGGACCACCACGATCGAACACCAGCTCTTCGGTGCCGATCGTGACGCACCCGCCGCCCCCAGCCCGGCAATTGGGCGCCGTCCCACGAAGTCGAGTGCGGGAGTCTCCTTTCCTCCGGTGAAAACGCTGGATCCCTCCGGCAAGCCGGTGACCGTGGATCTGTGGGTCTTCCCGGACGGACCGGGCGGGGTGGTGCTCGCACATGGGGGACCGACCAATGGCTACGCCGTCACCTTGAGGAGGAAGGTCCCCAGCTTCCTGGTGCGGGCGGACCGGAAGCTCACTTCGATCAGTGCCAAGGCCGCTTTGAAAGCGGGTTGGAACCACTTGGTGGGCGTGCTCGGCGCGGATCAGTCGATGCGTCTCTACGTCAATGGCGAGTTGGCGGCGAGCGGCAAGGCCACTGGCCTCCTCACCGCGGCGCCGGTGCAGGGTCTCGACTTGGGGACGGATTCGCAATCCGCGGTGGGTGACTACAAAGCGGGGTTCAACTTCACGGGGCTGCTCGATGAACTCAGGGTCTCGTTTCGCGAGGTCGGGGCAGAGGAGGTCAAGGCGGCCTTCCAGGATCCCGCCAAGGCCCGCGACCAGATCAAGGAGGCGGTGCTCGCGTGTTCGTTCGACACTCCAAGTGCGCGGGATGAGTCCGGCCACAAGAACAATGGTGCGATCGTCGGGGTGGAGGTTGGGAAGGGAAAAGAAGGCAAGGCCATCTGGTTCCGGAAAGGAAAGCGCAAGCCGGGCGGCAATGCCGCGCCCTCCAAATCCGCGGTTCAGCGCGACTGGAATCGCCAGGTTCCCCTCTTCGCGCGGGCCATGGTGATGGCCAAGGACACCCTCCTGGTGGCGGGGCCCCCGGATATCATGGACGAAGAGTACACCTTCGAGCGAATCATGGAGAAGGATCCGGCGGTGGAGAGCATCCTGAAGAAGCAGGACGAGGCCCTCGACGGGAAGCAGGGCGGCAAATTGCTTGCAGTGTCAATCTCGGATGGTGAACAACAGCAGGAACTCAAGCTGGATTCCCTTCCCGTGTGGGACGGCATGGCGGTAGCCAATGGCAGTCTCTTTGTAGCGACTCAGGACGGAAATGTGGTAATGTTCGGTAGGAAGTGAGCAGATGAATGAGAGAAAGAAACTAACCAGGGCGCTTGGAGCACTGCTTCTCCTCGGGGGAGTAGCCGACGCGTGCACGGTGCCGGTATTTCGCTACGCCCTCGATCGTTGGCAGTCGGATGCCTATCGCTTCGAAGTTCCGGTGGGATGGATGAAGAGCGAGCAGGCCGCGGAATTGCGCAAGCTCCTCGCCGAGACTGCGACGGAAGTGGATGTCGTGGAGGTGGAAGGTGCGGACTCGCCCGCGCGGTTCCTCATACCTGCCGAAGAAGAAACGGTGATCTGGTCCGGCCGATTGGATGGTGACATCACGGCGCTCTTCACCTCCCCGATGCGCGAAGAGCTTGCGAACCAGCTCCTGGCCGGAGAATCGATGGTCTGGGTGATGGTTCCCTGCGGGGACGAAGCGAAGGACAAGCCCTTTGAGGAGCAGTTGACCGCGCGGCTCAAGTACCTCGACAGCGTGGCCGCCATTCCCGAACAGGATCCCAACGACCCCGAAAGCCAACTTGGTCCGGGGCCTGAACTGCGCGTCGGATTCGCGTTTCTCAAGCTCGATCAGGACGATCCCAAAGAGCAGTTTTTTCTCAAGATGCTGGCTGGTCCGGGCGGAGCAGAATTGCTCAAGAGTGACGAGCCGTTTGCGGGCGTGGTGTTTGGGCGGGGACGGGTATTGGGCGCCTGGTCGGCCGCGGACCTCGACGATGAAGGGATTGATGAGGTCTCCCTGTTTCTCCTGGGAGCCTGTTCCTGTCGGGTGAAGTTTCAGAATCCCGGTTGGGATCTTGCGATGGCGGTTGATTGGGATGCGCGTTTGCTGGCGGCCCAGATGGCAGCCGACCGGGAGTTCGAGGAAGCACCCGTGCAACCGGTGGTGACGGAAGGGAATCTGCCGAATGCCGCGAGTGAACCCGAAGTGGTCAGTTTTGGAGTGGAGAGTGCGGCTCCCGATCGGAGCGAGGTGAAGACGGGCTCCATCAATGCGATCGTGGTGGGAGCGATGGCCGCTTTCGGAGGCTTGGTGGCCCTCATTTTCTTCAGCCAACGGGAAAGGTAATTGATATTCGGTTGTGCTAGGTTGAACTAGGGTCAGCAGCAGTCCAAATCATGAAGGTAGTTATCGGTATCGCCGCCACTCTTGTGCTTCTCACCGGAGCTCTCGTTTGGACCCACTTCAAGGACAAGTTTAGTGGCAAAGGAGCCAAGTCGATCACGGTCTTTTGTGCAGCTGGGATCAAGAAACCGGTCGCGGCAGCCGCGGAACAATATCGGAAGGAATACGGAGTTGAAGTGCAGTTGCAGTACGGCGGGACGGGCACCCTGCTGAGCCAGATCCAGATCGCCAAGCGAGGGGACCTGTTTATTGCGGCGGACGAGACTGCGGTGGAAGCGGCGCGAGAGGCAGGAACGGTGGTGGAGGTTTTACCCCTCTGCAACCAGTATCCCGTGATCGCCGTGCGCGCCGGAAATCCGAAAGGAGTGAAGACCTTTGAGGATCTTTTCCGCAAGGATCTGAGGGTGGCGGTGGCAAATCCGGAAGCGGCCAGCATTGGCAAGGCCACCAAGGCCACGGCGGGGGAACGGTGGGCCGAATTGGAGGAAAAGGTGACGGTCATGAAGCCGACGGTCACCGAATTGGCCGCCGACTTGTCGCTCGGCTCGATCGATGTGGCGATCGTGTGGAATTCCACCGTGCCCCAGTTCAAGGGCATCGAGGCGGTGGAGGTGCCGGAGTTCGCCAAGCGCATCGACAAGGTCACGGTGTCGGTGCTCAAGGCCTCCAAACATCCCGCTTCCGCGCTCAAGTTTGCGCGCTACCTCAACGCACCGGGCAAAGGGGCAAAAATATTTCGCGAAAATGGGTTCGACGCAATCGAGGGAGATACCTGGGCGCCGAAGCCTGAGTTGATACTCTACAGTGGCGGGGTGAACCGGCCGGCAGTGGAGAAAACCCTGGCAGAGTTTGCGCAGCGCGAAGGAGTGACAGTGACGACGATCTTCAACGGATGCGGGGTGCTGTGTGCCACCATGCAGGCCATGAACGACACCAGCAATCCAAAGTTCCCCGACGCCTACTATGCCTGCGATCTTTGCTTCGTGCCGCCGGTGGCGGAGGCCTTTCCGGAAGCGTTCCTGCTGACCGAAACCATCATCGGCATCTCGGTCCAAAATGGAAATCCGAAGAACGTGAAGACTCTTGCTGATCTTGCCCAGCCGGGCTTGAAGGTGGGAATCTGCAACGCCGAACAATCGACCCTGGGCTTCATGACCCAGGGCATGCTCCGATCTTCGGCCTTGGAGAATGCAGTACGCAAGAACGTGGTGGTGGAGGTTCCCACCGCCGATTTCCTGATCAACCAGATGCGAGCGGGGGCCCTCGACGCGGTGATCGTTTACGAGGTGAACTACCAGTTGCAGAAGGAGCACCTCGAGTTTTTCCCGATCGATCATGAGGGGGCGCGCGCGGTGCAACCGTTCTCGGTGCATGTTAACTCGGAACGCAAGCAACTCGCGGGGCGACTCCTCGCTTTCCTGCAGAAGAATCGAAAGCGTTTCGAAGAGACCGGATTTACCTGGCTGGGAGACCAGCCAGCAGTGAAGAGCACGGATCTCGAAATTCCGGCCTGGCTCAAGAAGCCTGCTGAAAAGTAACGGCTCATGGAGGATCTGGATCGGATACCCCAGGCTCCGCGGCAGTCTTCACCCTTCTGGGTGTTTCTCTGCGTGGTGACGGGAGGGTATCTCGCCTTCATTCTCGCGATGCTGATCGCGACGGCGACCTACAGTTCGCCGAGTGACCTGATGGAGGCTCTCAAGTCGCGCCAGATCCAGCACTCCATCTTCCTCAGCCTGCTCACCTGTTCGCTGACTGCGCTGCTCTCGCTACTCATTGCGGTACCGGCGGGCTACCTCCTCGCGCGGGCAAACTTCCGGTTTAAAGCACTGGTCGAGTCGGCGCTGGATATCCCGATCGTGCTGCCTCCCATGGTGATTGGGCTGTGCCTCCTGATCTTGTTCCAGACCTCCTTCGGGGGGTTGGTCGATTCGGTGATTCCGTTCACCTATACCGTCTTTGGAGTGGTGCTTGCGCAACTGGTGATCGGGGCCGCCTTTGCGATCCGGACCATGCGCAGCACCTTTGATCAGCTCTCGCAGCGACCGGAGGATGTCGCCATGACGTTGGGATGTTCGCGGGGCGGGGCGATGTGGCGAGTAACCCTTCCGGCAGCTGCCAAGGGCATGGTGGCGGCCCTCAGTGTGGCCTGGGCGCGAAGCCTGGGGGAGTTTGGTCCGATCCTGGTCTTCGCCGGAGCCACGCGCATGAGGACGGAAGTATTGCCCACCACGGTATGGTTGGAGCTGAGTGTCGGAAATTTGGAGGCCGCGGTGGCGGTGAGCATGCTGATGGTTGTGTTCGCGATGTTCGTTTTGGTGGCCATGAGGTGGGCGGGAGAGCGCTGGTAAGGTCATGATTGAATTGATCGACATCTCATGGCACGCCGGGGAGTTCTCCCTGCGCAGGATCAGCTGCGTGATTCCAGCAGGAAAGTACACCGTGCTCATGGGGCGAACCGGGTGTGGAAAGACGTCCGTGGCGGAGTTGATCTGCGGGCTGCGCCACCCGTGGGAGGGGAAGATTCTTATCGCGGGGAGGGAGGTCACCAGGAGACCATCAGGTGAGCGCAACATCGGGTACGTCCCGCAGGATGGGGCGCTCTTTCCCACCATGACGGTGCGAGAGCAGATCGGTTTCGGGCCCGGGATCAGGCGCAAGCCGCCGAAGGAAATCGAGGAGGTGGTGACCCGACTGGCGGCCGAGTTGGGACTGGAGCACCTCCTCAATCGCAAGCCGGACGGTCTCTCTGGTGGAGAACGACAGCGCGTGGCCCTTGGCCGGGCGCTCGCCGTGAATCCGGAAGTCCTCTTGCTGGACGAACCCCTCTCCGCCCTCGACGAAGACACCCGTGACGAGATGGCGGAGTTGTTGAAGCGAATCCAGACGGAACATTCCCTCACCGCCCTCCACATCACCCACAGCAGCCGGGAGGCAGAGCAGCTGGCAGACTGTGTGTTGAGGATGGAGGAGGGAGTGATTCGAGTGGTGGAAAGCGGGCGATCCTGATCATCCCATGACCCGGGTGCAGGGTGACATCGCAGTGTGCAGGCAGGATTTTGTGACCCGGAGGGGAGGTGGCGGTGTCCGAAATGGGGAGAAAGAGGGGTGCGTGGATTCGAGCGATCAGCTTCCCGATGCACCCCGACCCGAACGCTGTAAATGTTAGATTCCTAGAAGGAAAAGTATGCCTGTGAAAATTGGCGGACGGCTGCGAGTGCTCCCAGTGATCTTGGCGACCACGAAGATGGCCAGGCCCTGGCCTTGCAGGCGGATGGGAAAATTGTGGTGGTGGGCGCAACGGTTGGCAATCTCGCCCAGAGTGCGAACACGGAT
>JAYGGC010000054.1:0-36571 GCA_046581525.1 Roseibacillus sp. | reverse complement strand
GGAGAAGGCGAAGATCAAGACGCTCTACATCGATCCGGGTAGTCCCTGGCAGAACGGCTACGTGGAAACGAGCGGAGCGAGATAGACAGGAGCCGAAGGCGACGTGCTCCGAAGGAGTGCGACCGGAGGAGAGCATCAAAGCTTCCACGACAAGTTCCGCCGGGAATGCCTCGGTCGGGAGATGTTCTACACCTTGAGGGAATGCCGGGTGGTGATCGGAGACTGGCGCCGGAAGTTCAATGAGGTTCGCCCGCATCGCAGCCTCGGGATGCGCACGCCCAAGGAGTTCACAGCCGAGCTGCCACCCCGGAAGCGAAGGGCCGCGTAGGATCTTGCCAACCGCTCAGCCAATGCTAGATATTGAGCCAGATCTTCTCACTCTGAGTGGGCCACAAACTGGAAGCAGGTCACCAGCTTTTGCCACTGCCGCCTTCACGGTGGATCTTCCCTTCTTCACCCAGTTGCTGATTGAGAGTGGGGATGCGCCGAACTTCTTGGCCGCCGCTGATATTCCGCCCCGGCCTTTCTCCGAGTTGATTTGGTTCACAAACTCGATCACGCGGCTCTTGACCGCATCCGAGTAGCGCTTTCCATGCGCAACCTTTCCCTTGGCCGCCTTTTTCTTTGCCTTAGCCATCGTCCTTGTAGTTGTGGTTATTGCTTCAACAGTGAATAGACACTGAGGGAGCATATAACTTTGCCACGAATCCTGACAAATCGCAATCGGATTCCTTCTCTGGGGCGGGAGACTCCTCTTGGGCAGCAGCGTTGGACTAACCCGGCGATCAGGACGCCGTGACCTGCCTGAATTGAAGGATCTTTCCATCATGGGCTAAGAACTCGACCTGTCTCTTCTCACCCTCCCGCACTGTCTGCCCGATGCCCGCGCGCCGGAAAAATACCCAAAACTAAGTCGTTGATAATCCCCGGAGGGTGTTCATCGCGCCACGTCCCCCCGGAGGCCCTCGCCCTCATCTTTCCCGCCTTGTGCCCTGGAAGCAAGC
The DNA here is from genome assembly GCA_046581525.1 of Roseibacillus sp. Taxonomy (GTDB): domain Bacteria; phylum Verrucomicrobiota; class Verrucomicrobiia; order Verrucomicrobiales; family Akkermansiaceae; genus Roseibacillus_B. The sequence continues at coordinate 35,567 of JAYGGC010000054.1, read as the reverse complement.
GCTGGCCTGAAAGTCTGCTCCTTGCAGATGCGCACGCACAACTCAAACTCGATTCTCAGTTCCACAAGCCGCGCCCGAAGAACCTTGCAACGTCTCGCAACAATAGCATCCCTCGGCATGCTTTTATTGACGTGGCGATAACGAGGGCAGTCACAAAAAAAGTAACTATTTCGTCAAAATACCACATTGGTGGTATTTAGTTTGCTTGGTAAACTATCGACAGCACAGTTCCTTCCAATCATGCAGGAATTATGATCTCGTCACCTCAAGAGGGGAGAGCGATGCGGTGAAGTTCTTCAGAATACCGGGAAAAAAGCGCCAGCTCATCGCTGTTCAAAAGCTCTGCAACTTCTCGTCCGCGGATTTGATGCGGGCCTGAAAGCCGGCATACTTCTTGTTGTTCTCGTCGTTCCGCTCCGGTTTGGTCGCGAGCCACTCCTTGAGCTCCTTGTTGGCAGCCCTCGATTCGGCGATCGCGGCCTTGTAAGCCTTCGCCTTGTCAGGATTGGCCTTGGCGTAGGCCGCAATGCTTGAGGCACTCAAGCGAGACACGCCTTTGAATTCCTCGACGAACGAGGAGGGGGTCTTTTCCTTCCCGGCTCCCAGTTGACCAAGCTTGGTTTCCCCGTCGCTATCCAACACCACGTAGGTCGGGAAGCCCCCAACAGCAAACTTGGTTTTAAGCTCCTCGTTTTGTGCCACGTATTTCTCGGGGACGATGCTCTTGTCCTTGGGGAAGTCGAGGGTGACGAGCACCACATTCTCGGCCGCGAACTTCTTCCACTCCGCCTCCGCGAAGACATTCTTGTCCATCAGTTTGCACCAACCACACCAATCCGAACCGGTGAAGTTGAGCATGAGGGGAACCTTTTTCTCTGCTGCCAGCTTGGTCGCGGCGTCAAAGTCCATCGTCCAATGGCCCAGCTTCGCGCCTTCGAGTTGGACTTTGTCTCCAGCTTGTGCGCTCAGCGCCAGCGCCCCGAAGGCGAGCCCGGTAAATGTGGTCTTCAGTAGTTTCGTCGTCATTTCCGTTGGTGGTTGGTTATGGTTGGAGAGCCGAATGGGCCAATTATTCCGGATTTTCGCCCCTCACAAACACCCGGCGTAGCGGCCGCTCCTCGCTCATGCAAGGGGGAATTTCCGCTCTGAGCCCAACTTCGCCAAAATCCGATTCAATGGTTTCCTTGATCTCGAGGCCCGGCCCGGCCTTGCAAATCGGCCCGTGGCCCGCTCAAGGCCCATCATGGGCTTCCGAATTCTCTCCAGCCCAAACCCCAGGGACAACCCGCCGAGCTAATCCTTCCCATCCAGCGCAAACAAATACGCAAACAAGTCGGCCAACTCCTCCTTCGAAAAATCGTGCGCGGTGAGCGGCATGAGACTACCGATATCATCGCGTCTGCTCACCTTGTCCTTCGGAATCTCGTGCATCGCTCCACCCGCGAAATCGCGCAGCAAGAGGAGATTCTTGTCTCGGCTCGCCTGCACATAGCCCTGAAAGACGTGACCGTCCTTGGTGACCACCCGGCTCAAGGCATAACCCTCCTTCACCTGCTTTCGCGGCCAGAGCACTTCGGTCACGATGCGCTCGGGCAATAATCCAGTCCCCACCGCGCTGAGATCCGGACCAATGATCCCTCCTTCCGCGCCCACCTTGTGACAGGCCGCGCATCCGGCCTGCGATGATCTGAATAGTCGCTTTCCGCGCGCGCGGTTTCCCTTCTTCCCCACCGCCACGAACCGCTCGATTGTGCCCTCATTGAACTCGATCCCCTGCGCGGTGACACCGGCCATCTTGTCGAGAATCTTGCCGAGCTTCTCGTCCACGTATCCCGTCGCGACCCAGGCCTGCCGCAGGCGCTCGGCTTGAGCGGGTGCCATCTCCCGCTTGGACAGTTCTTCTGCGAGCATGGCGGACGCCCCCTCATGGGTGGCAAAGTCGCCGAGAATCTCTCCCATCGCATTCGCATCCTTGATCGAGCGCAGCATGCTCGCGGTGCTCTTCGCCGCCTCTTTGGCATCGAGGTCCAGCATGGCGGCCACTGCGGCGGGCTGCGGATTGTCCTTGGGTCCAGCCATCACCTTCAAGAGGTCGATCGTTCTTTTATTTCCCAAGGACCCCAGCGCACGCGTTGCTGCAGCCCGCAATTCCGCATCACCTCCCCCATCCATGGCGATCTGCAGGACCCGTTCATACAGTTCCACCACGCGCCAATGCGCTGCCAATTCGACGGCGGCGGTCCGCGCCTCAACCTTCGGATGCAAAATCGCCCGACCGAGCGGCGGCACCACATCGAACTTCGGGCGTTCCCTTCTCATCAATCCTCGCAGCAATCCCGCATCGGGCAGATCCGCCTTGAGGACTTCCCTCAGGTCACTCTCATCACCGATCGCGACCAAGGCGTGAGTGAGCGCAGCACGGGCCTCCCCTTTCACCTCGCCCGACCGGATCATCTCTCGAATCTCATTCAGCACTCCCTTCGAATCAGCCGCCCCCAGCACCGCCGCCAGCCCGCGCCGGCTTCCTGCCAGGTCGATCTTGCCTTGGCGAAATGCGGGCAACCACTGAGGTTTCAAGTGATGCACCGCCTGCGAGAAGGCGTAGTCGATCCAGCGATCCCGCGCCGATTCCGCGGTCGTCGCCGCGATCAGGACCGAGCGCGCCTCCGGAATCTGGGCGCTGGCGAGCACAGCCTCCATGCGCACCAAGGGATGGGGATCGCGAGCCAGTTCCACGAGCATCTCATGAAACCCGCTCATGCGCAGCCCCCAGCGTCCCAGGACCCGCGCCGCATAGGCACGCGCCCGATGATCCGAAGAAGTCAGCAAGCGCCTCAAGACAATCGAATCCGGAGTCTCGATCCACTCCAACAACGCGACCGCCTCGAGGAGATTCCGCCCCGCCTCCGGTCCCTGCTGTGACGCGGACCACTTGCGAACTGCACCCGCGACTTCCTTCGCGTCCCGTCCCACCAGCACCTGCTTGGCCTTGAGACGGGTCCAACGCTCCGGCGACTTGAGGGCCTCAAGCAACGCCGGAATCGAAGCTCCCACCAGTTTCGGCGGAAGCAGCGCACCCTTCTTCGGCGCGATCCTCCAGATGCGTCCATGCGTCTTGTCGCGCTCGGGGTGGCGATAGAAGTCATCCTGGTGACAAGTGATCGGATTGTACCAATCGACCACATAGACCGCTCCGTCGGGGCCCACCTTCACGTCAATCGGCCGAAAGTTCCGGTGCTTGGAACGGATCAGGGGTTTCTTCCAAGCGAGCTTGAATCCTGCTCCGTCCTCGCTCGTCGCGAACCGGCTCACCTGGTTCTTCTTGTAGTCGCCGATCACGAAGTGGCCGTCCATCTCCTCCGGGAACGTTCTCGCGCCCAGGCAATCGATTCCGCAGTAGCCGCCCGGGTTGCCGATCCTCGGCAATTTGAGACGACGCTTGGCGGGAATCGAGGCCGGGGTCAGGTAGGAAACGCCCCCCGCGCCATCGATCACGAACGACTGTCCAAAGTCATCGAAGGCCACCCCCCAGGGATTCCCCGGGCCCATGAAGTCGTCGAGCAGTGGATCGAGGCGCAGCTCGTTCGGCCGCAGGCGGTAGACTCCGGCCTGGAAGAGAGAAGAGACTCCGAACGGAGTTTCCACTCGCGATTCGATTCCATCGCCCTGGCACCACCAAAGCTCGCCTCCGGGACTCCACACGAAGCAGTTGCTCGTCTGGTGCGAGTCCCCGTTGCCAAATCCGCTGAGCAAGAGCTTTCGCTCATCGGCTACTCCGTCACCGTTGGTATCGCGCAGCGTCAACAACTCGGTTCCCTGCCCGATATACACCCGATCAGGACCGACCTCCATTCCGGTGGGAATGTGAAGCCCGTCCGCAAAGACCTTCGACTCGTCGGCCCGACCATCGTTGTCGGTGTCACGCAGCACGATCACCTTGTCGTAGCCCCGCACGCCCGGCTCGATCTGGGGGTAGACATCCGAGCACGCCACGTACATCCGCCCGCTTGCATCCCAACGTATCGAGAGCGGATTGCGCACGCCGTGTGACTCGTCGGCGAAGAGATTCACTTCGAAGCCATCCAGCACCTCGAAGGAATTCAGTTCCTCCTCAACATTGGCCTCCTTCGAACCGGTGAGCTTCGGCGCGGAGGGTGCTACCCAGCGTTCCCCCTTCCGGATCGCCTCCTCAGCCGCGGCGATCAGTTTCGGATAAGTGGCCCACTCTTCCTGGATGGAAGGCAGTCCGTGCGAGGCCTTGGAAAAGATGCGCTTGCTGTCGTCGCCAAAGATGCACTTCCAGTTTGCGGGCCGCCAATACTCCTGCCAAAGACGATGTTTCTCGCTCACCGCCAGGCGGAGGTTCTCAAACGTTGCTCCACTCGGCACCGCCCGGCCGGTCAGTCCCGTGATGAAGGCCCCGACCGGGTCCTTCCCGTCGCGAGCCACGAATTGCAGCCCCCGCTTCTCCGCCAGGTTTCGACAGGCCTTGCTGTACTCGGACAGTGCCGCTCGCTCACTTGCCTCGACCCATTCGAACGGCGACGGCGCGAGGACCACCACCCGCCTCCCTTCGCCTTTGAATTGATCGAGCAACTTTCCGTAGGCCTCCCCAAACTCCTCCACCTTCGCCGGACCATCCAACGATTCCATCTTCCCGAATTGCGCGATCACCACCGTGGCCTTCACCCGCTTGAGCTGATCGCTCCATTTACCGAACGCCTGCGGACGCCAGCGTTGCCGCTCCGCGCTCTGAAAATAGACCGTGTCACCCTCCCAGGCGAAGTCGCGAAACTTGGGCGCTGCCTGGTTCCAGCGATGGGTCAGGGCTGCTTCCAGGCGACCGTCCACCTGCATCCGCACCATGTCGGTGCCACCCACAAAGGCGACCACGTCATTCTCGCGCAACTCCAGCTCCGCTGAATGCCCAAGCGATACCGATGCGAGGGCCAGAACCACCATCGCTGCTGAACAACGTTTCTTCATTTCCCCTTCTTCAATTTGATGTCCTTGAACTCCACCACCATCGTATCGCCCCCGTGGAGCTGGAAGCCAATGAAGCCGCTATCGAGTCGCTTGGCCGTTTCGTTGTCAATCACATCGGAGGCGATCTTGCCATTGATCGTGAAGAACAGGCGGTTTCCCTGGGCAACGATCATGACGTCATTCCAGCTGCCCTTTCCGATGTCCTTCACTTGCACCGCGTTTTTGATCGGCTCGCGCACCATTTTTCCGTCCTCGCCGATGGTCACCCGTTCTCCCCGCTTGGCAAGGTAGTCTCCACGATTGTTCTCATGAAAATCCCAGGCTCCCAGCACCTTGTCACCAATCCCCACGTGCCCGAGATCGGCGTGGTAGCCATGCAGCCGGCTCGCTTTGCCTTTCACCGGCTTCCCACGCACCTCCACTCCCGTGTTCCCCTTGGTGAGCAGGCGGTAGCTGAACCTCAACTGGAAGTCGCCCAGTTCGTCCTTGAACATGAGATAGGACTCATGCCCGGCCCCTTTCCCGACGATCACACCGTCTTTCACACTCCAGTCCCCCGCGCGACTCACGGGACGACACTTCCAATCGGTGAGAGTCTTCCCATCGAAGATCCGTTTGAATCCATCTTGCGCGAACAAGGGCGTCACGAAAACGAGGAAGAGAAGAGAGGCGAGGCAAGGTGCAGTTTTCACAGCCCGACGCTATCGGCTCCCCACCGAGCCGACAAGAACTTGCCCCCGAGTCGCCCCTGTCCCCCAAAGGGATGACCGCGGCCAGGTCGCACCAGCAGGATTGTCGCAGGGTTAAGGAATGTCCTCGTCCGCCGCCCACCCCGATCCGGTGAGGCTGACAAGAAGGAAACCGAGCGGGGCAAATCTGAGGCGGCGGGCGAAGGCATTCATCGTCAGAAGCCCTAGCGCAACTCCACTCGGAGGCCGACCACATTCTCTGCGATCCCTACCCGTGTGTTTCCCCCTCCCGAATCGTGGCCATCCGTAAAAAATGCTGCCCCTTCGCGTTCATTCGCGATTGAAAAAAATGCCCATTCTGCGCGCACTCCTTCTGTCCCGAGGTGCCGCCCCCATGATCAAAACCCAGCAACCTCGCTACCACCACCTCGATGCCCTGCGCGCCTTCGCGATGCTGCTCGGGGTCATCCTGCACGGCATGCTCTCTTATTTCGAACTCCCCATCTGGCCTGCGCAGGACATTCACCAACACCCCGCCTACGGAACCGCGCAATACGCCATTCACGGTTTCCGCTTGCCACTTTTCTTCCTGATCAGCGGCTACTTCACCACCATGCTTTGGCGCCGGCGCGGGATGGCCGCGTTGGCCCTCCACCGACTCAAACGCATCCTCCTTCCCATGGTCGTCGGCTGGGTGGCCTTCGTGCCCCTCACCATCGTGGTCTCTGTCATCGGCACCGCCTCCAAGGAGAGCCTCGAAAAAAGCAGGACCAGCGCATTCACCCAACAGTCCGAAGAGACGGGCGGAACAAACATCTGGACCGCCGCCAAAACCGGAAACACGGAAGCTCTCAAGCACCATCTCGAAAACGGAGTCGGGATCGACGTCGCGGACAGGGATGGTCTGACCGCCCTTGCCTGGGCGTCCCTCCTCGGACAGCGTGAGTGCGCCGAATTGCTCATCGAGCACGGAGCCGATATCAACGCCCGCGACGGAAAGGGCAACACCCACCTGCACCTCGCTGCCTTCCTCGGTCAGACTGACCTCGCCGAGCTTCTCGTTGCTCACGGCGCCGACGTGAACGCGATCTCCATGGAGGGCAACACTCCGCTCGACAGCGCCGCCGCCGACTGGTGGATCGTAGAAGTGGTCGCCGAGATCTCGCAGTTTGAAGTCGACAGGGAAGAGATCATCGTCGGCCGCACTGAACTGGTCGCCTTCCTCGAAAGCAAGGACGCCAAGACCCGCGCCGCACTCCTTGGGTTACCGCCCTGGGCCACCATCATCTACCAGCTCTACCAGCTCGGCGCCATGGCCCCGATCCTCTTTCATCTCTGGTTTCTCTACTACCTACTCTGGCTGGTGGCAGGGTTCATGCTCGTCGCCTGGATCAGCACCAAGCTCCGCTGGAAGCAGCCACCGGCCTGGCTCATCGCCTCGCCCACCTGTTTGCTTGTGCTCGTTCCGTTGACCACCTTCTCCCAGTTTTTCATGCACCAGTCCTTCGGCCCGGATACCGCGATGGGGATCCTTCCCTGGCCTCCGAAGTTATTCTACTACGCCCTCTTCTTTGGTTTCGGGGCCCTCTGCTTTGGACGCGCCGAGTTTGAAGACAAGGCGGGACGTTGGTGGCCGCTCTACTTTGTGTGCTCCGTTCCGCTTCTCTTCTTCGGACTCCATCTCTTCCTCGAGCGTCCCGACCACATCCAACACGCCCAACTCCTCCTCAGCATTTGCGCGGCCCTCTACGCCTGGCTCATGGTCTACGGCTGCCTTGGTCTCTTTCGGCGCTTCTTCTCGTCTCTAAACCAGCGCATCCGCTACCTCTCCGACGCCTCCTACTGGATCTACCTCGCTCACCTCCCCCTCGTCCTCGGCCTGCAAATCGTCATGATGACCTGGCCCCTTCCCAGCTTCCTCAAGTTCCTCGTGGTATGTGCCCTCACCTACGGCATCCTCCTCCTGATCTACCGTCATGCCGTGCGCTACACCATCGTCGGGACGATCTTGAATGGGAAGAAGGTGCGCGTCCCGCCCATTCCCCAGCTGCCCGGCTCCTGACCTCAACCCCAGCCTGGGGATGGAATCAGTCACCCTGACCCGTCCCCGCGGCGGCGATGCCGTGCGCTTCTACCGGCTCTTGGTGCGCCTCGTGCCCTGAGCAGTGGCGCAAAAACCCCACCACCCAAGTTCCAAATAATTCCCAAAACCACGGCTCAAATCCCAATGTGCGCGGGCACAAATCCGCCTGGACACTGTGATTTGTCTCCTGAACTTTATTTGGAAATTGGAACGTCGAATTCTCGCCGAACACGATCGCCTTTCGGGGACGGGATCAAACTCGGAACACGTGCAACCTTCTTCTCTATCCCTTCTCCAGGATCTCCACCATGGCCTCCCCAAAGGCCTTCCCCATCCGGTTGAACCAGATTGCGCTGCCCATGTAGTGGTAGCCAAAGTCAGAGCCGGTCTTCTCCCACTCTTCAAAGTTGTCGCGCCACTTCGGGTAGATGGCCTCCGCGGCCTTGTCCACCAGCACATCAGTGCGCACCGCCTTTACGTTGCCCTTGAACTCCGCCTCCTTCTCCATCGAAAGCTGCGCCTCCTGAACTGCCAGCATGGCGCCCTTGGCGGGCTTGGACTGATTCTGTCCCATCACGCCGATGACGAAGGGCATCCCGGGAGCCTTGAGATCCTTGCGCACATCATTGATGAGGTGCTTCATGTTCGAAGCGTACTCCAACTCCGCGCCGCCGTACATGTCATTCCATCCCTGGAACCAGACAAAGCCCGCGATCTCGAGCTTCTTGCCCTTGAGCGCCGGGAAGAGCGTTTCGTAATTGTCGAAGGTATCCTTCACTTCCGCCATCATGTTGCGATAGGAACTGCCGTAGGGCTTCTTGATGTCTTCCATGGTCGGCAGCGGGTCGTTTTTGCCGTTCTTCTCGTTCTTCTTCTTGGTCTGCTCCTGCGCCTTCTTCAGATCCTCTGCCAGCTTCTCCTGCGAAATCTCGTTCGAGGGAGAGCGGAAGAGCTTGAAGAGCGAGTGACCACCCCAACACGCCTTGATCAGGATGACAGGTTCCTCAAACTGATTCCCCATCGCATTGCCGAATTCCAGTTCCACCCCCGTGCGTCCCGGGGATCCATAACCAATCGTCAGGCCGCCATGACGCTTGAGATACTTGATGAACACGTCATCGCGCTCGATCCACTTTCCGTCCTTGCGAAGATGGGCAAAGAGCTCCTTGGTCTTGGGATCGGTGGCCTGGTGGTCGAGCAGGGTGTTCTTGGCCTTGCCCTCCATGTTGGATTGGCCGGCGAGGATGAAAACTTTGACGGTGTCGGCCGCCGAGGCGAGACCAGTTGTGAGAAGCGCCCCGAGGGCTCCGAGAATGAACCGTTTTTTCATGATGTGGTGGTTGCTTGGTTGAAAATCACTTGGCCTTGCCGTGCTTGGTTTCCCATTTACGGATCGCATCGTCGATCTGTTGCTCCAAATCTTTCCCGGCGCCGCCGATCCGCTTACGATCGAAGCTGTTGTACTTTTTCAAAATGCCCTGCAGGCTGGCCACGATGGGCTGGCCCTCCGCGCCGAGTCCTTCGAGGACCTTGAGAACTCCCGGCTGCCACTTGCTGCCCGTGATGAGCCAGACGCTGTGCTGATAGTAGGGCTCCCACCTTGCGAGGTAGGTCACGAAGTCTCCCACCATGAGCCGGTATACATCCGGATCAAAGTGCTTGAGGATCATCATGGTGCGGTGCGCGGCTTCGTGGATCCCTCCCGTGCCGTAGCCCAACATCACTTCCGGCTTGTGGGTCGTTTCGCCAAGCATCTTGATGGCCTCCATCATGGTTGCCCGATCGAAGGCGGCCTTGTCGCTCTTCAGGATGGTGCGGAACCCCGCATCGTAGGACGAGCGCTCGAAGACATGACGCGACTCGCGGTAGATCTTTGACATCAGGTTGAATTCTTCTCCGGTGATGGTCTTGTGCAAACCCACGATCGCCCAGAATGCGCCCTCCCGAAGATACCAGTCGTGGTGCTGCGCGAATTTCAAGATGAGCGGCAACTGCTTGCGAATGTCCGCCGGTTCCGCGCGTCCCAGCGCGAAGAGAGCTCCGTCGATTTCCCACCAGGCCGAACTCCCATTGTTGAGCGTCTTCAAGATGGCAGGCAGAAATTTCGCCGAGACTAATTTGGGATCCATGCGTCCTTTCATGGGCCGGCCCCAGTTGTCGTATCCCGAGATCGCATCGAAAACCGCGCGGCGCACCCGTGGATCGTCATGACTCACAGCTTTCTCGAGGGCCGCAATGGCCTTCGCGTTGTTCAACTCACTCAAACGCCGGGCAGCCCAACTCCGCACCAACGGGCTGTAGTGACCAAGATGCTTCGCGCAAAACCCCACCGTCGACTCCTCCTTGCGATCCTTGAGAAGCAGGGCGTAGACCTCATGCGGCGCGACGAGTTCCTTCTCAAATCCCTTCGCCCCCTCGGTGCGCAGGAATGCGGCGTCCGCATCGTTCCCCCACGTAAAGGCAGGAGGCGCTGCCACCACGCTGAACTTCGTGCGGGGCCCACCGGTGATCCGCAGGGTCTTCAACGGTGCGGTGTAGGTCAGCCCCATCGCTCCGGTTCCCCACTCCAGTCCGGCGTAGCGCGAGTTGTCGGGAGGGGTGGGCAACATCGAAAAGCCTCCCCCCGGCTGCCGGCACAGATCGTAGTACCAAGCCAGGATCCTCATCTGCCGGCGGTAGTGCGAGACGCGCTCACTCGGAACATGCACGGAGGCCATTCCCCGCCACATCACGTTGAAGCCGCCTCCGGTGTGCCCGAACTCGGGTTGGAAGTAGGAATCGGTGACGAGGAGGGCGAGATGTTCGGAGGCGGCCCGAAAACGCGGGATCTTGTTCAAGAGCGAGAAGGCGCACGACACCATCGCGTTGCGCCCATTCGTGTTCGACCACCAGAGCTCGCTGCGGTGATCGCCGTAGGCAATGCATCCGTGACCCGCCATGCGATACATGAGCGCCACTCCGCGCGCATAGGCCTCCCTGTTCACCCTCACTCCGCACTCCTGCGCCAGGATGAGGGTGATCAAGACCGGAATGCCGGCGTGATTCATCAATCCACTCTGGACATATCCCGGCCCGACGGGCGCCCCATGCCCCCATCCGCCCGCGGCCTGGTTGTCGACGCACCAGTTGCAGAGCTCCTGCAAGCCCGGCAGGACCTGCTTGTCGCCGGTTCGCAAGTAATATTCGCTGAGAAGAATGCCCTGGTAACCGAGCTGCCAGTTGATGTGCCCTCCCGCGTTCTTCCTCGTCTCTGCCAGCTTGGCGAGAGGCCGGACATGGCGCTCCACATTGGGAAGATACTTCGCTTCGCCGGTCGAGAGGAGAAAGAGACTCGCGAGACAACCCTGCAGGTTGTTCCCGATCGCCCGCCCATTGCCGAACCGATAACTGCCGTTCTCCTGCTGCGATGCCGCGATGTACTTCGCATTGTTGGCAATGATCGCGCGCGATTTTGGACAATTCGCCGGCCAGCTCAACCGATAGGCACCGAGCGCGGGAAGCTTCACGGTGACCTTCCCGATCGCTCCTTCCCGCTTGGCTTCAAAGACGAGCGTTCCATCGTCCGCTTCCGCCCTTCCAATCGCTTCACCCAACGGCACGCGTGGATCGTCCACCGCCAATGATCGACCTCCCGCAGATACCAGCACATCGCCTGCCTGCAATTTCGTCGATGCCGCGGGTGAGCCCTCCACCACCGATTTCACGGTGACGACCAGCCCCTTCTCGATGGAGGCATGGATTCCCGTCGGTCCGATCGCGAAGGTGGGATAGGACTTGTCCCGGCTGACATTTTAGGCGTGAAGGGTAGCCGCGCCGCACAACACCAGGGTAAGGAGGAAAGCTCTCATGGGAGTGGACCGAGAGAAAGTCATCGCGGCCGGGGCATCTTGGCTCCCGACTCCTTCCGCCAGGCGTGCAATCGCTTGCGCATCTCGGCGGCCAGTTCCGGCTTGGCCTTGGCGAGGTCCTTCTTCTCGCTGAGGTCCTCCTTCAAGTTGTAGAGCTCCACCGAGTTGTCATCGAAGAACTCCAGCAACTTGTAATCGCCCATGCGGATCGCACTCCCCAGGCGATTGTCCTTGTGAAAGGCGAAGTTGGGATAGTGCCAGAAGATCGCCTCGCGCTTCGGTTTTGCTTCGCCCTTGAGCAACGGCAGGAGGCTTTCCCCGTCGCCGGGATAGCCCTTCTTCGGTTCGAGGCCGGCTACTTCGAGCAGGGTGGGATAGAAGTCGGTCAGGATCACGGGCTCGGCGCTCACGGTCCCGGCCTTGATTACACCCGGCCAGCGCACGATGAGCGGAATGCGGATTCCTCCTTCGTAGAGGTGTCCCTTGTCGGCCCGCAACGGGCGTGCGTCCCCCACCCCTCCGTAAGGACCGTTGTCGGAGGTAAAGACCACGAAGGTCTCGTTCGCGATCTCGAGCTTGTCCAATTCGCCAAGCACACGCGCGATCGCAAGATCCATTGCCTCGATCATGGCGGGGTAGACTTTATGATTGTAGCCCTTCTTCGGCCGGTCCTGGTACTTCGCCACGAACTTCTCGGGAGCCTCCATCGGCCAGTGCACGGTGTAGTTGAAGAGGGCCACGTAGAAGGGCTTCTTCGCCTTGTTCTGCTTCCGGATGAATGTGATCGCCTCGTCCGCGAGACGATCGGGAAGATACTCGCCCTTCTTCCGGTCCTCGAGAAAGTCGATTCCATAGGGATCGAAGAAAGTCGGCGGCCCGCCGTTGGAACACCCTCCGATATTGATATCAAATCCCTGCGCATGGGCCGCGAACTGCTTCTCTTTGCCCTTGTAGAGATGCCACTTGCCGATGAAGGCAGTCGCGTAACCGGCCTCTCCTTTCAGGCGCTCCGCGATGGTGGTGTACTCCAGCGGCAGGTGATCGCGCATCTCGGCCGGATGGAGCTTCGAGTCCTCCGGCGTGAAGCGATCCTGGTGCGGCAGGTGATTCGTGATCTGCAACCGGGCCGGCGAATGCCCGGTCAGAATCGCGGCACGGGTGGGCGAACAGACCGGCGCCGAAGCATAGGCATCCGTGAAGCGCATCCCCTCTTTCGCGAACTGGTCGATGTTGGGCGTGGTGAGGTACGGATTCCCCTGGCAGGCGATGTCCTTCCATCCCATGTCATCGATGAGGATGAAGAGGATGTTGGGCTTGGAGGGCGCAGCTTGCACCGGGAGCAAACCTCCAAGGGGGCCGGCCACGAGAGCGAGGAAAAGAGAGCGGGAAACGATCACGAGCTTGGTGGGTGAAAGAATGATGAGCGGAGGAAGGCAGATACCTCACGGCTCGGCAACTTCTTCCGCCACGAAATAGGCTTCGTCATCCCCGATCGGGCGCGGAATGGTGAGCATGTTTTCCGGAGGAGTGGCCGCGATGTTCGTGAAGCTCAGGCAGAAGGGCCAGGAATCCGGATCGACCGCTCCGATCCCTCCTTCATCGGTCCGGATGTTGTAGGCCATCCCCGCCCGGCTGCCCCAGGTCAACTCGAGGTTGGAACCGCTACGCGAGATGGCCAGCTGGAGCGGATCGTCCTCGACCACGAGCAACTCTGCCGGGCTCTTCACTCCCGAAGCAATGGCGGCGATATCCGCACCGGAGACGATCCCGGCGAAGAGCGCCATTGCGCAATGAATTCGCAACCGCGTTTCCATTTACTTCTTCGGCGGCCGGCGCAATTTTCCTTTCCAGGCGCGCATGTCATCGGAGGTCCCAACCATCCCCTTCTCATCGGTGATTCCCTCGAAGACCAGGGGCAGGAACGGATCGGGCGTCTCCCTGAGCACCCATGCCATGGCGCGGAAGAGCACGATCCGAAATTCGGGGTCGTAGTAGGTGAAGGTATTGTGCCCGGTGGTGGTCCCGAAGACGCGACCCTTCCCGATTTCGAGGGTCCAGAACATGGGCGAAGAATCCTTCGAAAGGTGATCCTCCGAAATTGGACCACGACTGCCGTGCGGTGGCCCGGTTCGAACGGTCCCGAGCACCTCGACCTCGTCGAGCTGGTTCAAACCCCAGTAAAACTCGTCCACGATGCGGAGCTTGTTTGGAAAACCCCGGAATATCCGGTGGTCGTTCTTGATCGAAATGTCCTCAAAGATCGCCCCCCACTGCGAGCGCCCCTGGTCCCACGCCATGCCGAGGCATTGCGCAAGCTTCTTGCCTTCCGAGGCGGGCCGAATAATGGCCGTTTCGTGAAGGGCCACCACTCCGCCACCCCGCTTGAGGTAGGATTTGAAATTGCCATACTGCTCGTTGGTGAGCTGTGGAAGATGGAGGTACATCGCGACGAGATCGGCCCGCTCGAATTGTTCCTTGGTCGGGAAGTGGTAGACCGCCTCCACCTTGACCTTCGGCACACTCTTGAGCAACCCGACCATCAGATCACGCACGCGCAAGTAATCGTGCGCGCCGGGCTTGTGGTGGGCATCATATCCCCACACCCACAGGATGCGCAGATCCTTCGAGGGCTCCTTCGCCGCCACCGGACCGATGATCTTCTCCAGCGCCGCCCTCGCGATCAACGGCTTCGGTTTCTGCCAATCGTGCTGGGCATGACAGGGCACGTTGAACAGGAGAAGGAGGGCGAGGCTGCGAGTGATCACGATCGAATTGTTGAAATACGGCTTACGATGTCAAGGAGAGGCGCCAACTGGCGAATGTTACTCAGTCGTCAGATACTTCAGCAAATCCACAACTTCCTGTTTCAGCAGGGTATCGAGGAGACCCACTGGCATCATGCTCTGCTCCAGGATCTGCCGGCTCTTGATCTCCGACTTCTGAATTGCCACCACCTCGGTGACGGTCTGGATCGTGAGCACCTCCTCGGTCTCGGCCGAACGCATGCCACTCACCACCCCACCGTCATTCCTGGTCACGATGATGAGCTGGAAGTTCTCCCCGATCACGGCATTGGTATCGACGATGCTCTCCAGAAAGTAATCGACCCCGTTGCGCCACGATCCGGTGAGATCGGGACCAAGTTTCCCCCCCTCCCCGTTGTGGACATGACAAACCGCACACAGCTTGGCGAAGACCTCTTTCCCCGCACTGGGACCTGAAGACTTGCCATCGACCACGACCTTTTTGAATTTCTCGATCGAAGCTTTCATGTCGGCACCGCTCTCCACGATCCGTCCCCACAAACCATCGATGAGATTGTTCACCCTCTCATCGCCCAGACTGCGCATCTGCCGGAGGTGCAGGGAGGTCAGGCCGCTCTTCGCCTTTCCACCTTCCCTCTTGATCTGCTCGAGATGGGCTCCCGCCAAGGCTGGCTGGGCACAAAGTGCATTGAGCGCGTTCTCTCGATCCGCACCCTTGAGATTAGCGAGCTGTCCGAGGAGAGCCCCGGCTACCAGCTTGTCGTTGTAGCGGCCGAGCAAGGGAATGACCCCGGAGCGAAACGCCGGATCGTCGAGGAGAGCCACAAACGTGCGCGACGAGTCGAGATCGCTCCTCCCAGCCAGGAGAAGGAAGGCCTCTTTACGCTCGGCGAGGGGCGCGGATGCATTGGCGAGGACCTTGGCCATGCGCGCCGCTACCTTGCGATCCCCGAACACGGAGGCAAGCCGATCAAAGGCTGCCGCGTTCTCCTTGGAGCGACGCTTCACCACCAACTGGGCCCACCCCTTGGGAGCTCCGACACGGGAAGTCGAGGGCATGGTCGAGGCCAGGAGGTTCAGTTGGCGCGCAAAGCGCGGAGCAGGAGCCTTGGAAAAGTAGGTTGTGAGTTCGTCTCTCCCCTTGGCATCACGCGCAAGGAACCACACGATCGAATCTGCCAGCACCTCGAGTTCGGTGGACTGTGCCATCGCCACGATGCGCGCGGGATCGTCCAACGCCAGCGGCGCTATTCCAAACCAGATCATCTTCGGAAGGTAAACATCCCCGGCGTCTTCGCTTCGCGCTGCCAGCTGCTCAGCGGCCTTCCACCGGACGCTCGCTTCAAGCCCTGGAAGCGCGGAGGCAAGTGCAAGACGAACCATCGCAGAAGGGTCACGCTCACAGAGCTGAAGGAACATGGCTGGGGGAATGGTCCTGGCTTCCGCCATCAGTTGAATCGCCCACCCGCGCACCGACTCATCCTCATGGCCCAGCAGCGAGAGCGGAAGCTTCGCTCCCAGTGCGTGCAGGGTCCACATCGCACGCAAGACCTTGGGGGGATCCGTCGTCCCGCGCAGCGCCATTTCCAACAGCGGAATCGCGGCGCGATCTCCACGCTCCTGCAAAACCCGCCGCGCCGTTCGCACGAACCACTCGTTGCGGTGAAACTGCATCGCCACCAGCTCGCTCGTCTTGCTCTTGTGCAGATCGACCGCCCGCGGTTCGTAGGTTTCGGTCCAAGCCATGCGGTAGATCCCCCCGTCTGACCGATCCCAGATTTCCTCCCGCGTGTTGTGGCAGTGTTGCTGGTCCTGCCAGTCGATCATGTAGACCGCGCCATCCGGACCGTACTTCAGCTCCACTCCCATGAATCGCGTATCGGCGACATAGAGCTGATCGTAACCTGCGTGCACGGTCTCGTATCCGGAGCCGTGGCGCTGGTTAATCTGCCGGTTCATCTGGCGCCCGTGCAGGTTGTGAGTGAAAAGCTGGTCGCGGTACTTCTCCGGCCAGTTGCCGCCCAGGTAAATCATGGTTCCCACATGCGAGTGTCCGCCGTAGAGCGCGCGCGATCCTGCTTTCCCTGCTCCGCCTTCCCCGTGGCCATAGCGGGCCGAAGAGGGCAGGAAATTGCGGAACGCCTTTTCCCCACCCGGGTTCCAACCCGCCTGTCCGGCCGCCACGAAGGGAGCGTGCCGGGAGTTCGACTGGTTCCAGTAGTGCCCGTTCTTCACCACGTAAGTGGTTGGCCCACCGCCCCACGCGCTGCGGCAGTGGGTCAGGAACATGTGTCCGCGCTCGTTGAAATCGATGCCCCATTGGTTGCTGCAGCCGCGGGCAAAAACCTCGAACTGGTGCCTGGTGGGATGATAGCGCCATACCCCGGCTCGCATCTCGGTGCGTCGCGACTCGGGAGTCCCCGGCTTTCCAATCAGGGAGTGGCAGAAGACCCCCTCGTTGCCGTAGAGCCATCCGTCGGGGCCCCAGGTAAAACTATTCAGCGTTTCGTGCGTGTCCTGGAGGCCCCAGCCATCTAAGAGAACCACTGCTTCGCCATCAGGCACGTCGTCGCGATTCTTGTCGGGGATAAACAGGAATTGCGGGGCGGCCCCGACCCAGACTCCGCCAAAGCCCACTTCGATTCCGCTCACCAGGTTCAACCCCTTCGCGAAAATCTTGCGTGTTTCAAAGGTTCCGTTTGCATCGGCATCTTCGAAAATCACGATGCGATCCTTCCCCTTCCCTTCCGGTTGGCGTCGCGGATAGCTGTGGGCCTCCACCACCCAGAGACGTCCGCGCTCATCGAAGGTGAAGGCAATCGGCTGGGTGAGTTCAGGTTCCTGCGCAATCAGATCGACCCGGAATCCTTCCGGCACCAGCATCCCGGCCACCGTTTGATTCTCGTGCTCGCCGGGATTCGGAATGAGATGACTGAGCAGGGGATTCGCATTTTTTCGAGACGGGGACTGCACCACCGCACCGGGCTTCGCGGCATGAAAGCGAAAGTCGTCGTAGTTGATGTGACCCCACGGGCCCGCGGACTCGTCGACGACGCGCACGCGGATCGAGGAGCCGACAAACTTGCGCAGGTCGACCGGAACCACTCGCATGTTCTCGGTCTGCTTTCCCTTCGCCGTGAAAATGACCTTCCCGCCATCCACCGCCACGACCTCCACCCGCGTCTTGGAATCCGGCCCACCTCCCACCAGGAAACTCCCCCACGGATGGGTCACCTTGAAAGGATCGGAGGTGAGCACCCCCTGACCCTCATCCGACTTGGTTTGCTCATAGCCACCCACCCAGAAATCACCGTCGTGATTGCTGGCCTGGCCCGGCCGACGCGGCGTCACGGTGTCCCCTTTGATCGGTCCACCCTTCCAGACATCTCCTTCCACCTTCCACCCGCGCAGGGTGCCCTCTTCAAATCCCAGATTCTTGCCCTCCGGCACGATGCCCTCTCGTTTCCCTGCTCCACCAGCCAGCGGCTGGGGCGGATCCGTCTTACCAAGGTCGAGCACTTCGAGTTTCTTATACTCGACGCGCGCCGGCCCGGGACCGGAGTGCAGCTGAATGGCAATGCGTCCCGAGTAGTCGTGCTGACCGAGCTGATTGTCGATCAACTCCGAGGCCAGGACCCCGTTGATCCAGGCCTGGATCCGCGGACCGAGAGCGCGGATGACGTACTCGTTCCACTCACCCTTCTTCACGATCGCGCGATACTCATCGGCTTTGCGAAATGCGGTGACCACTCTCTGTCCACCTTCATCGATCACCACCTTGGTGCCGCGCTCCACCAGGAGCCCCCGGCCATGCTCGTCGTAGATCCTGCCAAACCACACTGCCCCGTCATCGAAGTCGGCCTGGTAGCCGGCCGCGTGACCGTCGCTCCGCCGTTGCGAACGAATTTGCACACCTGAGTTTGCAGACTTATCCCCACCGATTCGGCACGTGATCCGCAGTTCGAAATCATGCAGCTCATCCTTCCACCAGAGGAACTCGTTGTGCCCGAGTGACTGGCCCGCGGGGATTTCCCCCACGAGGGATCCGTTCTCCACCCGCCACCACTTCTTGTTGCCGTCCCACCCCTCCAGACTCTTGCCATCGAAGAGACTCTCCTTTCCTTCCACCTTGATCAACCGCAGGTAGTCGATCCCGAACATGTAGCGCTTCACCGACTTGGGATGAGCACCCGCCACCTTCACTGTGAAGCGATTCGCACCGGCCTTGAAGGGCGCGACCCCCAAATTGAGATCGCCGGTATGCGACACCCCGTCCGGCTGGAAAAAATCCACCACCTTCCCGAGCTTGGCGCCGTTCACGGAGAACGAGTGAATCCCGTAGTCCACCGCCCTCGTTCCCGCGAGGTGCACTTCATACTCGCCCGCCTTCATCCCGGGAATCTCGAGCTCAAGCACATCTTCGGGCTTGGCGTCGGTCCACCAGAGCTGTGAGTTCGCGCTCCACACCCCCGCCCCAAATTCCGTCATGATCTGCGGCCGGGGCATTCCGCTGCTCTTGAGCACCTTCAGTTTCTCCCCCTCGTGGACGATGCCAACTCCTCCCCCGCCCGGCTTGGGCTTGGGCTTTCCGAATGGAAGGGGGCCACCACGATACCGCCCCCACTTGATCAACTCGCCGTCACCGGCACGATTGAGCGCTATCTGCAAGGCTTCCGCCTCCCAGCCCGGGTTCCCCTTGAGATGCTCCAACATTTCCTCCGCGCTGGGACGCTGCGAATGAACTCCGGTCGAGGGCACTTCACCGCCCGCGGTCCAGTAGATCCCGTTCAGGATCAGCTTGCGCAATTCATCGCGCCCCCAATTCCAATGGGTGTGGCCACCGGTGAATCCAAAGGCCCGCCCACCGTCCGGACGTTCAAATCCCCACGCACAATACTGCTCCTCACCACTCTTCACCGCGTCCACCGCCGACTTGCTTCCGCTGTCCATCCTCCGGCCAGGTTCAATGATGTTGAGGGGCGGAACCACACCGTGCATCGGAGTCACGTGCTTGTGCTCCGGATCGATGCAGCGCAGGTGAAAGTAGCACTCGTCATGAATGACGAACGGCGGAACTCCGCGCGTGACGGCGTGCTTGGGCAACTTCTCAAAGCTGGCATCCCAGAATCGGCTCACCGAATGCCATGGTTCGAAGTCGGCTCCCACCAGGTTGCGCCACTGCCGCCGGACGGGGTCAGGGCTGTGATCCTTGCTCTTGTCCCCCATGCCGGGATTGCCCACTCCGGTCGCCCAGTGGATGACGGTGAGCCCGCCACCTCCATCCATAAACTCCTTCAATTCGTCGAGGTGCCCGTTCGCCGGATGCGCACCCCAACCGTCTGCATAGATCACGAGTGCGTCCTGGTCTTTCAGCACCGCGGCGCCGGGCCACTCGCGCACCACCTGCACCTCGACCGGCAACCCGGCGTGCTTCATTCCATTGGAGAGAATGACGGTTCCGCCAAAGTGCTGATGGGTCCCCCAGCCATGACTGTCGCTCCCCGCCAGGAAGAGGATTTTCTTCTCCGCACCCGCGGCAACCCCCGTCCACAAGAGTCCCATCGAAAGGGTGAGGGAGCGACTGACCCTGTTCATTTCCAAGCAGTAGCGTTCCGGGAGCGGCCGCGCTATCACAAATCCCCCCCTTGCCCACCTGCCCGGAAGCTGCTAGCGGTCTAGGGATGGCAAGACTCCGGCCCGCTCTGCCTCTCATCACCGTCGCCGCCGCGACCCTGATGACTGCCCTGGTCCACGGCCAGGCCCCCGAACCGGGTGGAGGCCGCTTTCTTTTCGCTGGCGACGACGACTGGGACTGGGCCACTCCGCTCGGCGCCGAGGAGGCCTGCAAACTTGTGCGCTACGGCGCGATGGCCTGGTCCGCTCTCGACTGGGCGGAGGGGGGACTCGACCAAGTGCGCGGCGTGATCGTCGGAACGCCTCCCGATGCCAACAAGACCATGACCCTCGCAAACCTCTCCGACCTCCGCGGCGAGAAGGCCACTTATAGCCATCGACCCCAGGCACGCGGTGTCTTCAAGGATCTCCTGGAGGGCGAACGGCCACCCAACCTCATCATTCTCATGCAGAACACCGGCAAGGATGGAGTCCTCGAGGCTGAAGCGATCACCACCCTGATTGAGTTCGTCAAGGAAGGAGGACGCCTCGTCGTGCTCGATGACTGGAAGAAGTATCAACCGGTTCTCAAGGCCTGCGTCGACGCCGCGCTCACTCTCCCCGTCGGTCCACCGATTCCGATTGCTCCCGAAGCCAAGCCTCCCGATCCCGCCGCCGCCGCGCCAGCCAAACCCAAGGAGCCCAAACCGGAGCCCCCGGCCCCTCCCGATCCAACCCCCGGGGAACTCACCGAACGTCTCACCGAACTGGTCCCCAAGCTTGCCGACGATTCCTTCAAGGTGCGCGAAGGGACGAGCGCTGAGATTCGCGAACTCGGTCCCAAGGTCCTCAATCTCCTCGCCGAAATCAAATCTGACGACCCCGAAATCTCAGCGCGCATCGAGCAACTGCAGGCGGAGCTAAGACCCAAACCGGCAATCGTCCGTAGGCCCAAAGTCACGAGAGAGCAGCGCGCCGCCATCCGCAACGCCAAGCACAAGTTCAATGCCGAACTCGTCAAGACCGCCGCCACCAGGCTCAGTGAGAAGAAGATTTCGCATCAGATGAGCGATGCCCTCGTGGACGGAGACAAGAAGATCCTTCCCGTCCTGCGCATCTCGTTCCCGGTCGCCAAGTAGGAACTCGCCCTGGGGGACTTCAGGCCAGGATCTCAGGGACGAGTTCGCCATGGACGTCGGTCAGGCGGACATCGCGTCCCCCGTAGCGATAAGTCAGCTTCTTGTGGTCCATCCCCAGGAGGTGGAGCATGTTGGCGTGCAAGTCGTGGACGGTGAGCTTGTTCTGCACCACCCGGTATCCGTACTCGTCGGTCGCTCCGAAAATCGTGCCGCCCCTGATCCCGCCTCCCGCCATCCAGAGGCTGAAGCCCTGCGGGTTGTGATCGCGGCCGTCGCGTCCCTGTGCAAAGGGAGTGCGTCCGAACTCGCCGGAAAAGACGAGGAGGGTCGACTCCAGTAGTCCCCGCGATTTGAGATCCTTGATCAGCGCGCCAATCGGCTGGTCCACTGCCATCGCGTTCTTGCTGTGTCCCGACTTCAAGCCGCCGTGTTGGTCCCAGCGGTCCCCGTTTCCAGGGTTGATGGTGAGCTCAACAAAGCGCACTCCCCGCTCCACCAGGCGCCGCGCCATGAGACACTGCGCGCCGTAGATCCGGGTGTTCTTGTAGCTTCCTTCCAGCCCGTAGGCCTTCTTGGTCGCATCCGACTCCTTCGAGACATCCGCGACATCAGGGACCGCCATCTGCATGCGATAGGCCATCTCGTAGTTCTGAACCGCTGACTGAATCGCTTCCGCATGACTGGCTTCCTCCGCCAGGCTTCCATCGATCTCGGCCAGCAAGTGCAACTTCTTGCGCTGATAGGACAGCTCCTTCTCCCGCGGCACGATGTTTTGCAGAACGGGCGAACTGGAGAGGAAGGTCGACGGTTGATGGGTGGACGGAAGAAATCCACTGCCGAACATCTGCATCCCCCCGGAGGGAACCTGTCCTCCGTGAATGACGACATAGCTCGGCAAGTCTTCCGCCTCTGTTCCCAGGCCATAGGATGCCCACGCGCCCATGCTCGGCCGTCCGGAAAGAATGTGCCCACTGTGCAACGCATAGTTCGCGTTCGGGTGGTTCGGCGAAAATGCGGTCATCGAACGGATCACCGCCAGGTCGTCGGCGCACGATCCGATGTGCGGAAAGAGATCACTCACCGGCATTCCGCACTGGCCGTAGTTCTTGAACTCCCACGGACTCTTCAGGATGTTTCCGTTGTTGTTGAAAACCGTGGCGTCGACTTTGAACTTCGGCTTCTGGCCGTTCTCTTTCGCGAGGAGCGGCTTGGGATCGAAACTGTCGACCTGCGACACGCCCCCGTCCATGTAGAGGAAGATCACGCTCTTGGCCTTGGGCGCAAAATGCGTGGGCTTGGCACTCCACGGAGTCGCGCTCGCGCGCTCCTTTTGCATGAGCCCCGCCAATGCCAGGCTCCCAAAGCCCATCGCGCCGCGGTTCATGAAGTGGCGCCGGGTCAACGGCGGAACAGACTCAGAAGACATAGATAAATTCCTTTCGATTGATCATCAGGTGACAAAGTGCGGCCCACCCCGCCTCGGAGTTTTCGGGCCCCAGCTCCCGCAGCGCCTTGCGCCCCCACTCGAGTTCGGCGGCCGTCGCACTGCGACCAAAGGCCTGCTCGTGAAGCATTTTCAGGCGGTCGTCGGTGGTCCCCTTCCGCCCCATGATTCGCTTCGCCCAGGCGGTGGCCTGCTCGTGCACGAAGCGATCATTCAACAGCGCCAGTGACTGCGCCGGCACATTGGTCACGTTGCGCTGACCCGTCGGCTCGGTGGCATTCGGCATGTCGAAAACCCGCAGGAAGGAGGAGAGGTAATTGCGCCGCGTCTCCAGGTAAATCGAGCGCCGTCCGTTGCCATCGACTGGTCCGCTCTTGGGCTTGGCCCGGCTGTTCGGCTGATCGTCAACATTGACCGGGATGCTCGGTCCATACATTTCGCGTTTAAGCTCTCCGCTGCACGCCAGGATGTGATCCCGAATCGACTCCGCATCCATGCGGGTGACCGGCATGTGCTGCAAGTATTCGTTTCGAGGATCTGCCACTGCCATTCCCGGTCCCGGCGTGGAACTCGTCTGGAAGGTGCTCGAGAGAACCAGCTTGCGAACCATCGTCTTGGTCGACCATCCGCTCTCCACAAAGTCCCGGGCAAGGTAGTCGAGCAGTTTCGGATGGGTGGGTTCGCCGCCCATCTTGCCGAAGTTATCGACAAACGGGTGCAATCCGCGCCCGAAGAGACGCGACCAGATTCGGTTCACGCGCACCCGGGCGGTGAGAGGATTTTCCGGACTCGCCACATGCTGCGCCCATGCCAGGCGACCGCTGCCCGTGTCCGTCAGCCGCGCTCCCCCCAAGCCATCGAGAAAGTGCCGCGGATTGGGATCAGCGCTGACATTCTTATGATCGCCACGCACATAGATCGGCTGATCAGTCGACACCCCGTCCACCATGCTGCGCACGTAAACCGGGGGCGGAAGTTCCCCGGCGATCCGGCGAAACTCATCCAGCTTCCCTCTGATCTCGCCATGACGCTCGAGGTCGGGTTGCACCAATCCCGACTGCAGCAGGGCCCCGAACACTTCGCGCTGCGCAGGATCGAGATCCCCCGTCCGGCCGAGCGCAGCCAATCCACCGATCACCTTGCTCACCATCGTGACGCGGTCTCCTTCAAGGGCCGGGAGCCAAACCGTGCCCCACTGCGGCAACTTGCCAGCCGCTACCGCAACCCACGCATCCTCGGCCGGTGCCGGCGGACGTCCGTTGCGGCCCATGCAGACCATCCCCGTGCCCTGGTGTTGAATCTCAAGATAAGCCGGCTCCCCCTTCCAGAGATTGGTCGCAAAGCTGATCTTCTTCCAGCGAGCGGAGTTCACTGCAACCCGCAGCCTTCCCGTGGTCGGTCCCTTGCCCGCCAGTTCGTAGTTGCGCACCACCAACTTCACCGCCGCATGACGCCCGCGCACCCAGAGATCGACCGTGCCACCATCGAGGACAAAGTCGGGCGAGCGCAATACGCCGTCGAGCCGCGAAGACAACATCCCGGTCGAAGCTCCGGTCCCCACCGCGGCCCGGAGCACTTGATCGCCATTCATCGCCGGCAGGAATCCGTCCGCGTCCACACCCTGGAATCCCGGTCCCGTCGCGATCCACTCGCCAAGGGACTTCTCATTCAAGCCAAACTCAAACTTCCCACTCACTGCTTCCACCCGGCTCGCGCGGCTTTTCAGCTCGTCCACCTTGTCCCCCGCAAGCACTCCCTTCAGAACCGCCAACTCCGGGGCGACCTCCTTGGCGTGCATCCAATCGAACCACTTGATGGCCAGGACCCCATCCACTCCCGCCTTCCGCGCCAACTCCGAAAGTTCTCCCCCGCTCGCCTTCCGAAACTCCGCCAAGCGCGCTTCCTGCTTCTCCCCCTTTTTCAACGGTGCACGCAACACCTTGAGACGCTCCTGGTGGGCCCCACCCTGGTCCAGCGACTGCAACACGCCAAAGACCTTGGGAAGCTGTGCGGACTCCGCCTCCACCGCCCCAAACACCAGGGACATCAGCTCGCTCTTCGCCTTCTTCAGCCGTCCGCTCACTTCCTTCTTCCTGGCGGGCGGCGCCAGGTTGGCGTAGTGCAGACGTGAACTGCGCAGCATCCCGTAAAACGAGTAGTAGTCCTCATCCGTGATCGCATCGAACTTGTGATCGTGACAACGCGCACACGCGAGAGTCAGCCCCTGGAATGCCACTCCGGTCACCTTGATCATGCTGTCGAAGACCCGCGCTTCGTCGCTGTGAATGTCGGGCGGTCCGTGCTGACCATCGGTGAGGTAGAGGAAGCCCGGCCCGGCCACCGACTCGTTGTCGCCGGTCTTCCTGTTCAGCCTCGGCTCCGGCAGGCGATCACCCGCCAAGGCCTCCATCACGAACTGGTCAAAGGGCACATCATCGTTGAAGGCGCGAATGAGGTAGTCGCGGTAACGATCGACATACGGCATGGTGTAGTCCGCCTCGAACGCCTTGGTTTCCCCAAAGCGCACCACATCCATCCAGTGCCGCGCCCAGCGCTCTCCAAAATGCGGCGAGGCCAGCAGGCGATCGACCACCTTCTCATAGGCATTCGCCGAATCGTCCGCGAGAAACTCCATGAGTTCTTGTTCGGTGGGCGCCAGTCCGGTCAGCGCCACCGACACTCTGCGCAAGAGATGAACCTTGCTCGCGCGCGGAGCGGGATCCCACTTGCGTTCCTCCAGTTCGGCCAACACGAAGCGATCGATCTCATTCGACGGCCATTCCTTCGATTTCACGGCGGGCACCGCCACCTTCGCAACCGGCTGCAGGGACCACCATGCTTTGCGTTCCTCGAGATTGAATTCTGTCTCCAGGGCATTCTTTCCAATTGCCTCCGTGCGTGGATCGGGAGCTCCCCGTTTGATCCACTCGCGCAAGTCCGCAACCTGCTCCGGCTTGAGTGCCCTCTTCGGCGGCATGGCTTCCAGCTCGGGATCGCGCTCCACCATCATGATCAGCAAACTCTCATCCGGTTTGCCCGGCACGATCACCTCCCCGCTATCGCCTCCTCTCACCCAGCCCGCCTTGCGGTCCAGCAACAACCCACCCTTGATCTTCTTCGAATCCTGCGCGTGACACTTGTAGCAGTTCTCCGAAAGGAGGGGCCGAATCCTGCTCTCGAAGAACGACAGGTCTTCAGGCGAGAGCGACTCCGCCGGACTCGCCGAAGCGAGCACGGAAATCGCCACACCCACGAGGGAGACGCGGGAAGGAATGGGGATACGCGGCATCGTGGTGAATCTGCAAGTGACCATACGGGCTCTCAAACGATCCTCTACAGAGAAGTTGGGGCTTTTGGAGCAACGCCCTGAGGGGAGAGCAACCCTCTTCCCCACGCCTAGTCTCGACAGCTTCGGCGATGAAGACCATGTAAAAATGCGCCCGTCCCTTGTGAGAATCCGTCGCAGCGCAAATCTCATTATCAGGGGGGAACCCGTCACCCAGGCTGCACGACACAGCCCCGCCCAGAGACCAAGTTGCCAAAGGCGCGCAGTTTCTCGACGTTGAGGCCAACTTCGTCCGCTCGGCGTGTCTGCCTCGATTTGCCCGGGACGACCTGCCCGGTGGAGGCCAGCGTCAAAACGCCGGCCACGAAGATCGTTGTGAGGGATTGCCGAATCATGGAAACCATCAATGAACCCTTCGCGCTACCCCGCATGGGCTACGAACTCAGGAGCCGGGGAGAGGTGGTGCAATTGTGTGCATCGGCATCGCCGCGTTCGGCGCCTGCCCACCCTGGTCGAACGATTGGAGCGGGATGCCACAGCGCCACAGAACGAATCGAATCTGCGGCTATAGCCAGATAAGCGCGACGATGGATTCCCGGGGGCAACTTCAGCCTTAGCAGTGCAGCAGGCCCGCGCCCTACTCCTTCACCACGATCCACACGTTGCGGAACTGCAGCGGGTTGCCGTGGCCCTGCAACTTGATCACGCCGGGAGTGCCTTCGGGCTCGTTGCGGGAGCCGCCGGTCTTGCCGTTGATTTCCAGTCGATCGTGGATTTTCACGCCGTTGAGCATGGCAGTGAGGACTGCGTTCTTGCTCTTCTTGCCATCCTTCATCACGGCAGAGCTGAACTCCACGTCATAGACCTGCCACTGGAGCGGCGGGAGGCACATGTTCACGATCGAATTGGCCTTCTTGTAGATTCCACCACATTCGTTGTCCAAGCCCATCAGCCCGAAGGAATCGAGGATCTGCATCTCGTAAAGGTCGACCTGGTAGAATCCGCTGTTGCCCCTGCCCTGGCTGCGCGCACCCGGTTTGAAGGGGAGCATGAACTCGATGTGCATGCTGTAGTTGAGAAACTTCTCCTTGGTCTTGATATCCCTGCCGTCGGTGTTGAGCAGGCCGGTCTTTTCATCGAGACGGCCGCCGGCCCAGTTCGCCATGCTCGCCTTGGTGGCATCGAACAACACGAGCGCACCCTTGGGCGGCTTCGCACCCATGCTCGGACTTTTCCTGATGATACGCTTCAGGGAAAACTCCACTCCCTTCTCGCTCTTCCCGCTCAGGACCCCGTCAGAAATCGAACCGCTGTAGGCCTTGTGCCCCTGGGGCGGAAACTTGCTGGTGGCGCTGAATTCCGCTCCACTCTGCGCCATGTACTTCTTCTTGCCCTCGGCCGGCACGAAGGTGGCCTTCGAACCGTCGAGTTTGCCGTCCATGAGAATCTTGTTCTTCCCGTCCCAACCCCTACCCGGAAGACCGCCGGGATAGAGCACGGCCTGGAACTCGCCCTTGCCAAGTGCGATCACCTGGGCGCCCACGTTCTTCCCCGCGTATTCGCCCTGAATCTTGAAATCGGGTGGAAGCTTTTCGTCCTTGGGGTCGGTCCAGAGCTGCGCGGAGGCGCTGCCGGAGAGAATCGTCAATGACGCTGTCAGGGTGAGAATGGTGGGCAAGTGCATGGTATTGAGGTGGGCTGGATACGACCACGATGGTCGTGATGTTGCAAGGAGGGTCGGCAAGCTACTTCCCCATCACCCACTCGACTCGATTGGTGAGCCGGGATTCCACCTCATGATCATCCATCAAAGCTTGCATCATCTCGGCCTCATCAACGAACTGCCAGCCAAAGGGGAGGTAAAGAAAGCGGACCCGCAGGGGTCCCGGGTTACAGCCATGTCCAGGGCGGCAAGTGAGCGTCCCCTCGGCCGAGGGGGAACTCAACGCCAGGCTGGAGTGATCCACAATCCCGGATCAGCCTTCGCTTTCACCGCTTCACCGGTCGCCAGATCCACCACCACTGGCCAGGTGCCCACCGCTTCTTCATGCTCCAACATCACGACCCGTCTGCCATCGGGGCTCACACTGGGGAAGGTGAGCCTGCTCAAGCCGTCCCCGACTTTTTTCACGTCTTCTCCCTCCAGGTCGCAGGTATGCCAGGTGTTGTCCTTTTCCTGGAAAAAGATGCGGTCCCGCTGAGCGCCCACCACCACCGCGAAGTTCCCAATGTCCTTCCGGAGCACGGTGATACTTCCATCCAGTCCAAAGCGCGCGATCCTGAACTCGGGAACTTCCTCGACGGCCTTGGAGTGCTTGATGATGCCAATCAGGCCACTCCCATCCGCCAGCCAATCGAAGCCGTGAGCGTCCATGGGCTTGCCGACCGCCCGCGCCTCACCTCCCTCGAGATCGAGGAGATAGAGCTGGCGCTCGAGAATCCTCGTGGAGCGTGTGAGCGCCAGGGTCTTGCCGTCGGGCGAGAGAACCGGGCCATGACACATCCCGGTGGCGAGGGTCTTGCCCCCCAGCCGCTCGTGGGCACCGGTGGCGAGGTCGATCAGGTAGAGACCAACTCCCGAGCCGCTCGTGTCGCGGGCGGTGACCGCCACCTTGGTTCGGTTTGCCACAAAGCAGCCGGGCATACAGGACGAGCCGATGAAGGGAATGCGCAGGAGCTTGCCGTTCTTCAAATTGAGCAGGCGTCCCCCCGGATCCATCGCCGGATTCCCCGGTCGCCACCCACCGGCGTGACCGATCATGATGAGATCATCGCGCTCCCCCGGGATCGGGGCACTGAAGTCCGGCAGGTGGTTGAGCACAGGAATCTCAGGTCTCTTCCGCAGCCAGTTGACCTTCCCATACTCCAGTTCAAGGTTTCCCAGGCTCAATCCGCGCAACAGGCCGGTCAGGGCATCGACCTTCAGGATATTTCCTTCCCGAAGACGCTGGCGAATGCCCTTGATGTTGAGTTCCAGTTCACCGGTCGGCTTGAGCCTGAACTCGGCCGCCTCCTTGAGGAAGGCCTCCGCGAGTTCGCGTTGTCCGCCGGTGAGCGGAGCGCGCACGGTCGTGATCCTGTTCCTCGTATGCTCATGGCGGTGTCCGTCCTGCAGCTCATAGGCGGAAGGCCACGCTTCACTGAGAAGGAGGGCAACCGCCTCGAAGGAGAACGGAGCCTCCCACGGAAGGTAGACTCCCTTCAGGCCTCCGAACTCCTCGACATACCACTTCCCCGAGTGGGAGATGATGCGGGCGAACGGCTGGGGATCCTTGGTCTCGGGCTTCAAGAGGATGCGCACTTCAAAATCCGGAGGCGAACTCACCACCCGCAAGCTGAACTGCGCACCGGTTCCCGTCCGGGCCTTCACATCCCACTGGGCCGGAGAACTCTTGAGCCGCTCCTGCGATACCGCTCCGCTCGACGCGATCGCGGCCAGGTTCCGCTGCGCCTGAAGCACTCCCATTACTGAGATCACTCCGAACAGGATCGCCGAAAGCAAGGCATACCGGAGAGGCGGAACCACCATTGCGCGACGATAGATTCAGAGCTGGCAACCGTCAAGGAGCGCACGTTGATTGCCAACATTCTGTTTGTCGCGGATCTTGTGGCGGGAGTGAAGATCCAACCCACAAGCTCCAGGTAAATTTCAACTTCAATCCCAGATTTCAAACTACACTCGCCCGGGTCTCTCACGACTTCGAAGTCCAAGGCGCGAGGAGGACGGGGGTGGGGGCCCACAACCGATGAGCAACGCCGGAATCCGGAATTCTGGTCCGAAACGCAAATCCGACGCGGAGCCCTGACTCTTAACCCCATGATCCCCGATATCGGTAAAGAGTTTTAGCAACCAGTCTAGACGCGTGCGGCGGAGGCGTCTATTCTCGCGACTCCTCTCCATGCTTGTTCACCGCGTCCATCAGCGCCTCGTCTCCAACCCTCTTGCCGAGGTCGCAGCGGAGGTGCATCGCCAACTGGATTCGCTGGGGAAGGAACCTCCCCAGGGCGAAGTTGCCATCACGGCAGGAAGCCGCGGGATCGACAACCTGGCCGCGATCACGCGGGCAGCGGGCGAATGGTTGCGTGCCCACGGCGCCACTCCCTTCCTCGCGCCCTGCATGGGTTCGCACAACGGCGCCACCGCCGAGGGACAACGCGCCATGATCGAAGCCCTCGGCCTCACCGAGGAGGCGACCGGCATGCAGATCCGGGCGAGCATGGAGGTGGTCAAGATCGGCGAAGTGGCAACCGGCGAGGTGTGGATGGATCGCCATTGCCATGAATCCGCCGGCGTCCTCGTCCTCAATCGCGTCAAGCTGCACACCTGCTTCTCCGGTCCGGTGCAGAGCGGCCTCACCAAGATGATGGTGGTGGGGATGGGCAAGATCAATTCCGCCGAGACCTTTCACGCGGCACCGACCGCCACCATGAAGGACATGCTTCTCGAGATGGGAACTTGCGTGATCGACTCAGGCAGGATTTTTGCGGGGCTCGCGCTCCTCGAAGATGGATTCGACAGGACGGCCGAACTTCACGCCGTGCGCCCCGAAGAAATCCTCGCCACCGAGCCGGGACTCCTCGAACGCCATCGCCACTATTTCCCCACCCTGCCGGTCGATGAGATCAACGTCCTGGTGGTGAACGAAATTGGAAAGACCTTCAGCGGAACAGGGATGGATACCAACGTGATCGGCTACCGCGGGATCAACGACTTCGAGGACCTCGATCGTCCGCGCATCAAGACCATCGCCGCGCTCAACTTGGCCGAAGCCTCCCAGGGAAACGCGATCGGGGTGGGACTCGCTGACTTCACTACCCGGCGATTGCGCGACGCCATGGACGAGGGGAAGACCTTCACCAACGTCTTCACCACCGGCGAAATGCGCCGCATGGCCATTCCGTGCACCTTGCGCGACGACGAGGAAGTGATCGCTCGCATGCGCGAACGCTACGGCGAGGCGGGGTGGATCTTCATCCCCAACACCCTTCACCTCGAGACCCTCTATGTGAGTGCCGATCTTGCCGGGCAACTCGCGCAGGGACCGCGGTGCGACGTGGATGCGGAGCCCGTGCCGCTGCAGTTCGAGGAGGGAACCCTGCAACTCAGATTCGCCTAGTTGTGGGGAGGCGCATCGCAGACGCGGGGAGACTACGCGCCCACCCGGCGCCGCGAACGATGTTGCCGACGACGCTGGGGACGACCGTTGCCGCGCGAATTCCTCTGCTTCGCTCCGCACGCCGCGCCCGCCCTGCCACCTTGCGCATGTCGCTCCGCCAGGGAGGGGAGGTGCCAGGGGTGATCCTCCTTCACCGGAATGGTCTGCCGGATGAGCTTCTCGATGTCGCGCAGGAACTCGCGCTCCTCCGGGGAGCAGAAGGAGACCGCGTTGCCCGTGGCACCCGCCCGGCCAGTCCGGCCGATGCGGTGAATGTAGGCTTCGGGCTCGTTGGGAAGATCGAAATTGACCACCAGGGTGACGTCCTTCACGTCCACTCCGCGGGCCGCAACATCGGTTGCCACCAACACGGGCAGGCGCCCGGCCCGGAATCGATTGAGGGTGCGATCCCGCTGTGCCTGCGAGCGATTTCCGTGGATCGCTTCCGCTCCAATCCCCTGCTGCTTGAGATGGCGGGCCAACTTGTCCGAGCCATGCTTGGTGCGCGAAAACACGATCGCCAACTCACCATCCTTCTGGGCGTTGAGGCGATCGACGAGGAGGGAGCGCTTGTGTTCGCGCTCCACGAAACAAATCTCCTGCGACACCTCTTCGGCCGTGGTGGTCTCCGGCGCGATGGTGATGGTGGCGGGATCGTAGAGAATGGTATGGGCGAGATTGACGATTGGCTTTGAGAGCGTCGCTGAGAAGAAGAGCGACTGGCGCTCATGGGGGAGAAGCGAAACGATGCGCGTCACATCGCGGTGGAATCCCATGTCGAGCATGCGATCGACTTCATCGAGCACGAAGAACTCAACGTAAGAGAGATCGATGTGGCCCTGATCAACGAGATCGAGCAAGCGGCCGGGGCAGGCCACGAGAATATCGACTCCCTTGCGGAGGGCGTTCACCTGGGGATTCTGCCCCACTCCGCCGTAGACAAGAGCGTGACGGATGCGGAGGTGCTGGCCGTAGGTGCGCAAGCTCTCACCGACTTGGTTGGCGAGTTCGCGAGTGGGGGTGAGCACGAGCACGCGCGGTGACCGGGGATGGAGCCCGCGGGGATCCTCGCTCAGGGCGTGCAGGATCGGCAACGAGAAGGCCGCCGTTTTCCCGGTGCCGGTCTGGGCACAGCCGAGCAGATCCCGGCCGTCGAGGAGAAGAGGGATTGCCTGCGCCTGGATGGGCGTGAGGGTCTTATAGTTGCGCTCACGGAGAGCACGCTGGATGGGCGCGGCAAGGGGCAGCGCCTCGAACGAGGTCGGATTCATATGGTCAGGGGGCCCGGCTTCCTTGGCGGCGCCTGGGCGGGTCTCGATGAGGGGGTGTGTTAGAGGGAACCCAGAACCATTCTCTCATCGATGAAGACCGGAAAAGGGGCCGGATCATCAGTTGATCCGGGTGCCGCGCTCGTGCGGGCGGCGGATAAATAGCCGCGATCCTGCCAATAGCAAGCCCTAACTGATCCCCACTCCGGGACCGGACCGCGATCTGGCACACTGAAATTGGTGATGGAGCCGGACTGCAAAGCCTGCTCGAATTTCCTTTCGACCCACCCTCACCGCCATGAATCGCACACTCAGCCTCGCCGTCCCTCTCATCTCCTGCGCAGCTCTCCACGCCGACACGCCCGCGCCGGGCAAGCAGGTCGAACTCTCGCACAAGGTCTCCGACCAGCAATCCGTTCCCTATCTCCTCTATCTTCCCAAGGACTTCGACGCGAAGGCAGACAAGAAGTGGCCCGTGATTCTTTTTCTCCATGGGCGCGGGGAGAGCCGGGGACCGCTCAGCATCGTCGCCAAGTGGGGACCACCCCGCATGGCCGAGCGCGGCGACAACCTCCCCTACATCGTGATTTCACCCCAGTGCCCGGCAAGCTCGCGCTGGACCGCCGACGAGCAGCAAGCCGGCGTGCTCAACCTCCTCGATCACATCAGCGAGAAGTATCCGGTCGACACTTCGCGCATCTACCTCACCGGTCTCAGCATGGGGGGATACGGGTCATGGAAACTCGCCGCCGATCATGGCCAACGATTTGCAGCGGTCGCCCCGGTGTGCGGCAAAGGAAATCCGGCCGATGGCGAGAAACTCAAGGGTCTCCCCATCTGGGTCTTCCACGGCACGGAAGATCACGCGGTCGCCTACCAGCATTCGGTCGACATGGTGGAAGCCATTGAAAAGGCCGGCGGCAAGAAGGTTCGCTTCACCAGCATGAAACACGTCGGGCACAATTGCTGGTCGGCTGCCTACGCGACGCCAGAGCTCTACCAGTGGTTTGACAAGCACCGGCGCAGGGACTAGCCGCCGTCCGCAGGACTGTCGCAAGGTCATGGCCGGTGATCGAAGCGGAAGGGCTTCCCCTTCCGTTTCCTCGAGCCTTTATCATTCCGTAAGAAGCTTGGAGGTCAAAACACGGAATCGGCACGCGAAGGCGGGCGGCCTAACGGTGCGGGATGTGCAGGCCGTGGTTTTCTTTCAGTTTGACTGAATACATGGAAATGAGGCATACTTTATGTAATGTCGGAGCATCCTCCCATGCCGGGATCCGCACAACCCTCCCTCGAGGAGTTGCGAAGGATGTTCGATGCCAGGGCGCGGGTCAGGGAGCTGGAACGAAAACAACTGAGTCGAAAGGGCTCGATCGTTCTCATCGTCGTCCTGTTGGTGCTGGCTGCCATCGTGCTGATTTGGCCGGACAGGGCCCAAGTGGTGAGTCCGGCTTCCGAATCCGACTTGGCGGCGAAGTCTGCAGAGATCCAGCGGCAGCTCTCCAACCCTGAGGCCGGAACCGCGGATGCTCACTCCAACCAGGGAGACCTCAACTTCGCCATGGACTTGATGCGCTTCATACAACCCGGAGCGCCCCGCACGAAATCATCCGATCCCACTCCGGCCCAGTAGCACCTCTCGTGAGGAGAATGGGGAGGACTTGGATTGCCGAAGCTCTCGGCCTCGGATACCCAAGGGGGCTTCCAGCAGTGGTTGTGGTCTGAACGCCGGCTAGCTCATTGCATCCCGCATCTGCAGGACGGCGGGTTCTTCGAGGTCGTGAATCCTTTGCAGCTGCCCGGCAATGTTCTTGCGCAGGTTCTGCACTCCCTTCGCATCCAACGGAAAATCGCTCCCCACTTTGTTGGTCTGGCGGACATCCCGTTCAACGCCACGCCGGGACAACATGGTGTCGAAGGGAGCGAAGCTGTTGCGGGTGAGAAGAGCGACGTGGGGATCGTGCCCCTTGTAGGCGAAGGTGAAATATCCCGTGACGATCCCTCCGCTCACGCCCAGCAGCAGAGCCTCGGAATACGGCTTCCTGGCATGCGGCGCCCTCGCACCGGTGAAGGCGAGATAGTTGTGGACCGTTCCCGTCTCGTAGTGGTGGCCGTCGAATTGGTTGTAGTCGGTCAGCGTCGCCATGGTGTTCGTTCCTTTCATTGGGTGCCTGGTTGTTTGTTTGGTTACAAGTTCAGACCCGGATTAAACGATGCCCGACACCCGCATGAAAAAGAGAGACATCGTCCGCAATTTTGGCGCAAGCCCACTGGCAACGGGGCTTTTCGGCGGAAACGCTGATTCTGACGGCCAGGGTTCCTGAGCCAGAGGAGCCGCCACGATCACGCCTTCCCGCTCCGGAAGCTCACGATTTTCCCGTCCTTCACTTCGGCGTAGAGGTTGGGATTCACATGGCGAGGGGTGGCCAGCTACCAGCGGGTTCACCAGCATGGGCAAGCAGCGCAGGCAGTGACGCCGCCATGACGACGAGAATCATCTTCATCACATTCGAATGGCAGCTTCCCCAGGTGCCGGTGAGGTCAGCTGTTTGTAAAGGAGGGACGCGATGCAATATTCCACTTCCTCTTCAAGACGCCGGAGCCGGGCATGGCGCGGGAAATGGGGGGGTGGCAGATTCCCGGAACGAGACCTCCCTGATCGAAAAGCGGATCGCTCCAGAGCTACTCGCGCATGCACATCGGTGTGCAGCCTTGATCTCAGGTCGTTACTCGCGTAGCTAACAGGACGCAAGGATGAGGATCCCCTGTCCAGTTTGCTCGACAGTAATCAAGGCGGCCGAGAAACACATCGGCTTGAAGAACCGCTGCATCGAGTGCCAGACCAAGTTCATCATCCCGGCGAGCCCGGATGATGAGATTGAAATCCTTGAACGGGGCGAGGTGCCGCAGCCGGAAAAGCCGACCGCTCCGCTCCTGAAGACCGCTGCGCCAAAAACCCCGGCGGTCCCGATTACCCCTCCGCCCAGGACCAGCACTCCGAAAAAACTGATCACGAGTTCGGAGCCCCTGGGGAAGGGAGTCCGCACCAACGTCCCGAGCAGGCGAGTGATGGGGCGGCCCATCCAACCGGCGGGGGCCTCCCCCAGGATTCCGCTCAGGAAAGAGGCGCCGTCCACGACTGCCAGAGCGAAGCGCAAGACCATCAAGCACAGTCTCGAGCACTCTCCCGCGGTGGATCCGCCCAAGACCGAGAAGCTGAGTGCTCCAACCGCCCCAGAAGCCGATGCCGAAGCCGAGGCCACAGCCGAAGCCGATGCGGTGGCCGCCCG
>JAYGGC010000104.1:0-15300 GCA_046581525.1 Roseibacillus sp. | reverse complement strand
TGTGAGGCATAATTGCTGCAGTTCATGATCGAATTGGACACAGCGGTGGAAGAAGGCGGACTCGCCCTGATGGGCGAATTCCGCTCCATCCAGGAGGCCAACGAGTACGCCCTCGTGATCCTGGCGATGAACCTGGATTGTTGGCTGCGCATGGAAGCGGGTGGGCAGCGCTACGCTCTTTATGCCGATCCCGCCTTCGCGCTTGCCATCCGCGAGGAATTTTCCCTCTACGCGCAGGAACAGAGCATGCCACCTGACCAGAAGGTAGAGGTGCCGATTTATCAGTCCGGCATGGAGCTGTTCGTGCTCTGGGCGATTGCGCTGGTGTTTGTGTTCATGAACCAGACCGAAGCGGTCACCGACGCCTACTGCAACTCGAGCCTGGCACTCTTTGATGCAGGCGAGTGGTGGCGGCCCTTCACCGCGCTCTTCCTGCATGGCGATTTTCAGCATCTTATCGGGAACCTCCTGATTGGCGGGATCTTCTGTGTGCTGGTCGCGCACTCGGTTGGACCGCTCCTCGGGTGGATCGCCATTCTCGCCAGCGGCTCCTTGGGAAACATTGCCACCGCTTGGTTTTATTATCCGGAAGAGTTCAGCTCACTGGGAGCCTCCACCGCAACCTTTGGAGCGCTGGGAATCCTGGTGGGTAACAGTGCCTTTCTCGCGTGGCACGTGCGATCGCTGCGCAAACTTAGCGGGGCGGTGATTCCCATTATCGCGGGAGCGGTCTTGCTGGGCTGGTTCGGAGCCGGCGGCGGCAACCCGCAGGTGGATGTTCTCGCCCACTTGATGGGATTCGCGATGGGGGCGCTCCTGGGGCTCGCCATTGTCATTCTCCGCCCGCGACAGGCCGTCCCCGCGTGACCGCGCCGGTGCCTTCTCTCTTTCCGATCGGCGATTGCTGGCTAGGCTCGCGACATGTTTCGCGCACGACTGCATCTCCCGTGTCTTGTTTCGATTCTCTTCTTGGCAGTCGCCCTGGTTTCGATGTTTCGTTCCGGGGCGGTGAATGAAGAAGAACTCACTCCCGACGGGGACGCACCATTCATGGTGGTGCTGGGAATCGCTCAGGACGCCGGGTATCCGCAGGCCGGGTGCCGCAAGGAATGTTGTGCGAGGGCCTGGGCCGAGGTCAGCAGACGGCGGCACACCGTCACAGTCGCCATTGTCGATCCCAAAACCAGGCAACGCTGGTTTCTCGATTGCTCGCCGGACTTCCGCGAGCAATTGCGCGAACTGAATCGTATCGCGGCGCCGGACAAGTTCCCGGGAATCGACGGCATCTTCCCGACCCACGCGCACATGGGACATTACACCGGGCTGCTTCATCTTGGACGCGAAGTGATGGGAACGCAGGGAGTTCCCGTTTACGTCATGCCTCGCATGAGGACCTTTCTCGAAACGAACGGCCCTTGGGAGCAGCTGGTCGAACTCAAGAACATTGCGCTTCGGAATCTCGCCGATGGGGTGACCGTCAAGTTGAACGATCGACTCAGCCTCACGCCCTTGCTCGTTCCCCACCGCGACGAGTATTCCGAGACGGTGGGCTTCCGAGTGACGGGGCCCGATCGTTCCATCCTCTACCTGCCGGACATCGACAAATGGACGCGCTGGAAGACGAAGATCGAGGAGGTTCTGCAGACGGTCGAGGTGGCGTATTTGGACGGCACGTTCTTTGCCGACGGTGAGCTCCCCGGTCGTGACATGTCAAGGATTCCGCACCCGTTTATCGCGGAAAGCATCGAACGATTTTCCAAACTGGACGCCTCCGAACGCGACAAGGTCCGCTTCCTCCATCTCAACCACACCAATCCTGCCCTCGATCCGGAGAGCGATGCTGCGAAGGCGATCGAGAAAGCCGGCCACCACGTTGCGAAGCAAGGCGAGCGGGTGGGTCTCTGAAGAAGTGCGGAGTCACTTGCGCACCAGCTCGACGCCACTGATCGAGGTCGGAAGGGGACCGTGGGCCTTGAGGTCGATGACGATTTTTCCGTCCGTGGCCGTGACCTCGAACTCCCGTGCGAGCAGGCTGTGCGCTCCACCTGCCTCCTTGCAGATGTCGAACTTGGTCAGGACCGTTTTGCCTTGCAGGGCGACATCCATCACGCGCTCACCGGGCTTGGCACCCCCATTCGGTTCGGCGAAGAGCAGTCGCACGCGGTAGGCTCCCCGGCTCTCCGCGGGGATGGAAATCGACTCTACTCCCATGATCCCGGAAGCCCCCACCCACACCAGGCCGTCCCCGCGGAAGGTGGACGAATGGAGACGGAAGACCTCGGGATTCCAGGGGCTGAGCGTCACCTTCACCTCATCGGATGGCCCACCCACGCTCGGAAACTCGGTCCAGAGCGTGCCCTTCGGATCGCGCCGGTCACCAGGTGCGCCGAAGTTGATCCCGATGCGGCCGGCCGCGTGTTTCGCACCGAAGGTCCAGAACTCGGCCTCCGGCATGTGGATCAGGGCCAGCGAAGTCTGGTTCTGGTAGGCGCAGGAACAGGTGCGGGTGTAGTCGGGCGCATTGAGAACACCGTTGGCCACGATCAGGTTGTTCGTGCAGCTCGAGCGAAAGCCGCCGATGTTTCCGGTTCCACTGTCACCGGACAGGTCATAGAAACCTGCCGCGCCGGAGCGGAAGGTGAGGAGGTGCTCGCTTCCGATCGCGGTGTTGCATCCGTACAT
Source organism: Roseibacillus sp. (assembly GCA_046581525.1). Taxonomy (GTDB): domain Bacteria; phylum Verrucomicrobiota; class Verrucomicrobiia; order Verrucomicrobiales; family Akkermansiaceae; genus Roseibacillus_B. The sequence continues at coordinate 12,618 of JAYGGC010000104.1, read as the reverse complement.
GCGCTTGTAGGACCAGTCGATGCGCTTCCCGGTGAGAAGTTCGAGGGCAAATCCACCATTGCCGTTGGTGATGATGCGGTCGCGCCAGAGGAGGCATGGCCCGCTGTAATCGATATCCTCGTTGTGCCAGAGGACGTCTCCGGTGGTGCCTCGGTAGGCGATCATCCCTTTGCCAATCTCATCGTCGGCGCGGTCACGGTATTTGCTCCCGGCCTGCAGCAGGATGTCGTGCTCGGCAGAGTAGCTGAAGAACGTGCCAAAGACGTTTTCGCTCGTCTTCCAGAACTCCTCACCGGTTTTCAGATCGAGAGCGTAGAGCGTGGGCGGAACTTCCTCTCCTCCGGCCCCGGCCAGCTTGGTCTCCGTGGCGGCATCGGTGCAAAAGACGATCGTCTCGCTGATCGCAATGTTGTTGTGGCGGAAATTAAGCACTGCCTCGCGTTTCCAGAGAGGCTTGCCGGTGTGTCGATCGAAGACCACCAGGCGCCGGCTTCCCGATGAGAACCGGCTCTCTTCCAGCTTGTCCCAGAAGTTCGAACGCTTCTCCTTGGGCTCCTCATCCTTCGGGGCGGTCACCTTGACTGGCGACGAGGTGGCAACGAGATAATCTCCCTCTACGCCGAGATATCCCCAATGGCCATCCTCCTGCCCGCCAAGCGTCATCGTTTTCAGGGTCTCTCCGGTGGCGGCATCGAGCTCCACGATGCGTTTGTCATGCACGGCGTAGAGGCGATCCGGCAACGAGACGTAGTTGCTGCCGATTTCGCCCGCGCCCGAGAAGTGCTTGGTCGTGTTGTAGAATTTGCCGAAGTCCTTCATCTCTTTCTCCCAGAGAACCCTCCCGGTGTAGACATCCACCGCGCGCAGCATGTGGGGCCCTTCGATAAAGAGCCGCCCACCCGCCACCTGAGGCGATGGTCCATGACCGTGTCGCGGGAGGATCCCCTCGTGGGTAGGTCCGCCGAACCAAAGCAATCCGAGTGGCGCCTTGACCAACTGGTCCTTCGAGATCCCGGTCTGCCCGGGGTTGCCGTATTGATGAGTCCAGTCATCGGTCCGGGGCAAGGCGCCCGGCCGGGAAAGCCGGGTGACGCCATCCTTCCACGAGAGCTCCGCCTGATCCGCCACCGAGGATGTCTTCAAGGCAGCGGCCACGGCATCATGCTGCTGGCGCGAGGCAAGCATGATCGCGATTCCTCCATAAGGCCGGAGGGCGCGGAAGATGTTCTCGATGAAGTCCGGCTTGCCTTCCTCGAAGCCCGCCGAGCTGAGATTCTCACAGATGATGAGGGAGGCGAGATAGGGCGGGAGTGAGGCGGTGGACACATCTCCCACATGAGCGGCCAGGCGCGTGCCGTAGATCGCGGCCTTGTCGCAGCGCTGGCGCACGAGGTCCACTTTCTCCGCCGCCCGATCGAGGACTACGAGGTGCAACTTCGATTGATTGAGGATCTCGGCAAGGAGGCGCCCGGTCCCGACGCCGAGGGCCAGGCCGAATCCACCCTGGAGGCCTCGTTCCTTGAGCACACTCGCCGCGAGCTTCGCGAAGCGGTCACCCGGAGCGGCTTCTGGAAGAGCATCGATCTTCGGGACACGGTAGTGTTTCGGGGAGTGCGCTCCCGCTCCGAAGCAATAGATTCGTGGTTCATCCGTCACCACAAAGAGCTTGTCGTCTCCGGCGAGCATGTGATGGACGCTTCCCTTCGCTTCCGCGAGCCAGGCTGGGATTCGATCGCCCTCGCCGCCCGCAGTCTCATAGGCGGCCACCTTGTGGTCACCTGCGGCATAGACGCGTCCGCCAGCCTTGAGGAAGAGCTTGCGTGGTCCCTCTTTAACTCCGATCGCAAAGTTGACTTCATCGGTGCTTGGATTTTTCGAGTAGATGGAACCCTTCTCCTCGAACACGAAGAAGTCGCCCTCCGCGAGCCGGGGCTCATCATTCGAGAGACGCTTTCCGCCAACCATGTTGTAGGTGCCGCCGGCCACGACGTAGGAGTCGCGCCCCGCCATCACCTGGTGGCCCCCGTTCTTCTTGTCGAAGAGAAAGTGCTTCAGCTTGCCGGTCGCGAGCTCGAACACCGCGGGCGTCGATCGTCCACCCGGCACCACCAGGTTCTCCCCCGAGATGGCCAGGTGCCCTTGCGGGACGACCGCGGCAAACGACGGGGCTCCGTGCGGTTGCACCGTGTAGTTCGTGCCGTCGCCGCTGTTGGTCCAAAGAATCTCGCCGCTCTCGGCGTCCAGCGCGTGAATGAAGATCCCCATGAAGGGCCAGATGCTCGCGGAGAAGTAGACCTTCCCATCCTGCACCACCGGACCGCCTCGCGCCGGCCAACTCGAGACCAGGCGGTGATTGCCGATCACCTTGCGCTCTGCGGGGCCGCCGTTGATTTTCCAGAGGAGCTCACCAGTCTTCGCGCGCAGGCAGGTCAGGTAGCCGTCATCGGAGACCAGGAAGATGCGATCCTTGTATCCCGCGGGAGAGAATCTTACCGGGCCGTCGGCAAAGTAGCGCCACGTCAGCATTCCGCTCGTGGTGTCGAAGGCTGAGACGCTATCGTTGACGGTGGACGGAATGATGAGGTGATTCCCCATCACGATCGGTTGCGGAACCTCGTCGAACTGCAACTTCTTCTGGGTCTTGGGCCATGCGGGGCGAGCGGGCCTGAGGTCGCGGGACCAGAGGAGATTCATCGACTCCGGGAGGTCATGCGGACTCGATGCGCCCCGGGCGGCATCGTAGCGCCACATCGGCCAGTCGGCGCCCAAGCTTTCGCCGATCGACAGGGCGGTCATGATCACCGCCGCGATCGCTCTCAGGGGGAACTTCGTCATTAATCTTATATGCGTAATATGGCCCCGGCTACCTTGCCTGCATGGGTCTGGACCGATGGCGTCGCCCCCGCCGGGGGACCTTGCACATTGCGTAATCCACGACAAGGCCGTAATTCGTCAAAGAGCGGCCTGCTCCACCCTCTCGGGCCGCTCAACCGCCCTTCGACACGAGCATTCCGGTAGAAATGAGGCGAGCTTGGCGGGCTGGTGATCTGCAGGGTGACAATCTCGGTGACTCCGTCTCCGGTTGGAACCGGATTGCCGGCCACCGTGGTGGTCACCACCGCCCAGCCTGGAGTGACAAGATCGTTGGTGCCCCGGACCTCATATCCAAGTCCATGCGGGCCAGATAGGTCGACTCCTTCGACGCCAGGTTGGTGGCGGTATCGTCGCCGGGGGCATCCTTGCCCAGCACCACCATCACGGTCGCATCGGGCAGCGAGAGATCGTATAGCAAGCCGTTCGGAATCGGCTTTTCATACTTTGTGATTTTGCCGGTGGCCGGATCGGAGCCCCATTGAGGGAGGATCTCGGCGGGCTTCCAGTCATCCTCGGAAAAGGGTGCGGACTCACTGGTCACCGTTGCGATCGTTTCCTGGAGACCTTCGCGCTCGTCGCAGAGGGCGTCGAGGGAACGCGGTCCCAACCGCAAGGCGAGGAGTTTGCCGGTGACGGGATCGGTCTTCAGCTCAGTCAGGGTGTCGTCCTCGTGGCGAACCACTGCGCTGAAGGCGCCGTTCACCATCGCGACGGTGGTCCGTCCTCTCCGGCCAGAGTTTATCTCTCTTGAATTGAGGGGGAGTTCACCCAAACCAGTTATCTTCTTGTGGCCATCTGCCGGGCGGATGACCGAGGGTCGAGAAAACCCAGCGATCGCAATATGTGACGATTTTGTAACGGCGGGACGAGGAGGCCTGTGCTAGGAGAGTTGTTGCTATGAAAGCGATCTTGTTAGGAGCAGCAGCCCTCGCGGCCTTGATTGGGGTGGTGAGCTATGAAGAGGGACGCATTTCGGGTCTCGAGAAGGAGCTCGCAGCTTTGAAGAAGGAAACGCCCAAGTCCTCGCCGGGAACCAGCGAACGGCGCTTCGCAAGTGTCGGGAGTGTTTCTGGGGGAGGAGGAACCGGGAAAAGTGAGCGCCCCCGGACAGCGGGCATCGAGCGAACATCTCCTGAAGACGGCACGGTGAAGGAAGGCGATTGGTCCGAGACCTTCCGCAAGATGATGGAGAACCCGGTCGGGGCCGCCATGATCAAGGAAGAGAGTAAAGGCAAGGCCTTGCGCATCTACGGCAACTTCTTGGACTCCTTGCATCTCGACAAGAAGGAGAAGGAGTACTTCCTGGGCCTGGTGGCGGGCGGAGTGGGGGAGGAGGATACCGTGGGCATGAAACTCTTCGGGGCGAAGAGCGATGAAGAGCGCGTGAAGATCCTGGATCAAATGGAAGCGGACCAGGAGGCGCGCAAGGTGGCGATCGAGGAGTTTCTCAACAACGACGAGGACTTTGCCCACTACGAGCACTTTGAAGAGCGCAAGGAAATCTATGAACAGATGCCCGGATTACGTGCTGCGATGAACGATACCGGTGCGCCGATGAGTGACGCCCAGGAGGAGGGAATCGTTGAAGCGATCTACCAGGCGTCGGTTCAGTCCGGCTTGGCTGAGCAATGGGACGGCCGCGCTGGAATGGAACAATTTACGCGGCCGGGAGCCACTCAACGGTTCAAAGACGGATGGGGAGCAATGCAAAACATCCTCAACGAGAATATCGGAACGGTTCTTGAGAACCCCGTTCAGCAGGCGGCCCTTCGTGAGCAACAGACCCAGATGGGCAACATGGCCGTCTTCGGACTCCAGTTTGTGGAGGGAATGATCGCGGGTCAACAGGGCGGCGGTGGCGAGTAGTGCGCCGGTCGTCCAACCTGTTCCACTGATCAGATTTTCTTCAGCGCTCCGGTGGAGTCGCCGAAGCGCTCGCTCTCCACTCCGAACTCATTGAGCATGCGGACGTAGAGATTGGAGAGCGGGACCTTGCCGCCGAGGTGGCCGTGGCCGCCGGACTTGAACTTCCCGCCGGCCTGGCCTGCCACGATGATGGGCAGGTCGTCGTGCCTGTGGTCGTTGCCGTCTGAAATTGCGCCTCCATAGACCACCATGGAATTGTGCAGGAGCGACTTTCCGTCCACGTCTTCCGTGTTCTTCATCTTGTCGAGGAAGTAGGCGAACTGCTCCATGTAGTATTTGTCGATCCTCGCGATCTTGGCCAGGTTGTCCTTGTTCCCCTTGTGATGGGAGATGCTGTGGTGGCCTTCGGAGACCCCGGCCGCCTTGAAGTTGCGGTTGCTGCCGTCGTGCGCAAGAAGATAGCTGGCGATGCGGGTTGAGTCGGTCATGAAGGCGAGCACCATCATGTCCATCATGAGGCGCATGTGCTCGCCGTAGTCGCCGGGAATTCCCTTGGGAGCCGGAACGCCGGGGTCGGGAGGAAGACCCATCGATTCGACCTTTTCGATCTGCACTTCGATCTCCCGCACGCCGGTCAGGTACTCGTCAAGTTTCTGCTGGTCGTTGCGCCCGAGGTGCCGGTGCAGCGACTTGGCATCGTGCTGAATGAAATCGAGCATCGACTTCTTGGAGGCGAAGCGCCGCGCGAAACTCTCTTGCCGCTCTTTGGAACTTCCCGCCCCGAAGAGTCGCTCAAAGACTGCGCGCGGATTGTTCTCGGGGGTCATCGGCTGCGTCTCCGAGCGCCATGATAGATTGAACTGGTAGGCGCAGGAGTAGCCCGAGTCGCACGATCCCGATTTGCGCACGCCGTCCGAGGAAAGCTCGATGGAGGGAAGGCGAGTGAGACTACTGACCGCGTTGGCGGCCACTTGATCGACCGAGATTCCAAGTTGAATGTCAGAGCCTGCGGTCTTCTTGGCGCGCCGGCCGGTGAGGAAGGTGGCGTTACTGCGTGCATGGTCGCCCGCGCCGTCACGACCGGCGGAGGCATTGCGGTGTTCGAATCCGGTGAAGACCTGGAAGTCCTTCCGGTGGTCCTTCATCGGGCCAAAGGTCGCGCCCATCTCGTAATCGGCACCGACTCCCTTGGGTCGCCACTGCGACACGTTCACTCCGTTCGGAATGTAGAGATAGGCCATGCGCAACGGAGCTCCGCTCGCAGTCGTGGCGGCGATCTTTCCGGCGCCCGCGGCCATCGCGGGACGAAATGCTTCAAGGGCGGGAAGGCTCACCGCCGCGCCCAGGCCGCGCAGGAACTTCCGCCGGTTGAGGCCGTGTCTTTCGTTGCCCATCTCGTTCATCAATACGCTGGTTCCATCCAAATGCATGCAAAAAAGGGCTATCGCGCCCCGCGCCGCTTTTGGAACGGCGCACTTTCGATGATCCCGTAAATCAACTCCCGCAGGTTTCCCTTGTTCCGCTCCAGGCGCCGCACGAGCAGATTGATGGTGGGGGCGTCGTAGTGCTCCACCCCGCGGCCGACGGCAAAGGTCAGCATTTTCTCGGAAAGGCAGCGGTAAAAGTCCTCTCTGCGCCCGTTGGCGAGAATGCGTTTCAGCCCCGCCACATCGTTGAAGGATTCGCCGGTGATCAGTTTGCCTCTGGTGTCGATCGGCTTGCCGTTCTCCGTCGTGCGAAACTGTCCGAGGGCGTTGAAGTTTTCCAGGCCCAGCCCGATGGGATCCATGCGTGCATGGCATCCCTTGCACGCCGCTTTCACGCGATGAACTTCCATCATCTCGCGCATGGTGAGGTTCTTCTTGGTCTCGGCAACCTTCTCCAGGGCCGGGACGTTGCCCGGGGCCGACGGCGCGGGAGTGCCCAACAGGTTTTCGAGGACGAAGAGCCCGCGCTTCACCGGTGAGGTGCGGGTGGGGTTCGAACTCACGATGAGAAATGTTCCCTGGGTCAGGATTCCTCCGCGCTGGGGATGCTCGGTGAGGTCGACCGGTTGGAATGCCTCGCCCGTCACGTTCTTGATGTCGTAGAACTTGGCCAGGCGTTCGTTCAGGAAGGAATAACGCGCCGAGATCAGTTCTTCCGCCGGCCGTCCCTTGCGCAGGATGAAGTCGAAGAGCATCTCGGTCTCGGTCCGCATGTCCTGCCGCAGCCGCGGATCGAAGTGGCGGGCAGCTTCCTGGTTGGAGCCCACCCCGAGGATCGCCTTGGGGTCCACCGCCGCAGTTTCCACGTCGCGCGCCTGCAGCCACTGGCCCACGAAGTTTTTCACGAGACGCTTCGATCGAGGATCGGCCAGCATGCGATCAACCTGGGCGCGCAGGTCCTTTCGCAGCTTCTTGTTGTAGGCGAGGCTCAGGAGTTCGTCGTCGGGAACGGATCCCCAGATGAAGAAGGAGAGCCGCGCCGCGAGCGAGTACTCGTCCAGCCGCACGATCCGGCCCGGGTTGTTCGGCTCGGGCTGGATCTCGATACGGAAGAGGAAGCGCGGGGAAGCCAGGCAGGTTGCGATCGCCTGCTTGATTCCTTCTTCAAAGCTCTTGCCGGGGTGGTTGTCCACTTCCTTCACGATCTTGACCAGCCGGTCGATCGTGCTCCGGTCGATGGGCTTGCGAAATGCGCGGCTCACAAAGCTGCGAATGATGCGGCGGGCGTAGAGATAGCGGGCCTCTTTCTCCTTCGGTGCCGGTCCGTCGACGAAGATCATGCGGTAGCCTTTCGAATACTCGGTCTGGCTGCCATCCAGTGGTCCGCGCACAATGATCCGGCGCAGGACCAGGGAGAGATCTTCCTCTCCGCCCGAGGGTGGCCGCTTGGGTGCGAGCCTTACTTCAAACACGCGCATTCCCTTCTTGAGATGGGTCTTGCCGCTGAGCCGGATGATGCGCCGCTGATCCCAACCCAGACGTTCGGAGTTGACGCTCTGGCCGCCGGCGAAAATCTCGAGGTCCGCGCTATGATCGGTCGCTTCCATCGCGCCCTGGATCGCGTACTCCAGTTCGACCTGGTAATCGCCATCCCATTGGACCTGGTGCTGGGTGCGGACGTTCGCCCGGTCTGAAAATGGCAGCCAGCGACCGGTCTTCTTCGGATTGCCCGGAGCCTTGAGCTCTTCACCCGCGATGTCAAAGCGAGGCACCTGTGCTGCGGCACCGGTTGGCAGCGCGAGATTCACGATCTCCTCCGCGGCGGTGAGGTACTTTTCCATCAGGATCGGCGAGATGCTCAGAACATCGCCAATGTTGTCAAAGCCGTAGCCGGTGTCGTCGGGCGGAAATGCCTCGGTGGTGTCGTACTCCACACCGAGGAGATCGAAGACCGCATTCTTGTAATCCTCCCGGTTCAAGCGTCGGATGGTGACCCGGCCCGGATCGGGATTGTCCGGATCGAGTTTGAAGACATCCCGCTCGATCCATCGCAGTAGTTTTTTCTTATCGCGGAAGGTGAGCTGCTCTTCCTTGGAGGGGGGCATGATTTGACTGCGCACATTTCGCCAGATAGCGAGCCAGTGTTCCTGGTCCTCCAGGTGGGCGGGTAAGCTCTTGAACTTGTCCATCGCGAGGTCGCCCTTCTTCGAGCCGTCGCCGTGACAGTCGAAGCAATACTGCTCGAGCAGGGGACGAATCTCCTCCTGGTAATTTGCCTCCGGAGCTGCCCCTGCGAGGGTGATTCCCAGGAGCCATGGAAGTGCGCTGCGCATCGTGTGGGCCACTACGTTCGACAGGGAATGTCCTTTCGTCAATCCGCCGGGCGTGTGGAAGTGTATCCGGCCTGCCTTGACCGCCGTGCACAGGGGCGTAGCCTTGTGCCGTGCGCCCCGTTCTTTCCCTCTTCGCCGCCACCTGCTGTGGGTTGGGGCTGACTGCGGCCCAGGAGGAAAGCAAGTTCACCCCCGAGCGCCTCGAAGGATTTCGCGAGGACCTTCAGCTCACCCTGAAGATCAACAGGATTCCGGGCCTGGGCGCCGTCCTGGTCACTCGCGATCGCGTGGTCTGGGCTGGTGGGGTGGGCGTCGCGGACACGAATTCCAAGCAACCGGTCACCGACGGCACGCTCTTCAGGATTGGTTCGATCTCGAAGAGCTTCGTGGCGCTCTCAGCGATGATGCTGGTGGAGGAGGCCAAGCTCGATTTGCAGACTCCGCTGCGTGAACTGGCTCCGGAGATCCGGTTTCAGAACCGTTGGGAGGAGACTCATCCCGTCCGCGTGGTGCACCTGATGGAGCACACCACCGGGTGGGACGACCTCGCCATGCGGGAGTACGCCCACGATGTCGATCCGCCGATCTCCTTGCGCAAGGGCCTCGTCTTCGACCCGCGATCACGCACCTCCCGCTGGCCGCCGGGACGCAGCATGTCCTACTGCAATTCGGGTCCCGCCGTCGCTGCTTACGTGATTCAAGAACTTGCAGAGATGGACTTCCAGGAGTTCGTTCGCGAACGCATCTTTGATCCGCTCAACATGCCGCTGGCCACCTTTCGACCCGAGGGAGAAGCGAGGGAGCGTCTCGCCTCCGGCTATCGCGACGGCGAGAGGGTCGACTACTGGAACATCCTGCAGCGCCCGAGCGGAGCGGTGAGTACCACCCCGCGGGAGATGGCGAACTATCTCCGAATGTATCTCAACGAAGGCGAACTCGATGGAGTGCGTCTCGTGAAGCCCGAGTCGATCGATCGCATGATGGAAGCGCGCACCCCGCGGGCAGTGCGGGCCGGCGTCGAAGAATGGTACGGATTGGGGATCGCTCGCTATGCCAGTGCAGGACAGGTCTGGTATGGGCACACCGGTCGCCTCCCCGGATACGTGGCTGACATGGCATGGTGCCCGAAGCTCGGGGTCGGCTACGCGATCATGATTAATTCCTCTTCGGGGGGCTTTAACCAACTGCGCAGCGAGTTCCGGGAGTTCATCGTGCAGGGTCAGGAACCCGATGAGTTGCCCCGCGTCGCCACCTTGCGGCCCAAGGAACTCGCTGCCCACGAGGGCTACTACCAGCTCATCACTCCGCGCAGGGAAGAGGGCCGCTACCTGGCGCCTTTTCTCAACGTTGTTCGTGTGAAGGCCCAGGGAGGAAGCCTGTGGTTGACTACCATGAACACTACGGAGGACCCCAAGGAATTCCTTCCCGTTACCGAGCATCTTTTCCGGTCTCCGAAGGACCAGTTGTCTTCGCTTGTCTTTTACGAAGGCGAGGAGGAAGGCCAGGCCCGCTTTTCGATTCGGGAGGAGTATCAGCGGGTGTCCCAGCCTCTGGTGTGGGCCGCGTGGGTTCTCGGAGAGGCCGCCCTGGTCCTGATGGCGTCCACCGTTTTCTTTGCCCTGATCTGGCTCCCCCGGCTCCTCTTCGGTCGCCGCCTTCGCGAAGAGCCTTTCCTGGTCGCCCGGGTGCTGCCCTTTCTTTGCACCTTGTTCTTTGCGGCCTCGGTGGGGCTCCACTTGATGGGAGTCAGGCAGGATGTGATCGCAAGCTTTGGAACGCCCACCTTCTGGTCGATCGGCGTATTCGTGGCCACCATCATGTTCGCACTCACTGCCATGGCTGGCCTCTGCGTGACCCTGATTGCAAAGCGCAGCACGATCAACCGGGCTGTGCGCTGGCACGCCTTGCTCGTGTCGGGCGCGCAGGTGACGGTCGCACTCTACCTCGCATCCTGGGGGGTCATCGGACTGCGCAGCTGGGCCTGACGCCCGCTACAGTCCTTCGACTTCCCAACCCTTGCGGTATTCCTGGTGAAGCAACTTGTTGCCCGCCGCGCTGTTCTTGAACTTCAGGCTCTTGGCATCCCATTCGAGTCTTACTCCGGGAACACGACAGGCCACGCATCCGAGGAGAACGGTCTCACAGAGCGGGCCCGCGTAGTCGAAGTTCGATGACGGCTTGCCCTTGCCAGTGATCGCATCGACCCACTGCCCATAATGTTCCGTCGCTTCGATCACCTTCATGTTGAAGTCCGCGAAGTCCTTTTCGGGATAGAGCTTGGGGAGCACCCTGCTTCCGTGCGCAGTGACGACCACTCCTTTCTCACCAACAAAGATGCATCCATTGTCGGGAATCTTGGTGTTGGCCGGAAGGTCGCACTGGGCGGGATCAGGCTTCTTGTTGCCATCGTGCCAAGTCACCTCGATGGCCTTGCCGGTCGTGTACCGCGTCCCCGGGAATTCGTAGTGAATGCGCTCCCACTTGGGGAAGGTCTCCTTCGTCGGGGCGGGGCCATCGTAGGAAACGGCGGTTGGCGAATCGAGTTCGAGCGCCCAGTAGATCGGATCGATGATGTGGCAACCCATGTCGCCCAGCGCGCCGGCGCCAAAGTCGAACCAGCCCCGCCATTTGAAGGGATGGTAAACATTGGGGACGAAGGGACGCTCCGGTGCCACCCCCAACCAGAGATCCCAGGCCAGGCTGGCGGGGACCTCGCTCGTTGCGGAAGGGCGCTCGATGCCCTGCGGCCAGATCGGCCGGTTTGACCACGCGTGCGCTCGCTCGATCTTCCCGATCGTGCCCGCCTGGATCAGGTGAACGAGCGTTTGGTAGGTGCGCCCGCTGTGATTCTGGTTCCCCATCTGGGTGGCTACTCCGGCCTTGCGCGCGGCAAGGGTGACTTGGCGCGATTCATGGACCGTGCGGGTCAGCGGCTTCTGGGTGTAACAAGCGATCCCGCGTTGCAGCGCTGTCATGGTGACCGGGGCGTGCATGTGATCCGGTGTGGAGACCGTGATCCCGTCGAGGTTCTTCTCCTTCTCAAGCATCACGCGCCAGTCGGTGTAGCGTCGCGCCTTGGGCCACTTCTCGGCCGCCATTCCGAACCCACCGCGCTTGCGTCCCTGGTCGGACTCGACATCACAGAAGGCGACGATGTTGGCATGGGCCGCCGCGCCATTGGAATCCACCCAGCCTTTTCCGCCCACTCCGACCGAAGCGATGTCGGGCGTTTCGTTCGGGGACTTCTTTGCCTCGGACGCCCACAGTCCGCTTGGCAGCAAGGTGGCGCCGGAGGCGGTCGTGAGTCCTCCGAGGAATGTGCGGCGGGTGCAGGGTCGGCTCATGTCGGGATAGTTTACGTGATCGCACCCGCCCGTCGATCACTGGCTGCAGGGTCCTACTTCTTCTTGCCCTTGACGCGATAAGCTCCGTCCGGCAACACCTTTGGAAAGTTGTACTTGGGATCGGTGAGAAGCTTGAAGATGGCGGGATCGCGGGTCTTGACGAGCTCCCGGCTCCAGAGCCGCCACTCGTGTTCAATCTCGCGCCGGCGTTCGGGAGTATCGTGGGCGCCGAGCATGGAGGTCAGCGCCCAGTAGATGTACTCCGTCGCCATGCAGCCGTAATCGCAGCTGCGGTCGTCATAAGTGAACCACGCATCCTTGGGATACTTCCGCGGCACCTTGAGGAAGCGACCACCGCGCGCGGCATCGAGGCAGTCACCGAGCTTGGTGCCAGGGCGTTCGCCGAAAATGCGGGGATAGGCGTTGGCGTAGCCGTGCTGCGTGATGAGGTGGAGGACTTCCTCGAGGGTGGCATCGAACTTCCCTCCGCCCGGATTTGTTTCCTCGGCCCACTGCGCGATCTCGGCGTGGAAGCCCGCCCGGTGCCAGTCTTCCGGATTGAGGCGATCCAGTTCGCGCTCGGTGTTGGCCATCACCAGGCAGGCGTCTCGTCCCGCCAGGGCTTCGGTCACCGCCGCATTGTCCGGACTCCCGTCCTCGTTGTTGTCGAGATACTCCGCAGTCACGGTGGCGGCATGGACCAGCTTGGCATCGGGCGTCGCGGCGGTGGCGAAGTGATGGATCCCGAAGACGTTGATGTACTTCGTGAAGTGC
>JAYGGC010000097.1:0-35878 GCA_046581525.1 Roseibacillus sp. | reverse complement strand
GAAGTATCCGAGAAGACCCTCGCACGTCTCAGCCGCTGGACCACCCTGTGCGTCGGCTTGCTCGCGATGTTGGCCGTTCTGAATCCACCCAAGTTTCTCCAGGATCTCATCGTTTTCGCGTCGGGCGGATTGGGGGCGTGCTTCCTCGTTCCGATGATCCTGGCCCTCTACTGGCGCAGGATGACCGCGTCGGCTGCGATCGTCGGGATGATCAGTGGAGGACTCGTGATGTTGCTCTTCTATTTCATTGGCTGGGTGGTCTATGGCGAATTTGGAGCCTACAGCCCTCTCAACATCCATCCCTTCATCTGGGCATCCCTCACCAATTTGCTGCTGGTCGTTGCGATAAGCATGAAGGGAAAGGAGCCCGATGGCGCACTCATCGCGAAGTTTTTCGGGACCTGAATTGTCGTGAATTCCGGATCGCGCACCGCCACGGAGACGCTAATCTTCGAGCCATTCGATGAGCGCTGAAGCGAAATTCCAGGAACTGAATCTGATCTTGCCCCCGGCGCCCAAGCCCATGGGGGTCTATAAACCGATCGTCTTTTCCGGCAACCTGGCCTACCTCTCGGGTCACGGGCCGCTCAGAGAGAACCGGACCTTGATCATCGGCAGGGTGGGGGAAGACATGGACCTTGCCGACGGGTACGAGGCCGCCAAGCAAACCGGGCTCGCCCTCCTCGCCACCCTCAGGGCCGCGCTGGGAAGTCTTGATCGCGTGCAACGGGTTGTCAAAACGCTGGGCTTCGTGAACTCGGCCAATGATTTCGAGGACCAACCCAGTGTCATCAACGGATGTAGTGACTTATTTGCGGAGCTCTACGGGATGGAGTATGGCGTCGGTGCGCGCAGTGCGCTGCCTTCCAACACTTTGCCCGGTGGCATTCCGGTCGAGATCGAGATGATTGTGGAGATCATTCCGGAATGAACGAGCTCTCCCCGGTCGCCCATCTCGACAGGGTTCCCTCGCCGGCCCTCCTGGTCTGGCCCGACCGCGTGCAGGCAAACATCGATCGCATGATCGATCTTGCGGGCGATCCCGCACGATTGCGTCCGCACGTCAAGACCCACAAGATGGATGCGGTGGTGCGCCTGCAAATCGCTTCCGGGATCCTCATGTTCAAGGCTGCCACCATCGCCGAACTGGAGCTTTGCCTGGCCGCTGGAGCGCGCGACGTCCTTATGGCCTATCCTCCGGTCGGACCGAACCAGGAACGCCTGGTCCAGCTCGCAATCAACTATCCGGATGCGCGGGTTTCCTTCATCACAGACAACGCCGACCTGGTGGCCGCGCTCGCTGCGCGTTGCGAGGATACAGAAGTCGAACTTGGAGTCTTCATCGACTTCGATTGCGGCATGAAGCGGACCGGGACCGCATCCATTGCATTGGCCCTGCAACTCGCGTACGCGGCAGCTGATTCCAGTTGCCTCCGTTTTGCCGGCGTGCACGCTTATGACGGACACGTCCGGGCGGCGTCCGTGGAAGAACGGGAAACGGTTTGGTCTGCAGCCATGACGTCGGTAACGCAATTGGTCGAAGCGATCGAAGAGGCCGGCTTCAAGGTCGACGTGGTGGTGGGTGGTGGTTCACCGACCTTTGGATTTCATGCCGCCAAGCGCGGCTGGCAATGCAGTCCCGGCACGACCTTGTTTTGGGATGGCGGGTACAGCTCGAGGTTTCCGGATCTCCCCTTCAAATCGGCAGCGGCGGTCCTCACCCGGATCGTCAGCAAGCCCGGAACCGATCGCCTTTGCCTCGACCTCGGGCACAAGGCCATCGCTTCGGAAGGGCCGCTGGAAAATCGGGTGCAGCTCATCGGCCTGGAATGTGCCCGGCCGGTTGGGCACAGCGAAGAGCACCTCGTGGTGGAGGTTGAAGATACGAATCGCTTCGCAGTGGGCGATGCATTCGTCGGCATCCCGAATCACATTTGCCCCACTGTAGCCCTCTACCAGGAAGCCTTCCTCATTCGCGAGGGCGCAGCCACCGGCGAGACCTGGGAGGTGACCGCCCGCAACCGCAGACTGACGGTATGAAACTCATCTTCGACGCCCATCTCGATCTCTCCCTCAATGCGATCGATTACAATCGCGACCTGCGCCAGGACCTGGATGCCATCCGCGAGGAGGAAGCAGGCACGGATGATCGCGGCGGTCGGGGCAACGGAACAGTGTGCTTTCCCGAAATGCGGCGCGGTGGGATCGGCATGTGTGTCGCGACCTTGCTCGCCGGTTGCATGAAACCGGGCGCGGTCGCCTCCGGATGGAACTCACCGGAAATCGCCTGGGCGCAGACGCAAGCGCAACTCTCCTGGTATCGCGCCATGGAGGAACTCGGCGAACTGGAAGCGATCACCGACCGGGCCTCCCTGGAACGGGTGCTTGCACGATGGACCGGCGGAGATGCCGGGGGTGCCATTGGTTACCTCCTCAGCCTCGAAGGGGCGGATTCCATTCGGACCGTTGGACACCTGGAAGGGGCATTTGATCAGGGTCTGCGAGCTCTCGGGCCGGCGCACTTTGGAGTCGGTCGCTATGCCTTGGGTCACGACCGGGATGGGCCGCTCTCCGCTCAAGGTAAGGAACTTGTTCGCGAGATGGATCGCCTCGGAATGATCCTCGATGCCACCCATCTTTGCGACCGGACCTTTCACGATGCGCTCGACCTTTACAACGGCCCGGTCTGGGCCAGTCACTCCAACTGCCGCGTGCTCGTCGATGATCCCCGCCAATTTCCCGACGAGCAGATTGTGCGCCTCATTGAGCGCGGGGCTGTCATCGGGGGCGCGCTCGATGCGTGGATGTTGGTGCCCGGGTGGCGACGGGGGGTGAGCACTCCCGAAGAAACCGGGGTCATCCTGGAACACGTTCTCGATCACACCGATCATATTTGCCAATTGGCAGGCAATGCGGATCACGTCGGGATCGGTTCTGATCTCGACGGGGGATTCGGCACCGAGCAGACCGCCCAGGACATCAATTCCATCGCTGACCTGGCCAAGTTGGAGGATCTCCTTGAGAAGCGGGGGTGCTCTGCAGAGGACAGAGAGAAGATTCTCCACGGGAATTTTGTGCGCTTCCTGCGAGAGCACTTGCCAGCTTGACGAACTCCCATGAACACAATCGATCTTCAGAACAAATGCTCGGTGATCACCGGTGGTGCCCGTGGAATCGGCTTCGCGATTGCGCAACGCCTCACCGCTTCCGGCGCGCGCTGTGCCATCTGGGATCGCGATGAAGACGCGGCGGTGGCGGCTGCGCAATCCCTCGACGGTGCGGTTCCAGTCACCGTTGACGTGACCAACACGGGTGCAGTGGAGGCCGCCACTGCGACGACTCTCGATCAACTCGGCGCGGTCGACATCCTCGTCAACAACGCGGGCATCGCAGGGGCAAGCAAGAAGCTCTGGCAGTGCACGCCGGAGGAATGGCAGGAGGTCCTGCAGATCGATCTCTTCGGCGTCTTCCTCTGCTGTCGCGCGCTCGTTCCCCAAATGGTCGAGCGCAACTACGGGCGCATCGTCAACATTGCTTCCATCGCGGGCAAAGAGGGCAATCCCAATGCCTCGCACTACAGCGCCGCCAAGGCGGGCGTGATCGGTCTTACCAAATCCCTTGCCAAGGAAACCGCGCAGAACGGTGTGATCGTGAACTGCGTGACGCCAGCCGTGATCGAGACCGACATCCTCAAGCAGATCACCCAGGAGCACATCGACTACATGCTCTCCAAGATCCCGATGGGCCGCTTCGGTCTCACCGAGGAAGCCGCCGCTCTCGTTGCCTGGCTATGCTCGGAGGACTGCTCCTTCAGCACTGGCGCGGTCTTCGATCTTTCCGGCGGGAGAGCGACTTACTGAGGAAGGGCAGATGCCCGGGGCGATTGGAATTACCAGCCTCCCTGGGTCATGGGACTGCGATCCGTCCGGGTGAACCTGAACGACGACCCGTAGCTGGAAGGCGAGGCGGTCGCTTTTCTGGACAACATCCGACTGTTCGAACTGATTGGCCAGGTTGTCGATTGACACTTGATCGATCGGGCGGAGCTGCGCGGACCGATCTGCGCCCCTCCCTACCCCGGACCATCATCTTCAAGGAAACCTGGCCGGGAAAGGGGATCTCTTGGCATCACTCAATCCCCTGGGCCTTGCGCTCGGCCTCAAACTTCGCCTTCCGCTTGGCCTGAAGCTCTGCCTCGCTCTTCTTTGCAGCCTCCTCGGCCGCGGCATTCTCCGCTCTGGGGGCCTCGCGAGCCATGCGTTTATCAAACTTCCTCTGCTCGCGCTCCCAGTGCTTGTATTCATTGCTAGGTGGGACAGGCTCCTCAACAAAACCCATATTCGATGAAACTGATCTTCACTGCAGCCTCACTAGCCTTTTTTCTACTCACTGCCTCGGCGGGCGCGATGCTCGTCGCCTGGTACCCGCTCGACGAAAGCGGCGCAGATCCCGACTCGGTGACCGAACTCGTCGCGAACAACGATGGCACCACCATCGGCTTCGATCCTGATCCCGGGCTCACCTTCATCACCCGCGGGCACCCTTCCGCGCGTGCGGATCTCGGGACCTCTTATCTCATCACCAAGGGCGGCGGTCTCGACTTGGGCGCGGCGGCGGCAGTGCAACCCACCGACAAGTTCACCATCGCCTTCTGGTTCCAACCTCTCACCTTCAACGCCTTCGACCGTTTTCTGGAGTCGCAGATGACCAACACCAACGCGCAGGACGGGATCCGCATTGACACCGGTGGTGGTGCAGGCAATCGGGTCCGTGTCCTCGTTCGTGACGGTGGCGCCGCCAACACCCAGTTTAGCCATCCGACAATTCTCAAAAACGACGGGACCTGGTATTTCTTCGCCTTCCGCTACGATTCGGCCGGCGTCGACAACGCCGCCTTCCAGCTCACCTTGATCGAAGCGAACGGGAATCCGGTCGACGGTGCGGCAGTGACCACTGCTACCGCTGGCCGCGCCACTGCCAATACGGGACCCATTCACGCTCCCCACGCCCGGAGCACTCTGATCGGCCTCGAAGTTCTCGGCAATCCCGGCCACGGCAACAACCTTCACGCTGCCCTCGATGAGCTCGCATTCTACGACAACTCGGACGGCGCAGGCGTGCTTTCCGATCAGCAGCTGGCCGACGTCTACAACTTCGGCCCCTCGGGCATCAATCTGATCAACGCCTTTTCCTCTGATCTCGCCAGCGTTGCTCCCGGCAATCCCGCTACCCTTTCCTGGGAGGTGGAGGAGCCGGTCGACACGCTCACCCTCGACGACGGACGGGGCACCGTCACCGACCTGGTGCCCCTCACCGCAGCCGGAACAGGCACGCTGGCAGTGACCCCGAGTGAGACCACCACCTACTCGCTGCGGGCGACTCGCGGAGAGGCGGTCAACATCTCTACGGTCAGGATCCTCGCCAATGCCGCCCCCGACCTCGCCTCCTTCACCACCTCCGCCGGGATCATCAGGACCGGCGATTCGGCTAACCTCTCCTGGGTTGTCACCGGTGCCGACTCACTGACGCTCGATCCCGGGGCGATGGACGTAGTCGGTCTCACCACCATCAGCGTATCACCGACGGAGACCACCACTTACACCCTCAGCGCTACGAACCCGTTCGGCACCTCAACGGCCGACGTCACGATCACCGTCATCACCGGTCCCGTGCCCGCCCACCGTTACGTGGCCTCCACCGCCGGCAACGATGCCTCGGGGTGGCGGGATGACATTGGCACGCGGGATTGGACCCTCACCGGGGCGACCTACGATGATCCGCTCTCCAGTCCGAGTCCGAACACCAACCTCACGGCGGCCTACTTCACCGGGGGCGGATTGAGCGGGGGTGCGACCCCCAGCTTCCAGTATGAGGCCTTCACCGTCGAGATCTGGTTGCGTCCTGGTGTCCTCAGTCCGAACTACGAGCTCATCTTTGAAACTGGCGGGGGACAGAATGGGCTTTCCGTTCTGGTGAACGAAGACGAGCTGCGCGTCCTCGGGAGCGCCCTCAATATTCGCACGCTCGATCTCATCGTTCCGGTGAGCGGGCTCAATCTCGAGGACTTCATCCAGGTCGTTGTTTCCAACAACGCCGTGGGCGGCGCCGACGCCGTCGATGTTTCTGTGCGCGATACCTCTGGCAATGTGCGAACCGCCTCGGCGACCGCCGACGTCGTGATCGGGATCAATGGTGGGGGCCTCTTTGTCTGGGCCAGCGGCGCGCTTGGAGGCACTGAGAACAACCTCGGAGGCCGCACCGAAATTG
Organism: Roseibacillus sp.; assembly: GCA_046581525.1. Taxonomy (GTDB): domain Bacteria; phylum Verrucomicrobiota; class Verrucomicrobiia; order Verrucomicrobiales; family Akkermansiaceae; genus Roseibacillus_B. The sequence goes on along the minus strand of JAYGGC010000097.1, from coordinate 29,611 downwards.
CCGGCACCTCTCCTCCCGGATTGACTGGATTCGCCGGCGAGATCGCAGTGGTCAATATCTACGACAGGATTCTCGATGCGGCGGACATTCAGCTCAATTTTGAGGGGATTGCCGGCGGGAGCGGAGATCCGCTCGAGTTGAGCGTCAGCAAGAGTGGTGCGGATCTTGTCTTCGAGTGGAAGAGCCAGGCCGGCATGCGCTACAACCTGCGCAGCGTTCTGGATCCGTCTTCCGCCGATCGCAAGGACTGGCCCATCCACGGTGGGCACATGGAAATCGCGGCCACCCCGGATACCAACACCCTCACCATTCAGCGGCCTGCCGATGCGGTGCGCTTCTTCGTGATCGAAGAGATTCTCGCGCCGCCGGTGACCGTCTTTTCGGAGAACTTCGATGGAGCCGACCCGGGGTGGACCACCGGCTTCGATGCCTCTGACACCCTCATGAATACGGTTTGGCAACTGGGAGACCCGAACGGAGGTCCCGCGACCGGCCCGCAGGCGGGCAATAGTGTGCCCAACTGCTACGGGACCAATCTGACCACCAACTACGGAATCAGTTCCAACACCTGGTTGCGCACGCCGGCGATTGATCTCAGCACCGCGATGGCTGCGACCGTCATCTTCCAACAATGGGTGGACATGGACGAGTTCCTCAACCTGGACCACGGAGCGGTGCGCGTCCTCGTTGCTTCCGGCCTTCCCGGAACGGTGACCGAATTGGGAGTGGTGCAAGCGGACATCACCGGATTCCTCAACGGTTGGGCGGAATTCTCGGCCGAATTGCCGGCCGCTGCACTGGGTCAGTCCATCGTACTGGAATTCGGTTTCAGGAGCGACGGCGATGACGTTGTCGCTGCTGCGGGCTGGTACATCGATGACGTGGTGGTGACGATCCCCGGTTCTTAGGGCGAATGGGCGCCTCGAGCTTTGATCCCTCCGGGAGCGGGGCGGATGAGCCGGGATCACATCGGGAGACCTCGTCCTCAGCCTCACCGTGCAACTTCCCCTTGCGGGCTGCGCAGGGCGAGCCCTGAAGAAGGGATGTCCTCGGTTCAATCCCGTCGTCGATTGACATCTCTGGCCAAGCCCGTTTCAGTTGCCAAGTGAAGCGCCTCTTTTTGCTCATTATCGGTATCGCCATTACCACGGTCACAAAGGCCTCGGACCTACCCGTACACCTTCTTGAGTTGCACCCGGAAGAGGGGTTTTCCATTGAAGTTCCAAATGAGCCGGAGACCTATCTGGTCCTGATGCGTGGCGATGCGCCCCACCTCACTGACACTCCGGTCGCCGCAATATTGCCGGTCCCGGAGAGCACGATTGTTCGACTCCGCGACTCGCAGATCTATGCGCGTTCTTTCTACACCATCCATCAGTTCTCCATCTCCAATCCAACGGACAGTGACGGAGATGGCATCGACGATCTCTTTGAGCTTCGCCATCCGCTCCTGCTCGATGCCATCAATCCGAACGATGCGCTCGAGGACGCCGATGGGGATCTTCAGACCAATCTTGCGGAATACTCCGCTGGCTCCAATCCCGCCGAGGTGAGACAAACTACCGTATCGTTCGCCACCTCCGACCGCATCAGAATCCAAGGCACCTTGCGCATCCCGGCTGCGCGGGCCGGAACCACCTTTCCGGCGGTCGTGCTCATCCACCAGGGATTCAACAGCCGCAGCGAATGGGCGCCCTACGACGATGCCTTCAACGATGCCAGCTACGTCACTCTCGCCTACGATATCCGCGGACACGGAGGCTCCTGGGGATCATTCAGCAGCGCCGACTTCGACAACCCCAACACCACTCCCAAGGACCTGCAAGCCGCGCTCGCCTTTCTGGAACTGCGCAACGACATTGACCCCACCCGCATCGCCATCGTGGGCGCCTCCATTGGTGGAAATCTTGCCTGCGTCGCAAGCCAGAAGCTCTGGGTGAAGACAGCAGTAAACCTCTCCGGAAAAACGTCCGCCGTGCGCAATCTCGCGGCCGAACCAAATCTCGACCTCGTGTCGATGTTTCATATCGCTGCTGCCGGTGATGGTGGCGGAATGCGCGCGGTTTGGGCCAATGAACTTCTTGGCTTCACCACTGCGCCACGTCTGGTCGAAGTGGTCGCCAACTCCTCCGCTCACGGCGTCGCAATCTTCAACTCCGACCCGACTCTCCTTCAGCGGATCGTCGATTGGCTTGGCGAAATCTTGTAGCCAGCAAAGGCATCAAAGGGACCTCTTAAGATGATTGAGGCCCCACGACGAAGCACAGTTTGTCGAGGTTGCTCTCAGTTCACCACATTCCGCAACGCCTCTCCCCGCAAGGCCCGCAAACATTCTTTCGCCCCCTTGGTGCGAAACTCCTCTCCGCCCTCTTCGCAGTAAAAGGCGGCATGTGGACTGAGGAAGAGGCGATCATGGGCGGGATGATCCGGATCGCGCCAGGCTTTGATGACCGGTGAGTTCTCGTCGGGCGGCTCCTGTTCCAGGACATCGATTCCCGCCCCACGCAATTGCCCTGCCGCCAGCGCCTCGACAACGGCGTCGGTGTCGACCACGCCGCCGCGGGCCGTGTTGATCAGAAAGGAATCGCTGCCCATCGCGGCAAGTTCCTTCACGCCAATGATGTTCCTGGTCTCCTCGGTCAATGGGCAGTGCAGGCTCACGATGTGAGCTTGTGAAATCAGTTCCTCCAAGGTGTCCACCCGCCGGATTCCCAGCGCTTTGTCCAGACCATCCGGGACGTGGGGGTCGTAAAACACGACTTCGAATCCGAACGATTTTGCACGGATGGCGACGGCGCTGCCAATGCGGCCGCAGCCGACAATTCCGAAGATTCTGCCGCGCAGTCGAGGGATCGGAGTGGCTTGCTCCGCGCTCCAATCGCCCATCCCTCGACGAAGTCGGCTGTGGAGAAAGTGCGTTCCACGCGCCAAGGTGAGCGCCATGCCCAAGGCAGAGTCTGCGACTTCCTCGGTGCCGTAGTCGGGAACGTTGCAGACTGGAATCCCGCGTTCGCGCGCTGCCACGTAGTCCACGTTGTCATAGCCCACCCCTGGTCGCACAATCACTTTGCAATTCTCCAACTGGTCGATCGTGGCGCGGGTGAGACTGAGATAGTGATAGCACATCACGGCCTCAGCATCCTCGATCTGCCCGACCAACTCTTGCTCGCTTTGTGCTCCGAGCGCAACCACCTCCGCGAATCCATCGAGCACGCTGCGCTCAAAATCGAGCGGCTCGGTGACGAAGTCGGTGATGATGACTTTGGGCAGGCTCATCGTTTTACTTCATCATCCCACTCCCTCGCAGCACCGCTTCGTGCACCGCGAGGTCATGGGCGGCATCCCAGGCGAGCTTCTTCTCTCCGCGAATCACCTTCGCCAGATCCTGGAAGTCTCCGTCATACCGTCCGCCCGACTTGGGGAGCGCCACATCCTGGAATCCCTTCCTGAACTTGCCTTGCGCCCGATCGAGCCCGAGCCTGACCACCGGTGGTTCCAGCGGCCGGATCTCGCAGGAGCCCTGCGTTCCGGTCACTGAGAATTGTCGTCGTGGTCCGCCCAGGGGATCGATGTGATTGCAGCGAATGGTGGCGATCGCCACCGGATAGTCGAACACCGCGAGCTGGTTGTCCGCGAAGGTGTCCTTCGCGGGATAGGTGCGATGAGAAGTGCTGCGCACGCTCTTCGGTGCCCCCAGCACGCTCACCACCGCGTCGATCAAGTGACAGCCGAGTTCGAACATTCCGCCCCCTTCGAACGCTGCGAGACTCTTCCTTCCCGCCTCGCCCATCTTCTTTCCGATCATCCCGGACACTTCGGTAATCTCGCCGAGCCAGCCATCCTTGAGAACTCGGAACAAGAACTCGAAGGCGGGATTGTAGCGCAGCATATAGCCCATCTGAATCGTGAGAGTGCGCTTGCTCGCTTCAGCGTGCAGCTCCCGGCAGGCCTCCAGAGATTCCCCCGCAGGCTTATCGAGATGGATGTGCAGACCCGCGCGAAGGCAGCGGAGCCCGGTGGGAACCAGATCCTTCACCGCGGTCTCGATGGCAACTGCCTGCAGCCCCTGCGACTCCAGGAGTTCCCTTTCCGTCATCCACTTGAGACTGTTGTAGCGCCCGCTCATCTCCTTTCGGCGGGCGGCATCCGGTTCCACAATCCCGACCAGATCATAGAGATCAGAAAACTTCAGGATGGTCTCAAGCTTTCCACGGGCATGCGCGTGCTTGGTTCCGATCTGGCCAATCTTGATTCTGGAAGGGTCCGGATCGGCGGCCGGGCACAAGGGGACGGACGCGATGGTCGCGATTCCAGCAGTGAGAAACGTGCGACGAGTTGGTTGTTGGCGCGCGATCATTCCATTCTATTCCCGTATCAATTGGGGGGGGAACTCCGCGGGCTTCGATCCACTTTTGCGGCGCAGGTTCGATCCCATTCGGCGCTTGTGGCTGAAGGGGACGCGGTTGGCGTTGGCGTCAACGAGGATGTTGTGGAGCTCGGCGCGCATCCGGGTGATGCGCTGTTGGTGGTCTTTCTCGAAGATCAAGTTGTGCTCTTCGTGGGGATCTTCCTGCAGGTCGTAGAGTTCGTCGATGTCCCAGATGCCGTGGTACTGGATGAATTTGAACCGCTGGGTGAGGAGCGCGAAGGTGGTCGGGGTGTGTGGGTAGCTGTACTCCCAGTAGTACTCGTAGAGGAGATTCGGTCGCCACTCCGACGGTTTGGCCCCGACGGTTGCGAGCTGGTGGATGCTTCGGCCGTCCATTTGGGAGGGGGTCTTCAGGCCCGCCGCTTCGAGAATGGTAGGTCCGATGTCGATGTTGGCCACGACTTGGTCGACGGTCTGGCCTGCCTTCCAGCGCGATGGACAGACTCCGAGCAGGGGAACGCGCATGGACGCCTGGTAGGCCGTGCGCTTGTCGATCAAGCCGTGCTCTCCCCATTGGAATCCATTGTCGCCCATGTAAAAGACGAGGGTGTTTTCAGTGAGATCGTTTTCCTTCAACCACCGGCGCACGCGGGCGATCGAATCGTCAACGCTCAGGAGTGCTTCGCAGTAGAGCCGGTAGTGTTCGGCGATGTCGGTGGCCTGGTGATAGGCGAAGTCCACTCCGTGCCAACTGTTGCGCTGGTTCTTCAGCCACATCGGCTTGTCTTTGTAGTTTGCAGGAGTATTGGCCATCGTCTTTGGGATCGGCAGAGGCTTGTCCTTGTAGCGCCCCGCGTGGCGTTTGGCGGGATGGAACATGCCGTGCACTCCCTTGTGCGAGAGGTAGACGAAGAACGGCTTGCCGCTCTTCTTGACGGGACCGGCCAACCACTCCAGCGCGTAGTCGGTGAGCTCGTCGGTGATGTAGCCTTTCTGTGGCACGGACTTGCCATCGATGTTGAGCGACCACTTCCTGCCCTTGGGGGGATAGTAATGCCCCTGCCCGCGGAAGGAGACCCACTTGTCAAACCCGGGGCGCGGCGCATCGGAGTGGCCACCCATGTGCCACTTGCCGAAATAGCCGGTTTGGTAGCCGGCGGCCTGCAGGTATTGCGGAAAGAAGACCGTGCCCTTGGGAGTGAGCACGTTGTTGTCGACCACGCCGTGGTTGTGCATGTACTGCCCGGTCAGGATCGAGGCCCGGCTTGGTGAGCACAGCGAAGTGGTTACCATCGCATTGCGGAAGTAGACCCCTTCCTTCGCCATGGCATCCATCGCCGGAGTTTCCACCCAGGGATGCCCGAGAAAACTCATCACGTCGTAGCGGTGATCGTCGGAGAGGATGAAGATGACGTTGAGTGGCTTGGCTCCTTCGATCCTCTCCAGGGCCAGTTCGGCCGCCCGGGTGGGGAGGGACAGCGAGGTGCAGATGATCAGGAAAGAGAGGGTGAGCGTTCTCATCATGACGCCCACCTCTGGGTGGTCCCTGCGCGGATGTCAATGAAGAGGGGAGCCCTCACCTTCGTTTTTGCTGGAACGGGAGGGGAGGAGACTCATCTTAGTGAGCGGCATGCGCACAAATCTCATTCTGGGAGTTTTGGCGATCCTCTGCCCGCCTGTGCTCGCGGCAGAGGAGCACTGGGCCTTTCTTCCTGTGCAGCGGCCCGAGATTCCGGAAGGCGCGGCCGACGATCCCGTGGCGTGGTTCATCACACGGCGTTTGGAAGAGGCGGGGTTGCATGCCGCACCGCCGGCTGCCCGCCGCGACTGGGTGCGGCGTCTGCACTACAACCTTACGGGCCTGCCGCCGGCGTTTGATGAGTTGCAGGCTGTGCTCGCCTCCGAGGAAGACGATGCGGTCCTGAGCCGGAGATTGGTTGATGAGCTTCTCGCTTCGCCCCGCTACGGCGAACGCTGGGCCCGGCACTGGCTCGATGTCGCCCGCTACTCAGATACCAAGGGCTATGCCTATGGTGGGGAGGAATTTGGGTTTCCCCATGCCTGGGTCTATCGCGACTGGGTGATCGAGGCCTTCAATGGCGATTTGCCTTACGATCAGTTTGTGGAGCGTCAGCTTGCCGCTGACCTCTTGCTGGAGAAGAAACTCTGTGATCGCGAAGACCTTGCCGCGATGGGATTTCTCACCCTGGGCCGCCGCTTCATTGGAGTGGAACCGGAGATCATTGATGATCGAATCGATGTGGTGACCCGGGGGCTACTCGGGCTCACGGTCTCCTGTGCCCGTTGTCACGATCACAAGTTCGATCCGATCCCCACTGCGGACTACTATGCGCTCTACGGCGTCTTCAAGAGCTCGAGGGAAGACCTGCAGGCGATTGATCCCGAAGCCGCTCGCAAGCATCCCGAACTCGAAAAGAAGAAGAAGGCTCTCGCGGCCGACTTCGAGAAAAGGGCCAGGGAAGTGGAGAGGCGCTCCCTGGAACGCGCAGCAGAATATATGGTAGCCGCGCTCGATATCTCAGTGGTACCGCCGCCTGACTTCGCGGAGGTCATCGAGAAGGGCGACCTCAATCCGGCGCAGATTCGGCGATGGTACGAATTCATGTCACAGGAGTCGCGCCGTGATGATCCGGTCTTTGGCCCATGGTTGGCGATGTCGGAAGGAGAGACTCCTGGTTTTGCATCTGCGAACGTGCTTGTTGCCGACGCGCTCCGAAAAGCAGGAGCAGATTTGACTGAAGTTGCGAATTGCTACCAGGCACTCTTCGGTCAGGCAGTGAAGGAGGAGAAGGACAACCAGTCTGCGCCCTGGCGTGAGATTCGTGAAGTCGTGATGGGCCTGGATTCCCCGATTCGAATTCCTCGTGAGTACATTCACGATGTGGAGTGGCTCTTCGACGACGGATCCAAGAACCCGCTGAAGAAACAACAGGCGGCGATTGAGCGGCAGATCATCGGCCTGGAGAGAAAGGCGCCGCACGTGCTTGTGATGGTTGACCGTGCAATTGCACAGAACGTGCGCATCTTTGAACGAGGTCACTACCCGACTCAGCTTGGAGAGATCAACCGTGGCTCCCTCGCCATCTTGCACGGGGGCAAGCGCCCAAGCTATCGCACTGGATCGGGGCGGTTGAATCTCGCCCGCGAGATAAGTGCAACAAGCAATCCGCTGACCGCGCGCGTGATTGCCAACCGGGTTTGGCGTGCGCATTTCGGGGAAGGCCTGGTGCGTACCGAAAGCGACTTTGGCCTGCGTAGCGAAGCGCCCAGCCACCCCAGGTTGCTCGACTTTCTCGCAGCCGAATTGATGGAGCACGGGTGGTCGATCAAGCACCTGCAGCGCCTGATCACGACCTCCTCGCACTACCGCATTCAGGCCGGCGATCCGCTGAAGGACGACTCGGAGAATCGTCTGCTCGCGGTTTACCCGCGCCGCCGCCTCGATTTCGAAGCGATGCGCGATTCGATGCTCGTTGCCTCTGGTGAGCTCGACCTGCGGATGGGCGGTCCGCCTGGACCTCTCTTTGGAGCTGGGGCGTCGAAGCGGCGCAGTATTTACGGTCGCATCGACCGCCAGTTCCTGCCTTCCACCCTGCGCGTCTTCGACTTTGCCAACCCCGAGCTGCACACTCCGAGGCGCTACCGGACCAACGTTCCCCAACAGGCCCTCTTCCTCATGAACGCGCCCTTCACCGTGACGCGGGCTGTGGCGCTGGCGGCACGGGTGAGGAGAGAGCTTCCCGAGGCAGAGGACGGAGCGATGGTTGAGCGCATCTTCCAGCACGTCTATGGCCGACTGCCCCGGGAACGGGAGCTGGCCGACAGCATTCGCTTCGTCGCGAACAATCCCGCCGTGGTCGTTGAAGAAGCGCCCGATCCCGCGACCGAAGCCTGGAGTTATGGCTACGGCAAGTTTGACGAAAAGAAGGGAGGGATCGCGGAATTTCACGAGCTGCCCCACTACGACGGAACGGCCTGGGGCGGAGGATCCAAATGGCCGGATGGCGCGCTTGGCTGGTTGCGACTCACCGCCGTGGGGGGACACGTCGGCAACAAGGTCGAGCACGCCGCGGTGCGCCGCTGGATCTCGCCGGCGGCGGGCAAGCTCAAGCTCTCAGGCACGATCGCCAAGATCGAAGATTGTGGCGACGGACTCCGTGCCTGGGTTTCGAGTAGCCGCCAGGGAATCCTGCAGGCCTGGAAGATCGAATTTGGAAAATCGCAATCGGCCGCGCTCGCGGAGATCGAAGTCGAAGCGGGCGAGATTCTCGACTTCGTGATCGATTGCGGTGAGGCCAACAATTTTTCTTGTGATGGATTTACCTGGGCACCTCGCCTTGAATTGTCCGCAAGCGAGCGGGCATGGGATGCCGCCGCGAATTTCGCAGGCACGGTGAGCAAGGTGGAACCACTCGATGAGTGGGAGCGCTTGGCGCAGGCCCTCTTGATTTCGAACGAAGCATTGTTTTTGGACTAGGGCATGAACCCAACCGGATCACCACCAGCTCTCGACCGACGCCACTTCCTGCGGCGTTGCGGAATGGGGATCGGTGCGCTCGGACTCGGTGACATCCTGCAGTCGGAGGCCCAGGCGGCAACCAGGGCGCCACACTTCCCGGGACGGGCGAAACGGGTGGTGCACTTCTTTCTCAACGGCGGTCCGTCGCACATCGACACCTTCGACCCCAAGCCTGCGCTTCAGAAGTATGCCGGGAAGGAACTGCCGGAGGGCAAGCGGCGCACCGAGCGCAAGACTGGTGCGGCTTTTCCCTCGCCCTTCGAGTTCAAGCCCTACGGTGAGAGCGGGATCGAGGTGAGCAGCATCTTTCCCAGGATCGGGGCCTGCATCGATGACATCGCGGTCATTCGCTCGATGAAGGCCAAGCTTCCCAATCACGAACCTTCCCTCATGCTCATGAATTGCGGCGACGCGATCCTGAGCCGACCGAGCGTGGGATCGTGGGCAACCTACGGACTCGGTTCCGAGAACGCGAATCTGCCCGCCTTCATCGCGATGTGCCCGGGAGGCTATCCGATCAAGGGGGCGCAGAACTGGCAGGCGGGTTTCCTGCCCGGGGTGTTCCAGGGAACCTTCATCGACAGCAAACACAGCCAGATCGAGAAGCTGATCGAGAACATCCGGAACGACGGGCAATCGCCCGCGCAACAGCGCGAGCAGTTGGACTTTCTCCAGTTGCTGAACCGGGAACATCTCAAGGCTCGCGGTGGTAATGACGATAAGCTTCGCGCCCGGATTCAGAGCTTCGAGCTCGCCTATCGCATGCAGATGGATGCCACCGATGCGTTCGACCTCGAGCGCGAACCTGACCACCTTCGCGATCTCTATGGTCGTGGTGTTCACGGGCGGCAGACCTTGATTGCGCGCCGCCTTCTCGAACGTGGAGTGCGCTACGTGCAATTGTGGCACGGGGCGGGCCAGCCGTGGGATCACCACGACAAGATCAAGGAAAACCACAGCAAGCTCGCGCGCGAACTCGACCGACCGGTGGCGGCGCTGCTCACCGATCTCAAGCAGCGGGGAATGCTGGAAGACACCCTCGTGATCTTTGGTGGCGAGTTTGGGCGCACTCCTACAGTGGAGCTCACCGGGGCGGGCGAGTCAAAGCTGGGCCGCGACCACAATCCCTACGGCTTCACGGTCTGGATGGCGGGCGGGGGAATCAAGGGGGGCACCGTCTACGGCGCAACCGACGAGTTCGGATTTGAGGCCACCGAGAATCCCGTGGAGGCTCACGACCTTCACGCCACCATCCTCCACCTCCTGGGATTCGATCACGAAAAGCTTACCTATCGCTACGCCGGTCGCGATTTCCGCCTCACCGATGTGGCAGGAGAGGTCATTCACGATATCCTTGCCTGATGCTGAATCTTGAAATCATTTCGACTCCGATTGGAGGAGTGGAAAGATGGGTGGGGCCGGGTGAACCGGAGTCTCGGATGCCACCCAGCCCGAATTATGGTGGGAACGACTTCCTGGCGCCGCATTTGGATGGCGTCACAACTGTTTTGCAGCAGTTCGCGAACAAAGACGGTCTGCGTCGAATAGAGGTGATCCGAAAGGATGTCGATGATCCCTCTCAGATCGACTTGGAATAGGTGCTTGGCGGTAGTGTTCGCCATGACCAGGAACTGATCGCCAGGGAAGGAGATAAGACCACCTTCCTTCGTTGGGCAGGCGCAAGGCCACGACGTCATTCAAAATCAGCCACAGGTCGCAGCCATTACTCAACAGCCTTCAAGTATCGCTCATAAGACGCGGCCGGATCGAATTGGTCGCGTCGAGTGTGTTCGTGGATCTGCACTCCAAACCGGAGACGAAACTGCTCGCCCACCTTGACCTCGATTTTCTTCCCGCGATTCTCCTTCCTGTCCACGGGGAGTGGGTTGGCGACCAGCACGCCGTAGTCGCGGCTGTGGGACCAGACCTCGGGGTTGCCCGGGGCGGTCATGACCTGGATGCCGGCGCTTTTGATTCCGAGGGGACCGAAGTAGTCCCACCACTTGTCGACCTTGCCCCAGGTTCCCTTCTCGTTCTTCCCGCCGCGGGCGCTGAGAATGGAGCCCTTGTTCGTCACCGTAATCGGTGTCGCGACGCGCATGGCGAGTCCCATCTCTTCCCGCACGCCCAACCAGAATGGCCGCTCTGCGTGCATGCGCGAATCCATCGTGATGAGATAGCCGTCCCTGTTCGGGATCAGGTGATAGCTCGCCCATTCGCGGCACATCTCCCGGCCATCCGGTGCAAGGTAGCGGTTCTCCACCGCGAAGGAGGCGGTCGCTCCCGCAGTGGGCGCTACCATGAATTTTTCGTGTATCACGACGCCCTCGTTGTTGTGCCAGAAGCTCACTCCCTCGAAGTTGGCAAAGCCCATCGAAATGCCCGGATGCATGTAGGCATGATCGGTGGCGTCCTTCCCCTCCGTGGGCGGAAAGTTGCGCGTAACCTGGATGCCGCCCGGCGTTTTGACGTGCGCAAAGAACGGGCGCCTGGTTTGGGGGTGACGGTAGTAGTAGGAGGCGATCTCGACGCCATGGTAGTGAATCACGAGCCGCTCGTCGTGACACTCAAGGTGGAAGCCCTCCTTCTTGTCGCCCCATCGTTTTCCGGAAAGCGGGGACGCCTTGCCTGCGGGGACGGTGGTCACCTGCTTTGAGGCAGGCTTCTTCTTGATCGGTTTGACGACCGGCTTCTTCCTGGGAGAGAGGAGATAGGCGGTGATATCGGCGACGTCCTGAGGATTCAGCATGGCGGCGAAGGTGGGTGGCATGGCCGAGAGAGGAGCGGTTTCCCGTTTCGTGATGTCCTTCTTCGCCACCACCCTCACCGAGCCATTCATGAGCACGACTTGCACGGCAAGCCCGGTCTCACCCAGGACGAGGCCCGCCGTGATGTCGCCGGACCTTGTCGTCAGGATCTGCATCACGAATCCTTCCGTGATCTCCGCGCTTGGTTCCAGGATCGACCGCACGAGGAAGGCAGCATCGGCGCGCTTCCCGATCTCGGACAGATCCGGGGCAAACACGTTCCCGATTCCCTCCAGCTGGTGACACGCGGAACACGCCGCGCCGGCTGTGCTCAGAAAAAGTGCACGTCCCCTCACTGCATCTGCCTTCTTCACCAGGGGCATCACGGCAGCCGCGGTTGTGATGGTCTTGGGCGGCGAGAGAAGCTTGGGCTTCACGATCACGAGATAATTCGACTTTCGTCCTTTCACGTCATCGAGGTTCGGCCCGAAGGTGACTTCTCCGGCCGGGAGCTCCGCTGCGTAAATCCGGTGCCGGGCGTCGTCCGTTGTCAGTCCCAGCTTGGTGGAGGTCCACTTCCCTCGAGCCCACTTCGGCAACTTGTCACCGCGCATGTCGTCAGCGAGGAGGACGGTCGAGTCGTAGCGGAGCTTGAGTTTGAGAAAGGGCCCGCTCGCGAAATCGGCGTCGTTGTTGGCGGCCCGGATGAAGGTCAGACCTTCCAGCTCAGAAGGAAGGCTCTTGATGCGATAGTCACGATCGGTGTAGGCCAGCGTTCCCAGGGTCAGGAGTGCTTCTTCGTACTTCCGGCCTGGTTGGCTCTCAATAGAGGTGACCACCGAGACCGGAGGCACGGTCGATTCGGGCTCCGCTGTGCGCCCACTTTGCGGATTCAAATTCGGCCCACGGATCTCAGTCTTCGCTTTGCCTCCCAGTCGACTGGCTGCCAAGGACGCGGTGGCTTCGTCTTCGTCGCTGGACATGGTGCGGATCCCGGGATCGCTCAGCGCGTCTTCCTCGAGCAGGGAAAGGAATGCCGCGCGCCGGACTGCGGGGCGCTCATCGGAGAGGAGTGCCTTGCGCCCCACCTGCGGCATCAGTTCCATCAACGCGCCCCAGGCGGAGTAATAGACGACGCGGTCATTCTCGCTCGCGATAAGATCTAACAATTTGTCGTTCCAGCGGGTCTCTCCGACCGACCGCATGGCCAGGATGATCTCATGGCGCGCGCGAATATTGCTTGCTTGGAGAAACGGCTTTAACGCGTCAGGAAGTTGATGCTCATTGCGACGTTTAATGCGGTGGGCCAGGATTCTGATTAGTTGATGAGCCTGCGTGTACTTTCCCGGGTGGTTGAAAAACACTCTGAGGATAGTGTCGATCGCAGTCTGCTCGGGATCGATGAGTCCAAATGTCCAATAGAGCCAAGTGTATTGTCTTTGAGATTCGCCCAGTTTCCCCTGAATGTGACCAATCCTCCCCGTTCCACGTTGCACGAGTTCAGCCTGGACGTTGATTCGCCGGGCAGGGAGATCGCTTCCAATTTCGGCCCAGAGCTCCTTGGCGCTCCACTGAGCAAGGGGCTCTCCCCATTTGCCCTCGATCACAACACGGGGCGGGGCATCCTTGGGCCAGATCCGGTAGATGCGGCCTTCGTTCACCTGCTTGCCATCCTTCTCGGTCAGGCCGTACTCCCGTCCCCAACTCGCGATGTAGATGGCACCGTCCGGTCCCACTTCGATATCGACCGGATCAAAGCTCCGCCCCGAGCTCTTGCCCATCGAGCGTCCGCCCCCGGCATGGGCGAATATCTCGAGCTTCTTCCGATCGGCTTGCATCCATGCTCCCTTCCACTTGGGCCGGTAGATGTAGACTTCGCGCCGCAGCCAGTCGTTGATGAGAAACACCCCGCGATACTTTTCCGGGTAGCGCTCAATGCCGCAATAGACAACGCCCGTCCCGGAGCCTTCGAAGAGAGGCCCGGCCGAGGGCGCGGTGGGCAGATGCCCGTCGCCCTTCCAGTCGTAGCTCCACATGTGACCCCAACCAAAATGCGCACCGTAAAAGGGCGAGAAAATCTTGTCGCCCATGGTCTGGTCGTTGTCGGTGCCGAGCCAGTTGAATTCGTCGTCGTAGCAGATGTCCCAGGGATTGCGGAAGCCTCGCGAGACGATCTCCAGGTTGGATCCGTCGGGATCGCAACGCAGCACGCCCCCGCTGAGACCCCAGTCGTCGGCCGGATCGTGGTAGTTTTTCCGGTATGCGTCCTTCTTGAAAACGACCGGCGCTGGAAAGTCAGGTGCGCCCGGCGCCTCCACTCCCCAGAGTTCCCGAAATGGTCTGGGCGCCACCCGGTCGGGGAGTTGCGTCAGTCCTTTCGAGTTTCCCTTCGACATGTAGAGCTTGCCGTCGGGGCCGAAGTTCAGTCCGTGCAGGGCGTGCTCCAGGTTGCCAAGGTCGGTGTAGAGCCGGATATACTCATCGGCCTCATCGTCCCCATCGAGATCCCGCGCGATGGTCAAGTCGGGAGCGTTTGCCACATAGAGATCCCGTCCGCGCCATGCGAGGCCCTGGATTGAGTTGAACCCCGTGGCATACTCTTTCCGCGAGTCCGCAGTCCCGTCGCCGTTTTCATCGATCAGGATCCAAACCGAGTCGCCCGGCGTGTTGGGTTTCGGATTACGGTACTGCGGGCCCATTCCGACACAGAGTCGTCCCTGGGCATCGAAGGTGATCGCGCAGGGATTTCGCACCAGTGGTTCCTTCGCGAAAAGCGAGACCTCCAGATCATCGGGGACGAGGGGAAAGTCATCGGCCGCCGGAAGTTCGCACGCCGATGCGATCAAGAGTGCAAGGAGGCGAATGGTTCTCATGATTGGAGATTCAGGGTGGAAGTTTGAATGGTCCTCGCTTGGTGGCAAGCGCGGCCCCTCGCTTGCGAATCACCGGGTAGCGTTCTCTCAATGAAGTGTTCCTCAGGTGGTCTTGATGCGAATGTCTTCCCAGAGATCAAGAGCGGTCCGGCGGTCAACCGGAATCCGCCGCAGATCCAGTGATCACCACGACAATTTGCCGGGAAGGTATTCGGCGATGAGTTCTTCGTAGAACGGGCGCAGGGCCTGCACGTCGACTCGCTCGCTGCTCTTGGTGTAGAGATCGTAAGGATTGAAGGTCCGGACCCAGGCGAACATCTCGCGATCCTTGTCGTTCATGAGATGCCCGTACTCGCCTTCCTTGTGAGCAGGGTAGAACGAATGGTAGCGGATCATGTAGAGCGCAGGATCCGGGAGGTGGTCTTTGACCACGTGATAGAGATACTCGTCATGACCCCAGGACATGGTGACCTTGTCCAGTCCACAGCCTTCCTCGTAAATCCCGTGCGGAGTGGCATAATCCGCATTTCCGGAGTCCGGATTATCGGCAAAGTAATCCGGGAAAACGATCTTCCCGGAGAACTGGCAACCGAGCGGGAAGGTGTCGCCCACCACCGCCCATTGCGGCTCGCCCCAGAGGCAGAGGATCTTTCCGAGGTCGTGGATGAGCCCGGTGAGGATGAACCAGCGTGGGTGTCCGTCCTTGCGAATGGCCTCCGCGGTCTGCAGGAGGTGTTCGATCTGGGGCAGGTCGATGTCGGGATCGCTGTCGTCCACGAGGGTATTGAGATACTCCAGCGCTTCCCAAACGGTCATCGAGCGCTTCTTCAGTGGGAGATACTCGGCACGCTTGGCCTTCACAAACTCCATCGTCTGGTGGCGATGGTTGAGGCGATAGAATTCGCGCACGCTCGGGCGCGCGTCGGCATCGTAGTCGCGGAATTTCCGGTCCTCCTCGTTGGCATCCGGCTCCGGATAGCGTCGCCGGAGATCCTCCTCCCACTCGTCAAGGTCGGCCAGGGGGTTTGCGTTCTCCGTCTCGCTCTCGGGAGTCTCATGCATTGCCCCGCAAGGTAAGCCTTTCTCCAGCGCTCGCCAACAATGAATTGCGGAGATCGCTTTGCGCGGATGCCTTGAAGACACGGATCTCAACTCGCCGCCTGCCGCCGGGTCTTCCATGTATCAACTGCGACCGCCCCGATGATGATGAAGCCGATGATGATTTTCTGGGTGTAGTCTTCCACGTTGAGAAACGAACACCCGGTAACCAGCAGGGTCATGATCAAGGCTCCTGCCATGCTTCCCACCGCACTGCCCTGGCCGCCACTGAGCGACCCTCCTCCGATCACGACTGCAGCGATGATGTCGAGTTCCTTGGACACCGCGGTGGTCGGATCCCCGCTCCCAAGAAACGCGTAGGACATGGTGCCCGAGATCCCCATCAGGATCCCGGACAAGGTGTAAATCAGGATCCGGCACTTTGTGACGGGCACTCCGCAGAGTCGGGCGGTGGACTCATTCGATCCAAGTGCAAAGATGTAGCGCCCCAGCACGGTGTAGCGCATGGTCACGGCGACCACCACGAGCAGGACAATCATGATCCAAACTCCCGGGGCAATGATGAGCCAGTCGGGATCCGGATTGCGCTGCATGAAGGTCTGCAGAGTGTTGTCCGAGGTGCGCACCTGCGACTGCTTGGCGATTCCCTCGGCCACCCCGCGTGCAATCATCATGGTCCCCAGCGTGACGATGAAGGGAGGGATCTTCAGGAAGCAGGTCGCGCAACCGTTGAACGCTCCGGTCGCGGCCCCGGTCGCCATCGCGGCGAAGATCGCCACCATCATCCCGAAAACACCGACGGTAGCGGGGTCGCCTGAAGCGAAGCCGTTCAGGGTCATCGCGCAAGCAACCGAGGTAAGCGCAATCTGGGAGCCCGCACTCAAGTCGATGCCGCCGCTTGTGATCACCATGGTCATGCCGAGCGCTCCGATTCCGACGATGACCGTCTGAGTGATCACCGTCTTCGCATTCCCGCTCGAGAGGAAGGCGTCGAGATTGTTCGGTTTGAAGATCGCAATCAGGGCCGTGAAGAGCCCGAAGACGAAGAGTAACCCGATGAAGGGAAGGAGCAGCGATCTCCAATTGGATGAGGGAGCGGATAGGCTGGGCATGAGATATCTAGCTCTGAGCGGCTCTCCCGGTTGGTTTCACTGTGCAGACTCCTTTCCCGTGGTCGCAAACAGCATGATCTCCTGCTTGCGCCACTCCCTTGTCGGCCGCTTCCCACTGAGGGTGCCGCGGTGCATGACGGCGAGGGTATGGCACGTCCCAATCAGCTCCGGCAAATACGAACTGATCACGATCACGCTTTTTCCATTCGCGGCGAGCGATTGGATCAACTCGTAGATTTCGTGTTTGCTCCCGACATCGATTCCCCGGGTGGGTTCGTCCATCAGAAAGATGTCGCTGTCGTGGTGGATCATGCGTGCGAGGGCGACCTTCTGTTGATTTCCTCCCGAGAGAGCGCTCACTTTCTGGTTGGTACTCGCACAGCGTACGCCCAGCTTCTCGACCCACGCATCGGCCATCGCCTGCTCCTTGCGCAGCTTGAGGAACCCGAAGCGTGAGGTCTTGCGAATTGCGGAGAGGGTGGTGTTTTCCGTGACGCTCAGATTCTGTGCGAGTCCCTCGTCCTTGCGATTTTCGCTGAGGTAGTCGAGTCCGGCTCTCAGCGCGGCGAGCGGGTGCATTCGGGAGAGGTCCATCTGGACACGGCGGAGGTCGAGGAAGCCCGAGATCACGGCATCGAGGCCAAAGAGACACCGCGCAAGCTCAGTCCGGCCGGACCCCACCAGCCCGAAGATTCCGAAAATCTCCCCCCGGCCCAGCTCAAAGGAGACACTCTTGGGAAGGGGAGTGCCGGACACCTCGCGCACCGACAACACCGTCTCGCCGATCTCGTGATCGGGCTGCGGATACATGTCGCCGATGGACCGTCCGATCATCTGCTCGACCAGGGACTCGGTTGTCGACTCCGCGATCAGGCCTTCGCCCACGCTCTCGCCGTCGCGGAGCACGATGTAGCGGTCCGCGATCTCGTTCACTTCGTCGAGAAAGTGGCTGATGTAGACAACCGCGATGCCCTCTTCGCGGAGCTTGCGGATCACGCGGAAGAGCGCTTGCTTGTCCTCTTCGGAGAGCGAGCTGGTAGGCTCGTCCATGATCACGACGCGGGCATCGCTTACGATGGCGCGGGCAATCTCCACCACCTGCTGTCGCGCGATGGTCAAGCTGTCGGCCTTTTGATGCGAAGCGATGTCCTCCCGACCGAGAAGTTTGAGAGCGGCCTCAACCTTGGACGATTGTGAATGGAGGAAGCCAAAGCGCGACTCTTCCAGGCCGAGCGTCACATTCTCTTCCACCGTGAGGTGAGGGGCCAGGGTGAGCTCCTGGTAGATCATGGCGATCCCCGCCTTGCGGGCCGCCAGCGGACTGCTGAGCGCGAGGGGCCGGCCGTCCATCTCCACCGAACCGGCGTCCGGTCGATGTGCTCCACTGAGCACCTTCATCAACGTGCTCTTGCCGGCCCCGTTCTCGCCGATGAGGCCGAGGACTTCCCCCGCGCGAATATCGAGTGACACTCCACGGAGGGCGCGCACCGGGCCGAATGATTTCTCAATCGAGTCGAGCCGGAGAAGCGGGGCGTCTACCGCGGGAGCTGCTACTCCTTCAACCACTTGTCGAGCGGGGGGTAGACCAGCTCCTGCATGCGTGGCTCCTTGAGATTCTCGAGCGTCAGGATGACCGAACCGGTATCGACAATGCGCTCGACCTTTTCGCCCTTGAGGTGTGCCACCGAGTGCTTCACCGCGAGGTAGCCCATGTTGAAGGGATCCTGCAGGCAGACCGCGTCGATCACTCCTTCCTCGACTCCCTTGATGATTGCATCGTTGCCGTCGAACCCGACGAACTTCACCTTGCCCGCGATCTTCGCCGCCTTCATGGCCGCCATCATTCCCTCGGTGGCCGATTCGTTCGGAACGAAAATGCCGTCCACTTCGTCTGCGAACTGGTTGAGCAAATTGTTGGCGGCTTCCTGCGATTCTTCGACGGTGGCGCCGGCATACTTGTCGGAAGAAATGAGCACGATGTTCGGCCCGGCCTCTTTGAGCCCTTTGAGGAAGCCCTCCGCCCGCTTGTGGGTGCTCGCCGAGCCCACCATGTGACGCAGCAGGATCGCCTTCCCCTCGCCGCCCATCAGTTCGGCGAGTTTCTTGCCACATTTCACGCCGGCCGCAAAGTTGTCGGTGGCCACAAAACTGTCCCAGTGCTTGTCGCCGCTCGGATCGAGCCCGGAATCCCAGATCACGACCTTCATGCCCTCGTCGTGTGCCTCCTTGATCGGCCGGATCATGGCCTTGTCGTCGAGGGGGGCGATGGTAATGGCGTCCACTCGCTGGGTGATGAAGTTCTCCACCACTTTGATTTGGCCTTCGCGATCGCTTTCCACGAGCGGCCCCTTCCAGATGATCTCGACGCCTTCTTCTTCAGCGGCCTTGTTCGCGCCGGCGTGAATGGTCTTCCAGAAGGTGTGGTTGGTGCCCTTGGGGACCACCGCGATGCGATACTTGCCGTCCGACTTCTTGGATTCTCCACAGCCGGCCAGGAGAGTTGCCAGCGGGATCACAGCGAGCGCGAGGAAAAGTGATTTCATGGGATGCGAGTTGTTGTCAGGACGCAATTTCTAGCGGAGACTCATTCGTCTTCCAACTACGATTTGTGCCTGGTTTTCGACTGGCTAGTTGAGGGGTCGGGCTCCTTCTTTGACCACCTCACGAAGTTGGGCCGCCAGTCTTCTGACCGCCTCGGCGTGCTTTGCATCGTCGATGACGTTGGCGGTCTCGCCGGGATCATTGTCATGATCGTAAAGTTCCCGGGCCTTTACTTCTCCGGTTTTGAAATCCCGCCACTCGGCATAGCGATAGCGCGGATCGCGGATCGAGTAGCCCATCGCTTCGGGGTCCTTTCCCCGAGGATAGGGTGGACGGGGGATTTGGGTGAGAGCCACTTGCTTCACCGTCTGGTGGGGATCCTTCAGAATCGGGACAAGGGAAACGCCTTCCAGATCCTTGGGCGCGGGCAGTCCGCAGAGCTCTGCCAGGGTCGGATAGAGATCGAGCAGTTCCACCAGCGCGTCGCTTTGCTGTGCCTTGGGATGATGGGGTGATGAGATGATCAAGGGCACTGCGGCATCGAGTTCGAAGTTGGTCGTCTTGCGCAGCAGGCCGTGCTCCCCGAGATGGAGCCCGTGGTCAGACCAGAATACGATGATGGTATTCCGGCGCAGCCCGAGGGCATCCAGTTCACCGAGGAGGCGGCCCACTTGGGCGTCAAGAAAGCTGATGGCCGCGAGGTGGCCATGATGCATTTCGCGCAACTCGGTGGCATTCTTCCGCCCGTCGAACCGATATTCCGTCATGGCGATTCCGGGGATGTTGGTGGGCGGCTGGAGGTGTTTGGGAACGGGGATTTTCTCTCGTTGGTAGAGATCCCAGTACTTTTTCGGAGCGTTGAAGGGGGTGTGTGGCTTCCAGAAACCAACCGCCAGGAAGAAGGGAGCCTTTCCCTTGCCGAGTTCGCGCAGGGCCACGATCGAGGCATCGGTGATCCGTCCGTCGTAGTAGGCGTTATCGGGGACCGCGCGGCAATCCGTGCCGCCCTTTCCCGAGGCCAGGTTCGGTGGAAGCTTGCCTTCAACCATCGGCTTGTCCCGGCCATGCGCTCCGTAGTGCATTGCGGAGGGGACGCTCCACGAGGCGCGGTCTCCCTTCCACTTTTCCTGTCGCCAGTTGTGAAACATCTTTCCGATGCACTGGCTGTGATAGCCGTGCTGCTTGAACAACTGCGGCAAGGTCACCACCTCCGGTTTGTTTTGACGGAAGTGAGTGGGCAGATCCCACACCCGAATGGTGTCCGGCCGCAATCCGGTGAAGAGGGATGCGCGCGAAACATTGCAGACCGCCTGCTGGCAGTATGCGCGATTGAATTGCGTGCCCTGCTTCGCCAGGCGATCGATGTTCGGCGAGACAACGTGGGATTGCCCATAGCACGCCAGTTCGACGCGGAGATCATCGGCCGCGATGAAGAGGACGTTGAGGGGCGCAGGCTCGGCGCCTGCGAGGTTGAGCGTGGTCGCAAGTGCGAAGGCGACCACGATCGCGAGCTGGCTGACTGCGAAGGGTAGTTTGCTGGTTCTCATTTCGCCGATGGCCACGCCAGGCGGCCGGGAAGCTTCATTCCGTGAGGTAGACATAGTCGTGTGGATTCGAATGCGCGGAACGAGCAACCGTGCGAGGCGTTACCGGAAGCCTCGGATCACTTGACGCCGCAGACCGAGGTCGATCGGAAACTCCGGGTTGCGTTTTTCCAAAGCCTCCGGCCTTCTCATGGCTTCCTCTCTCTGGCCTTTGCCCTGCCTCGGCAAGTGCAGTTCCGCGGCAGAGGCAGAGCGAGCTGACGATTGTGAAGACGGACAGGATTCGGTTCATTGCACACCTGAGAGTGATGTTGCACTGGCCTTACCTGAAATCCGACCACGGCAAAGCGATTTATTCGTCGGTGGAGACTTCCCATTCCGGAGAACGGCGAGGAGGGTTCCCGTTTCTCTTATCCAATGAGCTCCGGAATCACCTGGCCACCGAACTGTGAGAGCTGCTTGTAGCGGCCGCCGTGGAAGTAGGTCAGCTTGTTGTCGTCGAGACCGAGGAGGTGCAGGAGGGTGACGTGCACATCACGGATGGGGTGCACCACTTCGACCGCGCTCTCGCCGATTTCGTCGGTGGCGCCCACCACCGCACCCTTTTTCACGCCGCCTCCGGCGAAGAACATGTTCATGGCCTTCGCGTTGTGATCGCGGCCGATGGCGGTCTCGCCGCCCCGCACCGTATTGTCAGGCGTGCGGCCGAACTCGCCGGTCCACATCACGAGGGTGTCGTCGAGCATGCCGCGCTGCTTGAGATCGCGGATGAGGGCCGCGATCGGTTTGTCGACCGAGTAGATGCGCTTGGCGTGGGCCTTCTCGATGAAATCGTGGGAGTCCCAGCCTCCCGAGAAGATCTGGATGAAGCGCACACCCTTCTCGATGAGACGGCGGGCGAGGAGGCACTGACGGCCAAAGGAACCGGTCTCCTTGTCGTTCATGCCGTAAGCTTCCTTCGTCTTCGCGGATTCCTGGTCGAGATCGATTACGCCGGGCACTTCCATCTGCATGCGGAAGGCGAGTTCGTAGTTTTCCATGCGGGCCTTGAGGTCCTCGTGTTGCGGATGATCCTTGAGGTGCATCTGATTCAAGGCCGCGAGGGTGTCGAGGTTGGCGCGCTGGTGAGCGCGGTTCTTCCACTTGGGAGCGTCGAGATCGAGGATGGGGGATCCTTCGGAGCGCAGCTGGGTGCCCTGGTAATAGGCGGGCAGGAATCCGTTGGTCCAGTTGCTGGCCCCACCCTGCGGGGCGGCGAGTTCGGTCATCACGACGTAGCCGGGGAGATTCTGGTTCACGGAGCCGAGCCCGTAAGTTGCCCACGCGCCGATCGCCGGGTCGCCACCAAAGAGGTTGCCGGTGTTCATGTGATAGAGGGCGGTGGGATGGTTCACCGACATGGCCTGGCAGCCGCGATAGACACAAAGCTCGTCCGCCACCTCGGGGTGCGACATGTGCTTGAAGAGCGAGTTCATCGGGATCCCGGCATTCCCTGCTTTCACAAACTCGAACGGGCTCTTCACGTAGAAGCGCTTTCCATTCGTCATCCCCGAGACTCTTTTGGAAGCCCGCACGAAATCCTGCAGGTGCAATTCATCGAGCTTCGGCTTGGGATCGAAGGTGTCGATGTGGCTCGGGCCACCTTCCATGAAGAGCATGATCACGTTCTTGGCACGAGGCGGATGCATCGGCTTCCTGGGCGCAAGTGGCCCTGCAGCGGCCTTCGCGGCGACTTGCTCGGCAACGAGATCGGAGAATGCGACCGAGCCGAGGGAGGCCCCGAGCCCGAAGAGGAAGGAGCGTCTCGACTGAGGCGTTGAGAGTGGACGGGAACAGAGTGAGCGGGTCATGGCATCAGGGAGAGGAATCGAGGTGTGGTGGAGTTTTGCTGGGGAGGCATGCCGGCAAGCGGAGCGCTTGGCCTACAACTTCGCTTGCTGTCCGCGATTGTAGGGCGGCCGCTCCGGCTGCCACAGTTCCAGGATAACCCCTAGTAGACAAAGGTGTACTCGTTGGTGTTGAAGATCAGCATCGCGACATCGGCCAGGGCGCGAGTCTCGGGACTGACGTCGGCCGGTTGAGGATCGGGAGTGTAATCCTGGAAAGCATGCAAGTGCTCCTCGTACTCGAATGCTTCGCCGGTGAACTCCTCGACCAGCGAGCGGGTCAGGCTGGTTGGATACTCGGTGGCCTCCGGTTGGTGAGCCCGGTGATACGCGACCATGGTGTCGTAGTGAGTGGTCAGGGTCTCTAGTTCGGCATGGGAAGGCCGCCGGGAGAAGGAGAGTTCGAATGCGCGCGCAATTCGATCGCGGGTGCTCCTGGCCTCCCTCTGCAGACGAAGCGCCAATGCGATTGAGCGCGCAGTCATGGTGTCGCTGTTGAGCATGGTGAAGACCTGGGGCGTGACGTTGGGAGCGTCGCGCGCTTCACAGGAGGTGTCCGCGATGGGCTTGTTGAGGACCACCATCATCGGGTCGCGCAGACCACGAATGCGCTGGGAGTAGATCGAGCGCCGGTTGCGCTGGGCCGGAGTTCGTGAAGGCTGGTAGACAGGCGCCAGCGAAAACTGAATCATGCGGGGGCTGAACGCGACCTCGCGGTTGATCTCGGGTTTGGTGGGCAACCCTCCCATCTCACGATTCAATTCCCCTGTGATGAGAAGGATGGAATCGCGCAGTTCCTCGGCGGTAAGCCGGCGGGGCCTGAAGACCCAGAGGAGTTTGTTGTCCGGGTCTTTCTCCTCCAGCTTGGCATGGTCGGGATGGGCGGTGGCCATCTTCCAGGACTCGGATGTCAGGATCAACTTGTGCAGTTTCTTGAGGGACCATCCGTTCTCCACGAAGGTGGCGGCCAGGAAATCGAGCAGTTCGGGATGGGTAGGCCGACCGCCGGTGGCCCCGAAGTTGTTCGGATTGGCCGCCAGCCCGCGCCCGAAGTGATAGTGCCAGATCCGGTTCACAATGGAGCGCGTGGTGAGCGAGTTGTCCTTGTGCGCAATCCAGCGGGCGAGGGACAGCCGCCGCTTGTGCATGCCGCGGTTCAGGGCAAAGGGATTCTCATCGCTTCCCTGGGAGGTGCGAAGTCCGATCGCACTGAGGACGCCGGGCGTCACCTTTTCTCCCTTCGCATAGATCGAGCCGCCGGAGTGAATGACGGATTCCGGTATCGTGTTCGCCCTCTCCATCAGGTTCTTGTTCTTCGGATTCGGTGGGCGCAGATACTGCGAGTTTTGGTAGAGGTCTCCGCCGTTGTAAACGGATTGCGCCAGCGGTTGGAAGCGCTCCCTGGACCGATTGAAGACCTTCACCTCGCCTTCGCGCACCTTGACTCGGCCTTCCTCGGCAGTGGAGAGACCGACAAAGCGGGGTGGCTTCTGTTCCTTCGCGGACCCCCGCCTGCGGATCTGCCAATCCCTGTATTCCAGGTTGCGTTCGGCATACCACTTCTTCGCAGCGGCCTCCCGCTTCGCGTAAAGCTTGTCCAACTGCTTCTTGGAATAGGCCCACTGTGCTTCCACGTATGCACGATCCGCCTTGAAGCCGCTGCGATTTTCGACCGGCAGGTAGTTCGCCGCCATCTCGGCGGGTTGGGTCGTGGCAAAGGCGGCATACATCCGGTAGTAGTCGCGCGTCGGAAGAGGGTCGAACTTGTGATCGTGACACTTCGCGCAGCGCATGGTGGTGGACATGAAGGCCTGCCCGGTGATGTTGACGAGGTCGTCGAGATAGAGCTGCCGGCTTTCGACATCCGGACTCATGGCAGTGTGCTCCCACGGGCCCATGCGAAGGAAGCCGGTGGCCACTTTCATTTCGGGATCGTCCGGCTGCAATTCGTCGCCCGCGAGTTGCTCCACGATGAATCGCTTCCACGGCTTGTCCTTGTTGAAGGAGCGGATCACGTAGTCGCGGTATCGCCAGGCATTGGAGCGCTCCCAGTCGTTGGAGTAGCCTGCGGTATCGCCGTAGCGCACCACGTCGAGCCAGTGCTGGGCCCAGCGCTCGCCATAGTGCGGGCTGGCGAGCAGGCGATCAATGACCTCGTTCCATGTCGCCTCCGCATCCTGCTTCCAAGCGATGAGGAAGGCCTTGGTTTCTCCCGGAGTGGGGGGCAAGCCGGTGAGATCGAAGGTCACCCGGCGCAGGAGAGTGATGGGGTCGGCCTGGGGTGCGGCCTCCATGCCGTCGTCCCGGAGTTTGGAGCGCACGAAGGCATCGATGGGGTGCTTGACCTGGCCAGCGGGAAGGGCCGGTTTCACGACTGGTTTGAAGGACCAGATGCCCTCCGGCTTGTAGCGGCGGTAGGTCCAATCCTCGGCGAGGCCGCCGGAAGTGTCGATGATCTCGCCGTCGTCGGTGACGCGACGCTTTCGTTCGGCACGTCGAATGGCGGCCTGCTGATCCTGGTCCGGCCACGGAGCGCCGGCGTCGATCCACGTCTCGAGGAAGGTGATCTGTTGCGCGCTCAGCCGGTCGTTCTCCTTGGGCGGCATTTCGTAGTCTTCATCCTCCCACTTGATCGCGGTCATGATGAAGCTCTCGGCGGAACTGCCGGGGACGAGGAGGTCATCGATCGACTCGCCGCCTTTCAGCATGGCGGCGCGACTGCGCAGATCGAGTTTGCCTTTGAATTTCTCCTTCCCGGTCTTGGGATCGATTCCGTGGCAGCCGAAACACTTTTCGCTGAGAAGCGGTTTCACCTTCAGGGTGAAGAGGCGTTCGGCCTCCGTGGCCTCGGATGCGCCGAAGGCACTTGCAGAAAGGGCGAACGTAAAGAGAAGAGCGGGGCGCAGGGAGTTCACAACTCGGTTGGAAGAGGGCTTCATCTGCCGACAGGATTGCCGGCCTCGAACATGGATTTGATCTCGGGACCGGAGAGCGCTCCACTGAAGATGGCAAACTCGTCCATGAGACCATTGAGACTGCGGATCACGAACTCGGGATCAGTCCGTTTCAAGGAAAGGCCCCAGTTTCCAATTTCGCCAGCTCCGAAGCGGGTGGTCTTGACGACGTGCTCAGGAGTGGACTTTTCACGGTGGATCTCCGCGCCATCGAGATAGTGGATGACCTCGGCTTTCCCGGCATCAAAGGTGGTTGCCAGGTGAATCCATCGTCCACTGAGCTCCGATTTCCAAAAGGGAGGTGAGAGGTAGAGATACTGGCGGTGTTCACCAGTTTCGCGAACGCGCATGGAGTAGGCCAGTCTGCCTTCCTCCGTGATCTGCCAGTGCACCTCGCCCTTCTCGTATCCGTCGGTAAGATAAAGCGAATTCCACATCCGGTCCACACTGTCGAGACGCACCCAACACAAGAGGGTGAGGGAGGTGTACTCGCCCGGAATGAAGACGCGCACGCGGTCACCGGGTCGACGAAACTCGACGGCGCCCTTCCACGGCCAACGACCAGGAGTGCGCTTGACTCCCACCATCGCACCGCGTCGCTCGGGATCGCCGGTCTCATTGATCAGGCTGCGCTGCCAGGAGCCATTCTGGTCGCAGGGATAGTAGACGATCAGCCGGGGATCCTGTCGCAACTGCCTGCTGTGGGCCTGCCAGCGATCGAAGCGCGCCCGCTGCTCGCGCAGTGATTGCGGCTCGAAGGTATCCAATTTTGCGAAGGCATTCGGGTCGGCTGCCACCGGATTCTGCTGCTGCCCACCATTTTCAATGGTGACGGCTTCCCCGGTTTTGAGCGACTGGACGGGAGCCCTGCCCGCGTGTAACTCAACCTCGCCGGTGCCCACCGCGTTGGCCGCGATCTCGGAGGCGCCGACCGCGTCTGTCTCGATTTCGCTCGAGCCAACGGAATCTTGGGCGAGCTTGCTGCTGTTGACCGCGTTTGCGAAGATCTTGTCGCTGGTGACCGCGCCGCTGCCGAGCTTCGCAGAGGTGATGGCGCCGTCCTCGACGTTGGCGGCCAGGAAGGTGTAAGCCACAGACGCGAGGCGCCGGTCGGGAGTCAGTAGTTCGGAACCGTTGCCATCGTCAAACCAGGTCCGGAGCCAGACGCCTCCGTTGTCAAACACGGTGGCGGGAAGGGCCGTCATGTTGGGGTGAGTGGTGTCGCCGAGCAGGAGGGAGTAGTGTCCGTTTGAGACGGGAAGCATGACGGCGGTGCCCGGCTCGGATCCATTGACACTGGAGCCGTCGTTGCTCCAGTAGGTGGCGGTGCCGCCCGCTCTGACGAGCGCGAACTTGAAGAGTCCGTTGCCGTCGAAATTCGTGCCGTCCACGACGATTCGGCCCTGGAGATTGACGAGTTGGGGCACCTGCGACCAAGACGCGTGGATCCCGAGGAGAAGGAGCGCGAGGATAAAGAGGACGTGGCTGTGTTTCATCATGGGTATTTTCATATTTGAGGTGCAAGCGGCTGGTCCGTGACTGATTCCCATTCGGACATTGCACGGTTAATCCTAAATCAAGCAGGCGTGAAATGGAGCAGCAAGAAAGAAGCATGATGGGAATTGGGAAGGGTTGGTTTGAAATCATGTGTTCATGAGAAGAGCGCTTTCTATGAATAAGGGGCGCTCCTTGACCGGGGTGGTGGAGTGCGGGCTTGGGCGAGGAGGGGAGGCGATCCCGGAGGAGTGAAGGGATCCTCCCGTCGGATCGTTGGTGCTGACAAACTCTTTACAACGGGAGCGTGCAGGGACCCGTATGCTGGACTCACCCAGGTCATGAAAGCCCTACCAATCACCACGCTGGCTCTCCTCTTGTGCTTCCTCTCAACCGCTCGCATTGGTCTGGCTGCCGAGGAAGCCCTGGACGCGACCAGGGAGGAAACCGGCAAGAAGGAAGCCAGCACTAACGATCCCTCCGCGCGCCGAGCTGCCGTGTCGAAGGGACTCGACTGGCTGGTCGCGCACCAGGCCAAGGACGGCTCGTGGGGCAAGACCTACACCGTGGCGGTGACGAGCTTCGTGTGCCTGTCGCTGCTGGCGGCGGACGATGAGCCATTCGGGACCGAGCGCAGCAGGGCGCTGATGAAAGGGCTCAACTTTCTGGTTTCAAGCCAGACCGACGGGGTGTTCCTCACCCAGGGTCACACCTGGATCCACGGCCAGGGGTTCGCAACCTTGGCGCTCTCGGAGGCCTACGGACGGTCGCTCACCACCAAGACGAAGCCCGACATCGACACGCAGACGCTGCTCAAGGTCGTGACCAAGGCGGTCGCCATCATCGCCAGGCACCAGTCCGCATCAGGTGGCTGGTGGTACACCCCGGGCAATCCGGCGGGCCACGAGGGCTCCACCACATGCTGTGCGGTTCAGGCACTCGTCTCGGCGGGCAATTACGGGATCACAATCGACAAGGAAGTGCTTGAGCAGGGATTCGCGTACCTGAAGAAGTGCCAGAACCCCGACGGTGGTTTCGATTACATGCTTGGCCCCGAGGTTGCCAGCATGAAGGAAGGCACCGCCGGTGGAGTCGCGACCCTTGGCCTCATGAGCAAGTTCGACTTCGCGGTCATGATGAACGGCTATAAGTTCCTGCTGACCACGACCCCCCAGGCGATCAGCAAGGAGCGCTTCCCCTACTACGGCCACTTTTACGGAACGATGGGGATGCGTCTGCTCGGTCAGGAGATGCCCTCCTTCCAACAGAAGACCAATGGCTACCTCGACGGGGCTCAAGGCGACCTGCTCTCCTGGCAGCGCGAAGACGGCGGCTGGCCGACGAAGTCCTGGGTCAAGGCGAACGCCAAGGAGGACGACGTCTACGGCACCGCCTTCGCGACCTTGACCCTCTCGATCCGAGACGGCCGGCTCAGCATCTTCAATCGCGAGCGGCCGGTGATCCCGAAGAAGGACTAAAGGGAGGCACAAACGGTAGGGGTATCGGGGCGTGGTCGTCGACATCGACGAACGGTGTCACGCGAGCGACGAGTGCTACGAGCGCAGCCAGGCCCTCCCGGGATGGGATCATCGGCCAGGAAGGAGATTCCTAGCCATTCAAGGTGCTTTGAGCCAGCGTTCGTCCCCTTCCTCTCCACCAATCCCGGCTTTCATGGAATATCTCCAGGAATCGAAATAGTAGCATGCCAAGACCTTCGTCCGGACTCCGGGCCTGCGTCCATCGCGGTGAAACTCTCCGATCAAATGGCCTACTGCTGGGATGCCGGCGCCTACCGCTTGCGCTATGTCTGGGACCGGGGGATTCATCAGTCATACCTGGGGCAGTGGATTCCTCGGGCACCAGGATGGAAATGACCGTCGCTACAGTTTCGAAAAGGCGGTCCTCCAGGGCCTGCCCTTCTACACGAGCGGAGATCGCTTCCCCCTCCGCCTGGGCGACCTCGAGGCGAATCCGGAATACCTCGGCTACAAGTTGGACAAATCCAAGCGACCGCGTTTCGCGCTGGCGCATCCATGGACATACGATCACGGAATCCTTGACCGCGCTCCCCAATGACAAGGGGATCGTGCTACGATTCGAGATCCAGGACAACGATGATCCCGTGTTCTTCACCCGGACGGCGCATGAGGGGGTGACCTGGTCTTCCGACCGAGGTGAGTGGGAGGGAGTGGTGACGGATGTCTTTTGTGTCGTCGCGGTCTGCAGGCACCGGCCCAAGGGGTGACCCGGCGCTGGGGACCCCTCATGCGGTCTCGACCTTGGCAGGAATGGCGTGCGTTCGTTTCCTTGGCGTTGGCAGAAAGGTGAAGGGAAATTTGCACCTGCGCGATTGTGAGGCATAATTGCTGCAGTTCATGATCGAATTGGACACAGCGGTGGAAGAAGGCGGACTCGCCCTGATGGGCGAATTCCGCTCCATCCAGGAGGCCAACGAGTACGCCCTCGTGATCCTGGCGATGAACCTGGATTGT
>JAYGGC010000158.1:0-2868 GCA_046581525.1 Roseibacillus sp. | reverse complement strand
GGTGATCGGTTCTTGTCAGGGCGGGCCAGGCTCCGGAAGATAGTCCCGTGTTGATGGCTGCAACTCTGAAGGTGTTCTGCGCGGTCCTGCTCGCGATGGTTCTCTTGGGATGTGCGGGCTCGTCCTTGCCCGGGCTGGAGGGCAAGGGATTGCAACTGGAGGCCGTCCCCCCTCTTCCGGACGGGTTCGTGGCCCTCCCCTCAGAATCCACCGGATTCCGCTCCGCAAGAATCTCGACCCCTACCGGGCCCTGGGTGGTGGTCTTCAATGATGCAATCACCAAGATCGAAACGTCGCCTTACGTGGTCACAAGGTTGGCTCCCAAATGGTATCCTGAAGAGGGCGGAGCGCAGGCGGTTCGCTGTCGAGGATATCAGCGCGGGACCACTACCCTCGTAAGGATGGTGGGGTCGAGCGAGATGGTGACCGAAGAGACGTGGATCTTCTTCGAAAACAGAAAGCTGCGGGAAGTGATGATGTATTCCATTCCGGGCCCAGGTCTCGATCCAGACATTCCCCCGCATCACATTCCTTACGCGGAGCGAGTGAAGCGGCAGGTGTTTTAGGGCGAAGGTGGGCAAGCGATGCTCCGCCCAGAAGTGGGTTTCAATGCACCACATCGTGAACGGACATGCCTTGTCCCGTTCGGTTTGTGTCACTGAATTTTTCGGCCCTGAGCGAAGATGTGACTTTCCGGTGCGGCCCGGAGTCTATGGTTCCTTGAGGTTTGCTGCTGAATGGGGAGATCCGGGAGCAGTTTGTTATTGCCGTCCCTCGGACCGTGTTAGACGCTGGGTCATTATGAGAAGTCGCATACTGTTTGCCTTGTTGCTTTTTGGGGGGCCGGTTTTTGGAGAGGCCACCTTTCGACTCTCCGGACCGACGACCTTGGAAGTGCGTTGGCCGGGAGAGAGCGGCAAACAATACGGATTGTTCTGCTCGCTGGACCTGGAGAACTGGACGCAGATCACGGAGGCCATCCCGGGTATCGATGGGACGATGTCGGCAGAGGACGAAATCTCCGGAGCACCTCGAAAGTTTTACCGGGTGGAAGAGCTTGGCGGCTCGGCCTTGGACTTGGCTCGATTCAAATTAGGGACCATCGGGAACAAGTGGACCTACGATGTCGTCTCGAACAGCATCCTGGGTAACGAAGTTTACACGTGGGAGACCCAGATTCTGCAGCGGACCACCTTCGCCTCGCAGAATGTGGTTGAGTGGGAGTTCAAACGAGGCGGCGTTTGGGACCAGTCAATCTATATCCTTGACGATTTCTCGACGGGGATCTTTGAAGTTGGCGGCGAGAATTTGGATGGCGTGCAGACCCATTCGCCTCCATCGCCGTCCATGTTCGCGAGCTTTATGCCAGGGGTTGGCGTCCCGACAAACTACACCTCGTCCGAAATCGGGCCGGTGACACAGACCACCACCATCACGATGGAGAGCGATCCGCTCACGGTGGGCGCGGGAACCTTCACGGATTTGATCAAGGTAACGCACGAATACACTGCGGAGACACTGGGGGTCCAGATTTCAGGGACGACCACGGAGTGGTTCAAACTCGATATCGGCCTGGTGAAACACATCGGGGTTTTGGATATCCTCGGGTCGATTTCAACAACCACCTTTACGCTCGCGTCCTTCGATGTGAACTGAAGTCGCAGTGGGGTGATTTCTTGCAACTCTATCGCCGGGGTGTGGTTTCATCCTCGTTGAGGGCGGCGTTTCGAGCCAGGAGCCCAGACAAACCAAGAGTTGTGAAATGCAGGACATTACTGAGTGGGCTTGCAGTGGCAGGCCTTGGTGTTGCGGCAACCCCGCTTCTTAACGCACACGAGTTGGGTGGAGAGGAAGGGCACACCCACCTGATCCAAGCCCCGGCCCGCAGGGGCGGCGGGGATAAAGGGCCGAGGATCAAGAAGCCCAGGATCGAGGATACCATTGTGGCCAACATCTATGCCGACAACTGGTTCGTGATGTACCTCAACGGGCGGTTGGCGGTGGTGGATTCGATTCCTTTTATCCCACATAACGTGATTTCGGTAAACCTCCTGCCGGAGTACCCGATGACGATCGCGGTGATGGCGCGCGACAACGGTCATCCGGAGACTGGGATGGAGTACAACAACACCAATACCGGGGACGGTGGGTTCGTCCTGAAATTCGGGGATGGGACGGTGACGAGCGCGAAGTGGAAGGCGAAGAACTTTTTCCATGGTCCGATCGGCGGAGACGAGACCGATCCGAAGGTGAAAATCGAAGAGCTTCCCGCGGACTGGTTTGCAGTGGACTTTGATGACAGCAGGTGGCCAAGCGCGAAGGAGTACACCGAAGAGGAGATCGGGCCGAAGAAGCCCTATTACGATTCTGACTTCAAGGGAGCGAAGTGGATCTGGAGCGACAATCTCAAATTGGATAACACCGTCATCTTCCGCTATGTGGTGGAGGCGCCGCCCAATGGGACGGCAGTGGTGGATGACTGGCCGCGGGGACACATCGTGCCGTCCGCGACCGAAGCGCAGTCGGTCGGGAATGCCTCGACGCAGGCGGGAGGAAAGACAACTGCAGTGCGGCAGGTGGAAGGCAAGACGGCGGCCCTACCGAACGCTCGATCCAAGTCGCACCTTGATCCGGGCGCACCGCCGCAGGCCAAGGCCTTTGCGCCGTTCGCGGAGGAACTCGAGATCAAGTGGGACGAGAACTTTCTCTACATCGGGGCGGATGCCCTTCCGGATCATCCCATGATGACGGGGATCACGGCGTGGAACCAGCAGGTGCCGCTGCCGCAGAAGTTTTACGGGGACAACGCGTGGCGCCTGCCGCTCCATCCGGTGCCGGCCAAGAATCCGGTTTCGGCGAAGACGAGTT
>JAYGGC010000012.1:0-23755 GCA_046581525.1 Roseibacillus sp. | reverse complement strand
ATTTCAGTCGCGACCCTTCACCGGTGGCGCAAGAAGTATGGCCAGATGGACGAGGCCGATGCCAAACGCCTGAAAGCCCTGGAGAAGGAGAATACCGAGCTCAAGAAGATGTATGCGGAGGCGATGTTGGGCATCAAGGTCCTGCAGGAGACGATCGAAAAAAAGCTGTAAGCCCGGCGCAGCGCCGAGAGTTGGGACGTCAGGCTGTGGCGGGTGGAGGCTGCAGCCAACGCCAGGTTTGCCGGTTCTTGAGACTGAACCGTTCAACGTATCGTTACCGCGCGAAATTTCCCAGCCTCCGGACTCAGGCAGTGGAGCAAAGCATCGTCGATCTCAGCCGGGAGCATCCTGAGCTCGGGGCTGACAAGATCGGCCGTCTGGTTCGCAGGGAAAGACGCCGTGTGAGCAACGCTCGAGTCCGTGAGGTGCGCCGCGAGGAGGGCTTGACGGTGCCTCCACCGAAAAAGAAGAAACGCCGTGCGGGTCAATCCACCGGCCGCCATCCTCAGAAGGCTTCCTACCGGGGACATGTTTGGAGCTGGGACTTCATCCATGATTGGACCGTGAAAGGAGGGGCTTTTCGGGTGTTGAGCGTGGTGGATGAATACACGCGCGAGACCCATGCCCTGCATGTGGATCGCCACATTGGAGCGAAGAAGGTGTGCGAAGT
Organism: Roseibacillus sp.; assembly: GCA_046581525.1. Classification (GTDB taxonomy): domain Bacteria; phylum Verrucomicrobiota; class Verrucomicrobiia; order Verrucomicrobiales; family Akkermansiaceae; genus Roseibacillus_B. The sequence continues at coordinate 23,085 of JAYGGC010000012.1, read as the reverse complement.
GATGGAACAACTCATCGCGCAACATGGAGCCCCTGACTATATTCGATCCGATAACGGACCGGAGTTTGTCGCCCACCTCCTGAGAGACTGGTTGGAGGAGGCGAAAATCAAGACCCTCTACATCGATCCAGGCAGTCCCTGGCAGAATGGCTACGTGGAAAGCTTCCACGACAAGTTCCGCCGGGAATGTCTCGGGCGGGAGATGTTCTACACCCTGAGCGAAAGCCGAGTAGTGATCGGAGACTGGCGAAAGAAGTTCAATCAGATCCGCCCCCACCGAAGTCTCGGCATGCAGACGCCCCAGGAGTTTGCCTCAGCACAGTCGAAACCAAGCAAAGCGAAGGCAGGCAAGGCGGCATAGAAGTTATCCCCGGTTGTCCTCGGGGATGCTGCGGGATCACTTGACATGGGTCCCGCTCCCCCGAACCCCAGGCCATAAAGGCCAGGATAAAGCCTGGCGCGTGACAACGCTAATCGGGGGAGCCCCATATAAAGTGCTGTCCTCGCCTCCCCTCCGGGAACCTCGCGCAATCCGAGTCAAAGAACCCACCTCGAGCTCTTGCCAACCCCATCATCGATGGTAGAACAGCTCAAATCCTCTTACTCCGCGTGGGCCATAAACTGGAGGCAGGTCAGGGTCTCTTCAGAAGGGCCAACATTCCTGACAAGGGGCACTCACTCAATCCCAAGATTGCATCGGAGGCGTGGACTGCAACTGCTCGACCAAGCTTTCCTGGGATGGCGCCTCAACCGCGTTGGCCCAAGGCCCTGAGACCGCGAGGAGGAAGAAAACGGCTGATCTTTAGGAAGAATTGGGGGTTGATCTTATTCGTGTTATCGTGTAATCGTGCAGCACGATGAATAACGTCACGGTGAAATTGGAGGAGGCCCTGGTGCGGGCGGCGCGGCACAAGGCGGTCGATGCGGGGCAATCGTTGAGCACATGGCTGGCGGAATTGATTCGGGAACGCCTGGGGCGGAGTGAGGTGGCAAGCGCGGTGGCGGAGGTCATGGGGAAGGACCGCCGGGCGGTGGACAAGGGGCTGGCGGTCTTCGATGAGGCGCGGAAGCGGGCGCTGAACTTCCTCGACCACCCGGTCGCGCTGGACGTGGAGTTCAAGCGGGATTCCCTCTACCAGGAGGGCCGTAACAAGAGGGATTGAGTGTCTTTATCGACACCACGATCCTCGTATATGCCCATGACGAAGGTGCGGCGGAGAAACACACGGTCGCCAATCGCCTCGTGCGCGAATTGTGGCAGCTGCCCGTGCTGCCTGTCATCAGCGTGCAGGTCTGCAAGGAGCTCTGGCGCGCCCTGAGCCGGTCCGCCACCCTGGAGCGTGAGGTCCTCGCCCAGCTGGTCGAGAGCTATCTCCAATGGCGGGTCGTTCCGGAGGATGGAGCACTCGTGGCCGCGGCCTTCGAACTTCGCCGCAACTTCGGGATTTCGATTTGGGATTCGTGGATCGTGGCCGCCGCGCAACGGGCCGGGGTAAGGCAGCTCTGGAGTGATGCGATCGGGGCCGGCCTGGAATTCGGAGAGGTCACGGTGGTGAACCCGCTGGTCGCTTGACGGTCTTGGACAAGTCCCTTCTCCCCCACGACGGGGCTTCGGAAATGCGACTAATTCCTGTGCAGGATCACTAAATCGGGCAACATTCTAGACAATGCCCCGCGGTTCGAGCGGTTCACTAGTATGCAACGCATGACCTCCTTGCTGGCCCTGGCCGTGGTGACCCTGTTGGGGACAACCGCGGAACTCGCGGCCAAAACCGACTTTAATGTGGTGGGTCGCGAGATGGCCGGCGTGCTGCAGAACCGTCACTACGCGCGGCACAACTTTGATGCCGAGTTGAGCGGCAAGATGCTCGATCAATACCTTGCCGACCTGGACCCCGCCCGCCTCCTCTTCACCGCCGCAGACGTTGCGGTGTTCCGCCAGGATTACGGACGTCGCCTGCACGAGTTGCTGCTGAAGTCGCGCTCGATGGAACCTGCGCGAGAGATTTACGCGCGTTACCAGCAACGCATCATCGATCGCGATCGCTACGTGCGTGCTCTCCTGAAGGACGCGAAGTTCACCTTCCGCTCCCTGCACAGCATCCTTGGTTCGCGCGAAGATGCGGCCTGGCCCGCGAACGAGGAGCAGGCCCGTATCCTCTGGAAGAAACATCTCGAAGACGAATTGCTCTCTGAGGTGATGCGTCGCGAGTTGAGGGCCCGTTTTGCCGGCGGGGAACCCGGCGAAGAAAAACAGGGAGAACCCGGCGTGGAGGAGAAAGTGTTGCGTGGCTACGAGCGCATCCGGCGCAACGCCGCGGTCACCGACGACGAAGAAATCGCGGAGGTCTTTTTCAGCGCGATCGCATCGACCTACGATCCCCATACCGACTACCTGAGCAAGCGTGAAAACGATCGCTTCCAGATTCGCATGCGGAAGGGCCTGGTGGGAATCGGGGTCACCCTCCGACCGGAGGATGACGGTTCGGTCGGCATCGCCGCGATCGTGATCGACGGACCGGCGGACAAGGCGGGAGACCTTCAGCTCAACGACCGCATCGTGGGGGTGGATCCCGCGAACAAAGGAGGGGAAACGAACATGATCGATGTCCTCTACATGAAGACCGACCGAATCGTGGAGAACATCAAGGGCGCGAAAGGCACCAAGGTGCGTCTGAGGGTGAGGCCTGCAGAGGCAGCGCCGGGGGTCTTCAAGGACATCGTGATCGTGCGCGGCCAAGTCGAGTACAAGGACCAATTGGCGCGTGCGGAGTTGATCCTTTCCAAGGATGCCAAGCTTGGAGAACCGCGCGTTGGGTTTCTGCAGATTCCATCCTTCTACTATGATTTCGAGGACGGAATTCCCTCGGTGGCGCGCGATGTGGAGTCTCTCCTGCGCCGCCTGCAAACCGAGAGGATTGACGGCCTGGTCATCGATCTTCGCGGCAACGGCGGCGGCGCGCTTCACGAAGTGATCCGGATGGCGGGATTCTTCCTGGGGGCCAAGCCCGTGGTGCAGGTGAGGGACGCGGGGAGAGTTGTGAAAACCAAGTACGCGCGGCTGGGTCGTCCTCCCTACACCGGGCCGCTGGTAATTCTCACCGACAAGGCCAGCGCCTCAGCAAGCGAAATCCTGGCCGGAGTCCTGCAGGATTACAACCGGGCGGTGGTGGTCGGCGATTCTTCCACCTACGGAAAGGGCACGGTCCAACAACAGATCGAGATTGGGCGTTTCTTCCCGGTCTTTGCCGACCCTCGCCGGGCGGGAGTCCTGAAGCCGACGATCCAGAAATACTATCGCGTATCGGGGAGCTCGGTGCAACTGGTGGGGGTGCGCCCCGACATCGTGCTTCCTTCGCGCTACGATGCCTACGAGTTCGGGGAAGCATTTCAACCTCATGCCTTGAAGCACGACACGATTGCAAAGAGCAGGAAGTTTGCGCCTCTCGATGCCAAGCAACTTTATCTCGAAAGCCTGAAGGGGCGTTCGGCGAAACGAGTGGCGTCTTCGCTCGACTACAAGTATCTCCTGGAGGATGTCGCGCGGATCAAGGATGAGCGCGAGGAGAACCGCATCTCCCTGAACAGGGAGGAGCGCGTGGCTGACCTGGATGCCAGGCAAGTGCGTCGCAAGACGCGGAATGATGAGCGAAGAGTGCGCTTCGCGAAGACGGAAGAGCGCGACGGCGAGCAGTTCCGCCTCTTCGAGCTCACTCTCGACAAGGTGAAGGCAGAGGAGTTGCGCGAGATCGGTCCCGACAACGAGCGCACGATTTATACCCGACGGGTGACCGAGGCGCTTGATGGCGCCAACGAAACTCCGAAATGGCCGAGCGGAATTGGTCCGGCGAAGCGCGAGTCGATCGCCATCGCGATGGACCTGATCGAGTTGACGCAGGCATCACGCGTTGCCAGGAAAACACCAAAGGCCTGAGCTTCCAGGATGGCGGGGGAGATTCTCATCGTCGTTGGTGCCTTTCTCATTTAGAACTCCTGAAATTCAGGAGTTCGAATGTAAATGAGTCTTTTCGGGAAAGGAGGAACAGTCCGCAGTCGCTCGAACGGCCGGGCGATCATGCTCATCGGGGTCGTGCTGGCGGTCTTGGTCTGGGGCGGCATGGCTGGTCCGCTGAGCAACGCGGTCTGGCGCATTGACACCACCCTGCAGGATCGCCTCTCCCTGATCCTGGAGCCCGGCACCGAGCGCGATGACCTGGTCTTTCTCGGAATCAATGAGTCCTGGAGGAAGGAACTCGATCAGGCTGGGACCGCAGGATCGCGCGCCCTCCAATTGATGAGCGAAGAGGTGGGAAACCACCAACTGGATCGCAGGGTCTATGCGGAATTGATCGAGAAGCTGGCGGCGGCGGGGGCGAAGGTGATTGTCTTCGACATCCTGTTCGTGGGTTCCTCGGGAAATCCGCAAACGGACCGCGAGTTCGCGGAGGCGCTTTACCGTCATCGCGACAAGGTCGTCCTTTCGATGATGTTGCGTCCGAGTGGCGATGGGTTTTACGAACCGGTGAGTTCAGTGCAGCAATTGCCCCTGCTTTCGCACAAACCCGGAGAAGTGCCGCATGAAGGCTATGTAAACTTGTGGCCGGACGCGGAAGACGAGGTGGTGCGCAGGATGATGTACACCACCAGCCTGGGAGAGTTGCAAAGCGGCGAGGGGGTCCTCTCGGAACGGGTGTTCGAATCGCTCGCGACCGTGACGGCTCGCGTGCTGGGAGCGGACGTGCCGGAGGGGCGCTCACCCCGTCTGCGATTTGCGGTGTCTGCAGGCGGGGAATCAAGTTACGCGGCGGCCTACGCGCCGCGCAGTCTGCACACCGTCTTCGTCCCGGACCAGTGGAAGGACGACTATGCGGACGGCGCGTTCTTCCGCAACAAGGTTGTCCTGATCTCGACCTCCACCAAGGCAGATGGCGACTATCATCGGATCCCGGGAGCCACCATTTTTGGCGGGCAGTTTCACCTGCAGGCCCTGGGGAGCTGGCTCGATGAAAGTTACTGGGAGCGGGCCCCTCAATGGGTGGACATGGTGGCCTTGCTCGCGATGGCAGCCCTTGCGGTCGTGATTGGAATCGCGCTGCGCAATCCGCTCGCGATCTTCTTCTGCGCTCTCGCCCTCGCTGGTGGCTTCGTGGTGGTTTGTGGGTGGATCTCGAGCCTCTCCGGCGTTCTCTTTGTCGGCACGCCGGGTCTTCTGGGGCTCGGGCTGGTGACGCTGTGCGCCGAGATCGGGCAGTTCGTGGCGCGGAGAGGAACGGAGGGGAGTCCAAGGCCCGATGGTCCAAGGTCGAAGGTCCGTGAAGAATCGGAGAAGCTCCAGCCCTCGAATTGACTGGAGATGGTGTTCCCGTCCCTGGACGGCGCCCCAAGTCCTACTCCGCGATGCAGTAGAGCGCCTCGCGGGTGCGAATGAAAATCTCGCCGTTTGAAATTGCCGGGGTTGCGTTGCTGGCTTCCGCGAGATCATTGGAGGCGAGCTTTTCAAACTTCCCGGGGGTCGGGGCGAAGACGATGGTCTCTCCCTCCTGGTTGGTGACGTAGAGGCGCCCGGCAGCCATCGAGATCGATCCCCAGAAATTGGGACCGCCGGTTTTCGCGCGCCAGGTTTCCTTGCCGGTCTTGGGATCGAGGCAACGGAGCGATCCGGATGCGGCATCGGGAATGAAGACGTGTCCGTTCACGAACACTCCGGAGCCGATGTTTTGCGGATTCTTCCTGGTGTGCCACAGCCGTTGCTTGGCGGTGATGTTTCCGGTGCCGCCCATTTTGAATCCAAGGGAAGGACCGCCGAAGCCGCCGATCTGCATGCAAATGTCACCGGCGATCACCGGGGAGGAGTAGGCGAGCTCGCCCTTCATTCCGATCAGCCCGTCGCAACTCCAGACCATCTTGCCGTCCGCCGGATCGTACCCGTTCACGCGTGTCGACATCGCGCAAATGATCTGCTCCTTGCCATCGACCTTCGCGATCAGGGGGGTGCTCCACGAACCAATGTACTTCTTTTTCTCGTTGTAGCTTCCGTCTCCCTTCACCGGTTCGTCGGTCTCCCAGAGAGTCTGTCCGCTGGCGAGGTCGAGGGCGGTGAGAAAGACTCGCTTGCCCGGCCCGGCGTGCAGGATGACTTTGCCGTCGTAAATGATGGGCGACGACGCATTGCCCCAGATGTGTTCAAACTCGCCGTGCTGTTTCGACCACTGCTCGTCACCCTTGAAGCTGTAGCAGTAGAGTCCCGCCGAGCCGTGCCACACGACCACGCGTTCTCCATTCGCGACCGGGGTGGATCCGCAGTAGGGATTGGTCTTGTGGGTGGGCATGACCTTTTCGAATTCCACGGTGCGGGTCCAAAGGAGGTCGCCGTTCCGGCGGTCAAGGCAGAGCAGGCTGCGCTTCCTGCCCTCCTCCGCCGCGCAGGTCACAAAGACCCGCCCGTTGGAGACGATGGGACTGCTGTTGGCGTTGCTGGGAAGCACGCTGCGCCACTTGATGTTCTTCTTCGGGCCCCAGGTGAGGGGAGCGGACTTCTCTGCACTGATCCCGGTTCCGTTCGGCCCGCGGTACTGCTCCCAGTCATCGGCGTGGGCAGGGAGAGCTAGGAGGGTAAGGGAGAATAGTGGACTGGAGATTCGCGTCATGGCGGCTTTGGGATTGGCTCTTCAGGAATACAGCGCTTCAGGCGTGTTTTCTTCAAGATTGCTACCGATTCACCGAAGAACGGCACCTCCTCGCCCGCTTCCTTTCCCGATGTCGACAGCTGATGCGATTTGCTCCCTCATCCCGGTCGGCGGGAGAGGGAAGCAGTCTAACAGTATTCGCAACGGATTGCGGACTCTCGCAGGGGAGCCAGTGTTCCTACTTCTTCAAGGACTCGAGGTAGGCAACAAGGTCGGCGAGTTCGAGCGGGTGCAGTAGTCCGGCCAGACCTGCGGGCATGAGGGAGAGGTCGAGTTCCTTGCGGGACTTGATCTCGGATGGCTTCAGGTCGCGGGTGATGCCTCCGGCCATGCGGATGGTGATCCTCTCGGCGGTCTCGGAGGAAATGAATCCTACCACCGTGTCGCCGGACTTGGTGCCGACCTCCACTCCGGTGTAGCCATGGGCGACGGCATTGGACGGATAGAGGATCGCTTCGAAGAGGCCTTCCTTGGGGAGCTTGTTACCGATCTCGCTGAGGTCCGGTCCGAAGTTGAGGCCCACCCCGTTGACCTGGTGACAAGTGGCACAACTCGCCTTCGTGAAGGCCGCCACTCCGCGCTTGGGTTGTCCTTTCAGGGCCATGAGTTGAGAGAGGGGAGGCAGCGACTCGGTGCCGGGCGCAGCCGGGAGATTGAGCACCTTGGCGATCTCCTTGCGCGTGGCCTCGTTGCTGGAGCGGCTCAAGAGCGCGCCGGTCGCAAACTTCACGTCGTCGGCCAGTTTGCCATTCTTTGCGAGGGTCAGGAGTCGTTGCTCACCCTGCTTCGTGATCGCAAGGGCCTCCACACAGGCGCGGCGCACGACGGTGTCCTTGGCCCGTTCAAGGGTTTGCTGCAGGTGATTGAGGGCGCGCTTGTCGCCGGAGCGGCCCAGGGCGGTGGCAAGGGCACGACGCGATTCGAGGTCACCGCTGCCCAGGGTGCGCTCGAGAATCTTCGGGTTACCAAGGAGGTGGCGCGCGGCGTTGGCTCCGTCGCTGTCATTGCGGTGGGCCACGATGAACTTGAGGAGGGCTGCGAGCACGGCGTCGCTCTGCAAGTTGAAGCGGGTGGCCAGTTCCACCAAGGCGGGTGAGTCCTTGCCCTGAAGCGCGAGTTCCTCCAGGCGCTTCACCCCTCCCGCTTTGTCGATTGCGCTGCGGTCCAGTTCCTGCAGGGCGAGGACAGCGACTTCGGGGCTCCCTTCCTTGAAGAGAGCAAGGGCGAATTCCTGCCGGGCGTCAGACTTGGGATGGAAGTGCAATGAGCGCACGTATCGATCGCGATCCTTCGCCTCATCCGCCGCGATGATCAGCTTGCCGAGGAAGGGCAGCGCTTCTTCACAGCGGGCGCGCCAGACGAGGTCGGGGTGCGGCTTGTTTCCGGTGGCCTTCAGGTAAGCGGCAAAGCGCGAGGACCAGTTCAGTTCCGCACCGATGCCGAGGGCTTCCACGAACCAGCGATCGTCGCCCTGGTAGGTCTTCGCGATGGTCGCCCATGCTTCATCAGCAGAGGAGCGGTCCGAGAATCGCAGCGCGATTGCGGTTTCGGCCCGCACCGCGGGATCGGGGTCCTTTGCGCTGCGTGCGAGGAAGGCGTCGTGATTCCCCTTGGGATCGACCACCCGGAAAGCGCGCACGGCGGCGGCGCGGAGGAGCGGATCCTTGTCACCAAGGGTCTTCTCCAGGATCGACTGAGGCTTTGGAGCAAGGCTCACCAGGGCCCAGAATGCACGGCCACGGAGATGGGCGGGATCGGCGTCGCGGGTTTGGAGGACCCTTTGACGAACCATGCGATCCATCTTCCGCAGGGCGGTGTAGGCGAGGTAACGGGTGGCCTCGTTGGGTGAGGCGAGGGCTTTGAGGATTCCCCCATCGTTGGAGAGATCGATTGGGGGCGCGGAGTACTTGTGCCCTCCGGGAGCCACCAGGAAGATTCGTCCACGTTCGATGTCGCCCATGCCGTGACCGCCCACGCCGGGATCGTACCAGTCGGCGACTACCAGGGAGCCGTCCGGGGCAACACAGACGTCGGAGGGCCGGAACCAGCGGTTGGCCTTTCCGTTGAGAATATCGAGGCTTTCAGCGTCGAATCCGGCGCCGTTCCTGGTAACGGGATAGGCGCGCACGATGTTCGGTCCCGCATCGCAATGAATCGGCTGCCCGTAGAACTCCCTGGGGAGGAGTGATCCTTCGTAGACGCAGATTCCGGTGGGCGAGCCCGCGCCGGTCTGGAGCAGGTTGGGAACTACTCCGGGGTCGTTCTGATGAAAGTGGCGGTAGGGAATCTCCTTGTGCATCCCGACGCGGGCGTCCCGCCAGCCCGCACCTGTCAGCTCGTCGCGATAGCCGTAATTGCCGAAGGGCAGGACATAGTTGATACGCACGCCGCGGTTCCCATCGTCGTCGTTGTCCGATTGCCAGAGCCGGCCGAAGGAATCGATGCACACCTCCCAGTTGTTCCGGAAGTTCCAGGCCAGGGTCTCCACGTTCGATCCGTCGAGGTCGCAGCGGAAGATCATGCCCTGCTGATAGGGTTGGCGGGCACCCTTCACCTCGTTGCCGGCGAGATCGACGATGATCTTGCCGTCCTTGTCGCAAAGCTGGCGGGCGGCGTTGCCGAAGTTGAAGTAGAGCTTGCCGTCGGGGCCGAAGTGGAAGGCGTGAATGCCGTGGTCGTGCTGCGCGCCGCCGACGTTGGTGAAAAGCAATTCCTTGCGATCCGATTTGCCATCGCCATTCTCATCAATGAGATAGAAGACGTCGTTCCCTGCCGAGACGATCACCCGGTCACCGAGGACACAGATTCCGTGCGCGGAGTCGATGTCGTTGCCCTGGTAAAACACCGTGCCCTTGTCGGCCACGTTGTCGCCATTGGTGTCTTCCAGGATCACGATGCGATCACCTTCGGGGCGCTTGCCCTTGTTGCGGCGGTAGTTCACCACCTCGCAGACCCACACCCGGCCAAGATGATCGACGTCGATTGAGCTCGGGGAGAGGATCATCGGCTCGGAAGCAAAGAGGGTGGCCCTGAGGGCGCCGTGCACTTCGAGATTTTTGACCGCGTCAGCGGGATCGTGAGCGCCTGGCTTGGGCGCGGCCGATGCGACCAGGGCGGTTGCGAGGAGGAGGCAGGGAATGGTGTGCGATATCATGGATTACAATGGATTCACCCGATACGGGGCAGGGAGGGAGATCTCTCAAGTGGGGTAAGGACGCCCCACCGAGAGGCGCTCTTTCCAAGATCTTCAGCGCGGCAGGACCTTGGATGCAAGTACCTATGAAACTATCATCACCATTTCAATGGCAGGCTCGGCGCTGTTTGTGCCGCCCCGAGAGGGCGGGGGGAGTCCGTCCTTCTTGCTACCCACGACTTTGGGTTCGAAGAGTAGTTTTTTTCGATCGTCTTGAAGGGATGCGGACCTGGTTTCGTCTAAAGGCAAGATCCCAATTATCTGCCAATGAAACCAATCGCATCCCTTGTTTTGTCGGGGTGGGCGCTCGCTGTGCCCGCCGTCTGGTCGCAGTCTCCAGCGACGATCGCCGATCCCGATCCCTTCGCGGAGGAGGAGCTCATCCTGGCCGAGGAGGAGCTGGAAGACTCTCGTCCCAAGATGGTGCGGGTCCAGGTCGAGTATATCGAGATGGCCCACGAAACCATGACCGAGCTCATGTCTGGTGAAACGGTCCTCTCCGACAACGAACTGCGCAAGAGCCTGCGGAAGTTGGTGAAAGAGAAGGAGGCGCGCGTCATTGAAACGCAGCTGGTCATCGCGCGCCCAGGCCAGAAGGCGACCGTCGAGTCGAACGAGGAGTACATTTACCCCACCGAGTACGAGCCCGCGGAGTTGCCAGCCGAAATCAATGTGATTGAGGGCGGAGTGAAGGCGGAACTTGAAGGACGTGAGTTCGCCATCGGCCCGACCCCGACGGCATTCGAGACCCGCAACCTCGGCTCCATTCTGGAGATCCAACCGAATCTCGTGGGAGATATTGTCGATTTGAGGTTTGCTCCCGAACTGATTTTCCACGTGAGAAACGAAACGTGGTCGGAGTGGAATGGAGCCCTCGGGAAGTCCCCGATCCAGATGCCGGTCATCTATTCGATGCGGGTTTCCGGAGATATAGCAGTGCGGAGTGGCAACTACCGTCTGGTGGCTGCGCTCTCGCCCAATGGGCCGGACGGACATCCCGACTTTGAGCGCAAGCTGCTGATCTTTGTGCGCCCGGACATCGTGACTGTGGAGTAGCAACCGCTTTTCCTGCCCCGCGATGCGAACGCCGCCTTGCATTTTCGCCGGCTTGCTGGCGATGGGACCTGTGCCCGTGGCATCGGCGGATGATCTGCCGGCCATGATCCGGGTTTACCTTGAGTACATCGAAGTGCCCCATGAAACATTGACGGACCTGATGGCTGGCAAGCACGGTCGAGGGTCCGGAACTCTCCACCGGGAGGTGCGGGCGCTGGTGAAACGGAAGAAGGCGCACATCCTGGAGTCGTGCATCGCGGTGGCGCGCCCGGGACAAAAAATGTCGATCGAGAGCATGATGGAGCACATTACCCCCACGGAATACGAACCGAGCTCCTTCCCGTCCTCGCTTCCCACCCTGCCCCTGGGCGCAGAATTCAAGATCCCGCTGCGCCCCGACCCTACGAACGCCTTCGAAGTGAGAAACGTCGGAGTCACCCTGGAGATCGAACCCAACATCGGAGCGGATGAGGAGATCATCGAGCTGCGCCTTGCTCCCGAAATCACGTGGTTCCTGCGAAACGAGAATTGGCACGAGCACGTCGATCAATGGGGAGAAGCCCACATCCTGCGACCGGTGCATGAGTCCAAGCGTCTCAGCACCGCCGTGACCCTGCGGAAGGGGAAGTTTGCCTTGATCGGGGTCCTGACCCCGACGCTGAAGACGGGGGGCTTTGACCCCAGGCAGCGCCTCATGGTTTTCGTGCGCGCCGATGTCGTGAAAGTTGTCCCTCCCAGGGAGAAGTAGGGTGATCGCTCGTTGACGAGCCTTGGGATCCATCTACGGTTCCGTGTTCGATGAGATTGGTCCCAGTCCTTCCGTGCCTGGTTTCGCTCCTCGTGAGCATGCCGGTGGCAGCCCAGGAGTACGATCACCAGCGGTTGATGTATTTCCTGGATCACAAGGGAGTGGAGCATCCCATCAAGGAGGCTGAGCATTGGACCGTCCGCAGGAAAGCGATCCTCAAAGGGATGGAGGCAGCGATGGGAGAAGTTCCCTCGTGGGCTGGTCTTCCCGCGCTCGACATCAGGGTTGTGGAGACGATTCAGACGGAGCGCTACCGCCGCCAGAAGATCACCTACGCAGCGGAGAAGGGAGATCGCGTGCCGGCCTACCTCTATCTGCCGAAGGGCCGGCGCGACGGCGGGAAATTGCGGCCGGCCATGCTGGCCTTGCATCCGACCAGTCCCTTGGGAAAGGGGGTGGTGGACGGCCAAAGTCAGCTACCAAACCGGGCCTACGCCAAGGAACTCGCCGAGCGGGGCTACGTGGTGCTCGCGCCGGACTATCCGCCGTTCGGAGGCTACAAGGGTTACGACTTTTCCAAGGATCGCTACCTCTCCGCCACGATGAAGGGCATCTTCAATCACATGCGCGGAGTCGATCTGTTGGTGGAGAGGGATGATGTCGATCCCAATCGAATTGGCGTGATCGGGCATTCCCTGGGCGGGCACAACGCGATCTTTGTGGCGGTGTTCGACCAGCGGTTGAAGGTGATCGTGACGAGCTGTGGCTGGACCCCCTTCCACGATTACTACGGGGGAAAACTCGCCGGCTGGGCCCAGGAGACGTACATGCCGCGCCTGCGATCGCAGTATGGCCTCGATCCCGACAAGGTGCCTTTCGATTTCTACGAATTGGTGGCGGCCCTCGCGCCGCGGGCCTTCTTTACGAACTCGCCGCTCAAGGATGACAACTTTGCAGTTGCGGGCGTGCAGAAAGCCATCCCCGCAGCCCGCAAAGTCTACGATCTCCATCACGCGGGAGGGAAGCTGGTGGCACGATATCCCGATGCCGGGCACGACTTTCCACCGGAGGTAAGAGAGGAAGCGTACGAGTTTATCGCGAAGGCATTGGCCAAGTAGCGATCGCGAGTGCCCTCTCGCTTCAGGGGTCTGCGGCGCTCAGGAGTTTCTCACTGCGAAGCCAGGAGGCCATGAGAGTCCGCACCCTGGGCCAATCCGAGAAGACAAGGAAGTGATCCTCCTTGGGGAGGTAGTGCGATTGGATCCTCATGCCGATGTCATCCATCGACTCCTCCACGTTGCGAATGTGCTTGGCCGATGTTCGCTGGTCCTTCTCGCCGGTGATGATGAGCGCGGAGCGGCCACCCCAGCCGTTCGCAAATTCCTCGGATTCTACGATGTTGCTCTCGAGGACGGGCGAGAGGAAGATCAGGCCGCGCCATGCCTTGGGGGTGGCCGCGGCGGCGCGGGTCACGCCGGTGCCGCCATTCGAGAGTCCGGCGAGGACGATTCGGCCCGCGTCAATTCTTGGATGGTCCTCGCAGTAATCCCGCGCATTCGCAATGGCATCGAGTCCGCCCTTGTTGTACCAGTTTCCCGCGCCGAAGGTCGGAGCCACGATTGCAATGTTGTTCTCCTCTGCGAAGGTCTTCCAGAGCTGCCAGTAGCCTTTGAAATTGCCCAGGCTTCCGTGGAGAAAGAGGATGACAGGCTTGGGTTCGTCACCATCCGGAAGATAGACGAAGAGATTGCCGATTTGCCGCCGACCAATAAGGGTATCCTGGTAACTGAAGCCCAGAACCGAGGGCAGGGCCGCCAGTTCCGGATCCTCTGCAGCGTCGCGGTAGACATTCCTGAATTGGTCTCGGAGCTCCGCGGCCTGCCCCCATCCGAAGGCCGGATCGATCAGGGCGAAGAGGTAGGATCCAAGAATCTGTTGGTCGAGTTCGGGGACAAGGTTGGCGGGAGAGTAACGCGAGTGCTTGGTGCCATTCTGGTAGATCAATCGCGCGGAAGCTTCAGGATTGTCTTTGAATTCCGGAGCGCGAAGGGCGCAGGCGATGAACGCCCCCATGCCGGCCAGAAGAAGCAAGACGGTGAGGACGCGTCGGCGCCCTCTCTTCCAATGCAGGAAGTTGAGTGGGACGGGTAGAAGGCAAATCAGAGCTGCTGCGAAGAGCCGGCTCTCCATGGTGGTCCCCACCACCGCGAGAACGAAGGCGCCGATCCAGAACGGCAGGGAGAGGAGAGTCCACGCGGCAGAAAACAGGCAGCCCAGCGCGCTGAATTCCGAGTCGGATGCGTCTATCCTGCTCATCGCCTACTGTGAGGGCTTCAACGTGATCAGGTGCATGGTGGCGGTGTAGGCGTTCGCCGCGCTCATCCGTTTGAACTCGTGGCCAGGGCCCCAGGAGTCGGTGTAAATGATCTCGCCGTTCTTCTCATTGTATCCGATGATGAGTCGCATGTGTCCGCCGCCGGATTGCGGGATTCCGCGCTCGGGAAAGACGCCTACCTGCAGCGCCCAGAGGAGCGGGGTGCCCGCGTCGATGTAGTCCCGGATTTGTTTCTTGAACCGGTCGAAAGCGGTGCCCTTGGCGCGCACTTCACGCAGTGTGGGGGCGTGGCAGCTGGCCAGGAACTGCTGGTAGGAAAAGTAAGCGTTCTCGGGAAAGGGCTTGCCGGCCTTGTTCTTTTTGACGAGCCGGTTGTAGGCCTTGATCTCGGAGCCCACCTTGCGACCTTCGATTTCGTAGAGGACAAGGAGACGGGTCTTGGTGCGCCCGGCCACCTTCTTGAGGGCGTCGATCATGACATTTGGGTTCGTCCCACCGCGCGCACTGCTTTCCGCGATTTGCGCCATGGCGTGCTGGTCAACCGGCAGCCCGTAGTAGCGGAAAACGCGTTCGGCGGTCGCCACCGCGCAATATCCCTTGCGGCCCTGGTCGACCATCGGGACCCCTTGCACGTAGATGTCGCCGTTGGGCTTTTCAACGCGATTGGAGATGAGGTCGCGGCGCCTCGCCATGACACCCGTGAGTCCCGATCGTTGATCGTAAATCTCTGCCCCAAACTTCACCGAGACGAGGCTGAGCTTGAGGAACTCGGGGACCCTGCCGCGCGCGGAGCCTGACATGCTCGAAGTGAGAACGAGGTAGGCTCCGGGGCATTTCCACACCCAGCGATCGGCCGAAACCACGCTGCCCTTCTGCGTGCGGTTCATCTTCTCGCCTTCCAGGCCGGTCTTCTCCACCATCAAGCTCCGCCACTTCTCGGTGAGCGCCTCGAATTTATCACGGGAAGTATCGCCGTTGTCGCCGCGGTTGTAGATGGAGATGTCGAATGAGTGCAGCTTGTCCTTCCGGCTGCGGAGGATCGTTTCGCCGACTGGCTGCTCCCACAGTTTCAGATTGCGACGGTTGCTTCGTGCGTCATTTCGCTCCTTCGAGAGCCAGTAAAATCCCAGTGGCTTCCGGTCCTTGAGGACTTCGCCCACCGGCTTGTCCCACATCTTGGCATCGAGGAAGAGAACCTCGAGATCAGGAACCGGGGCGGTGGCTGCGAAGCCGGCAGTCAGGAACAGCAGGAGGAGGGATCGTGGCATGTGCCCAGGTAGCGGCGTCACTGAGATAAGCTATTCGATTTTGTGGCAACTGCAAGGATGGGAGATCTCACCTAGTGTTGATGCGCTTGCCGACAGCCCTCGCAGCCCACCCAGGCGGAGGATCCGTCTGCGTAGAATTCTTTTTTCCAAATGGGGACGCGATGCTTGATTTCGTCGATGATGAATCGGCAGGCGTCGAAGGCCTCAGTGCGATGGGGGGCGGAAACCACGACGATCACCGCGGTTTCCTCGATCTCGATCTTACCCACCCGGTGCACCGCTTCGGCATGATCGAGACTGAACCGCTCCATCGCATCCGCCACGATGCGCTGTCCTTCTTTTTCCGCGACCGGGGCATGCGCTTCATATTCAAGTCGAAGGACGTCCCGTCCCTCGTGGTGATTGCGCACGGTGCCCTCGAACACCACCACGGCACCTGAGTGCGGATCGGTTGCCGCCTGGCGGAGAGCGGCGAGGTCGAGGGGATCGTAGGTGAGGCGGAACATCGGGACTTATCCTCCGGCGAAAGGTGGATAGAGCGCGAGCCGGTCGTTGTCCGCGAGGGGATGCGTCCAGGGTTGAAACTCGTCATTGATCGCGGCTCGCACGGCATCGAGATCGAGGGAGAAGTTCTTCGCCATGCGCAGTTCCTCCCAGAGGCCGGCCGCAGTCGCGGCTTCGGTCTGGATGGCCTCGCGCGCAGTGCCGGCCTCCTCCCGCAGGGCGCCGCAGAATTCTACCGTGATCGTCTTCACTCTCCGGCCCTCGGCGAGACTGAGTCGCGCTTCCTCGAGATCTTCGGGCCGATTGCAATTGTCGAGGGCAGAGCGATCGGGAAGGGACAATTCGTGACGGCGAAGGGAGAAGAGGAACTTGCGGGCACAGCGGACATCGTTCTCAAGGGCCTCGGTGAGCAGGGCTGCGGCGGAGGGTTCGTAAATCGTGCACAGGGGCTCCGGCTTGCCGTCGAAGCGGCTCGTGAAGCATGTGGCGTCGCACGTGGGATCGCGCTGTTCCGCGAGCTCACGCAGGACGGAGTCGGTGAGAAACGGGAGGTCGCAGGCGATGACAAGCCAGGCGGCATCCGGGGACTGGTTGAAGGCCGCCTCCAATCCGGCGAGCGGGCCGGCATCCTCTCGGAGATCGCGCAGGGTTGCCGACTCATAGGGGCGCTCATCGTCGGCCGCGATCGAGAGGTGGGCGGAGTCCGTGATGGCGCCCAGCAGCTGGAGCCCACGCTCGCGCAGGGAGAGATTGGCGACGACCACGAGGTCGGCCTTGTCCCTTCCCATGCGACGGCTCTTTCCGCCCGCGAGGAGGAGTCCGTGAAGGGGATTGTTCATCGTGGTTCAGTCTGCCGTGAAGTCGCTCTTGCCACCCCGTTTTTCCACCAGCCGGAGACCGCTCACCTCGATCGCAGGATTCGCGGCCTTGCACATGTCGTAGATCGTGAGGGCGGCGATCGAAGCGCCGGTCAGCGCTTCCATCTCCACGCCGGTCTTGCTGCTGGTAGCGCACTCGCACTCAATTCGAAGCTCGCTCTCGCTCACCGGCTTGATCTGCACCGCACAGTGATCGAGGGGGAGCGGATGACAAAGAGGGATGAGGGAGGAGGTTTGTTTCGCGGCCATGATCCCCGCCAGGGTGGCAGTGCCGATCACGGAGCCCTTCTTCGTTTGAAAGTCGTCGCCGTGAAGGCTGGTCATGAGCTCCGCACCGAGGAGAACCGTGCATTCAGCGCGTGCACGGCGATTGGTGACCGCCTTGGCGCCAACATCAACCATGCGTGGTTGGCCGTCTTCATCGAGATGGGAGAGTTCGCTCACCGCGAAAATGTTAGAGCCATTCCCGGAAGGGCGCGAGGAATCCTTCCGGGAAATCGTCCTGGGCTGCCGGCAGCTCAATGAAGCCCTCCGAGTCGATCGCGGAGGCGAAGTCGCCCGAGTTGGCAAGCGGAGTAGGCTCGGCCAGGAGCGTGGCGCCGTCCTGGCGCAGGCGCACCGGAAGGGAGTACGCGAAGGGCGGAGTGAATTGAATGGCAGTGCCGAGCTGAACGGTGCGGATCGGAGTGCGCTGATGCTGCAGGGCATCCAGGTAGGGGCGCACGTAGCGATGAAAGCAGACCTGGACCGACATGGGGTTTCCCGGAAGAGCAAAGATCGGAGGTGGGCCGGACCAGAAGGCGAGCGGCTTGCCCGGCCGTTGTGCGATGCCGTGAAAGGAAGGCGGACCCAAAAGGGACTCGAGGACGGGGCGGACATAGTCGCGCTTGCCCTTCGAGATGCCGCCGCAGAGCAGGATGAGGTCGGCGTCCAGGTTGGCGCGGACTGCGGTGGTGGTGGTCTCTTCGTCGTCCGGGAGGTGTTCATGGTGAACCACCACGCCCCCGAGATGCGCGAGGGATGATCGCAAGGAAGCGGCGTTGGATTGGCGAACCTGGTGTGCGGCTGGGGTCGCAGTGGGATCGACCACCTCATCGCCGGTCGTGAAGATCACCACCCGTGGCTGACGGAGAACGCTGAGGGTTGTTGCCCCGATCGTGGCCGCGACCGCCGCCACCCTCGAGTCGATGACCCTGTGGGATGGGACGAGAAGATCGCCGGCGGCATAGTCACTCCCCGAGCGATGAACATGTTTGCCTGGTTGCGCCATGTCAGGGTCGAACGAAACGCGATCTTCGGCGGGCCAGATGATCTGCTCGTAGGGAATGACGGTGTCGCAATCGGGCGGGAGGCACGCCCCCGTCATCACCTCCCAGCAATGCCCCGAAGGGAGAGGTGAGGGCTCCGGATCGCCGGCCGCGTGAATACCGGCGACGCAGAGATCACCGTCCCCGGGATCCGCGCTCCGAAAGCAGATGCCGTCCATCATCACACGGTGGTAGGAAGGGAGGGCGCGATCGGCGGTGAGCTCTCGGGCGAGGATGCGCCCGGTGGCCTCCTCGAGCTGAACCTTCTCCGTTCCCAGGGTGGGCAAGCTGCGGAGGATGATCGCCTCGGCGTCGGCGGGAGTGATAAGCGGATCCATGCGGGCCCTACCCAAATACCCAAGTGTCCAATTACCCAAGTATTTAGTTTCGGAGTGGCCAAGCATGCGCTTTCTTTGCACCGCATGATAGTCGATCAGCACCATCGCCCGGTTCGGGATTTGCGGATTTCGATCACGGATCGCTGCAACTTCCGCTGCCGCTACTGCATGCCGGCGGAAGTGTTCGGGCCCGACTACGCTTATTTGCCGCGGGAGGACATCCTTCGTTTCGAGGAGATCGAGCGCTTCGTTCGTCTCGCCGTGCCGAAGGGAGTGCGCAAAGTGCGCCTGACGGGAGGGGAACCCCTGCTGCGACGGGGGGTGGAGGATCTGGTGGGGATGCTCGCGGCTGTGGAGGGGGTGGAAGACCTGGCCCTGACGACCAATGGAGTGCTCCTGGCCCATCACGCGGAAGGGCTGCGCCTGGCCGGGATGGATCGGGTCACGGTGAGTCTCGATGCGCTCGACCCGGGAGTTTTCGCGCGCATGAATGGAGTCGGGGCAAGGGTTGATCGCGTTTTGGCGGGAATCGAGAGTGCGCTCGCATTTGGACTGAGTGTCAAAATCAATGCTGTTGTGCAGCGGGGTGTGAACGAGGGTGAGATTCTGCCGCTGGTGCGTTGGGGGCGTGAGCGGGGGGTGCCCGTGCGCTTTATCGAATACATGGATGTGGGGGAGACCAACGGATGGCGCATGGATCATGTCGTGCCGGCGAGGGAGATTCGCGACATGATCGAAAGTGAATTTCCGTTACGCGAGTTGGTCCCCACCTATGCCGGGGAGGTGGCGCGCCGATACGGATTTGGCGATGGGAGTGGGGAAGTGGGCATCATTGCTTCCGTCACACAGCCGTTCTGCGGAGGATGTACGCGGCTCCGGTTGTCGGCTGAGGGAAGACTATACACCTGTCTCTTCGCCGCAGAGGGGATGGACGTGCGGAGCTTGTTGCGCCGGGCGGGAAGTGATGAGGAATTGAGCACCGTTCTCGGAGAACTTTGGCAGGCGCGTTCTGACCGCTACTCGGAAGAGCGGGGGCGAACGGCGCAGCACAAGGTGGAGATGAGTTACATCGGGGGGTGAGCGAAACGATGGATTGGGAAATCGAGTTGGTGCACTTGTTCGTGTCGGAGGGACACAATTTCAGCGGGCGCCATGGGAAGGGCGCCCTGAATCACGAAATCGAAGACCGTGATGTGATCGACTGCGTGGCGGGCCGCGGAATTCGTGGGGATCGCTACTACGATCACAAGGAAAACTACAAGGGCCAGGTCACCTTCTTCGATCACGACGTTTACGAGGAGGTGAAGGACAAGTTCGAACTCCCTCACCTCGCAGCGTCTGCCTTTCGCCGCAATGTCCTGGTGCGCGGAGTGCCATTAACCGAGTTGATCGGGCGTTCCTTCTCCATCCAGGGGGTGGAGTTTGAAGGAGTGGAGGAAGCCGCCCCATGCTACTGGATGGATGAGGCCTGCGCGAAGGGAGTGCACGAGTTTTTGAGCGGACGAGGCGGCCTGCGTGCCCGGATTGTGGCCGGAGGGGAGCTCAAGCGCGGAGCAGGAACGGTGACGAGACTGCCGTAGGCATCAGCCCCTCCTCTCCTCCAAACCAAGCCTCCAGCCCAAGCTCACAGGATTCGATCGGCGATTGCCTTCGATCCCGGGAGCCGGGCTTGGAGTGGATTTGGAAGTTGGCCTGTAGAATTGAGCTCCTTTGCGCGCCGCACTACGCGGCATCACTATGATCCTTCGCGGCTGTAATGACCTTCTTCTCGATGTCCCGCGGCATGTCCTCGTAGTGTGAGAATTTCTCCGAGTGTTGGCCCCGGCCCCCGGTGAGCGAACGCAAATCAGTAGCGTAGGCATGCATCACCCGGGCCGGGATTTCGGCCGTGACGACCTGGACATGGCCATCTGCTTCTGTTCCCATCACGCGGCCGCCGCGCACGGAGAGATCACCGAGGATGTTGCCAAGGGAATCGTCAGGAGTGCGAATCTGCACTTCGAGCACGGGTTCGATAAGATGGGGTTCGGCATTCTGGAAGGCATCCCGAAAGGCGTGCTTCCCGGCGATCTGGAACGCAATGTCCTTGGAATCGACGGGGTGCTGCTTGCCGTCGTAGAAGTCGATTTTCAAATCGCAGACTTGGTAACCAGCCAGGATGCCTTCATCCTCGGCCGTGCGAATTCCCTTTTCAACCGAGGGCACAAAGCCACGATCGACGTTGTTGCCGACCAGCGAATGACCAAACTCGACTCCGCTGTCGCGGGCCAACGGTTCGATGCGCAGCCAGACTTCGGCAAACTGGCCGGCGCCTCCCGACTGCTTTTTGTGCCGGTATTTCGATTCCGCCTTGCGGTGGATCGTTTCGCGATAAGGGATGCGGGGTTGCTCCAGGCCAATGTCGATGTTGTAGCGGCGCTTGAGAGTTTCGGAAACGGTCTTGAGGTGGATCTCTCCCTGGCCGGATAGAATGGTCTGTTTGAGTTCGGGATCGGCCCGGAATCGGAAGGCGGGATCTTCCTCGTGAATGATCGCGAGCCCTTCGGCCACCTTCTCTTCATCGCCGCGGGTCTTGATATTCAGAGCGGCGTGAATGTTGGGCGCAGGATAATCGATCTGCGGCAGGCGCGCTTTCAGTTTGGGACTGCACAGCGTGTCGTTGGTGTGGGTGTTCTTGAGTTTCACCAACGCTCCGATCTCGCCCGACTTCAGGTGGTTGGAAGCGATGCGTTCCTTTCCGTTGGGAAGAAGGATCTGACCGATGCGCTCCGATTCTCCGGTGACCGCGTTGTGGAGGGTATCTCCGGTCTTGAGCTCACCCGAGTAGATGCGGAAGAAGGAAAGTGCCCCCACGTGCTCTTCGATGAGGGTCTTGAAGATGAAGATGACGGGCTCTCTTCCTTCCACGTCCACTTCCACCGGGTCGCCACTTGGCGATTCACAACTGACAGATTTGCGGTCGAGGGGCGAGGAGCCAAACTTGGCGATGAAGTCCATGAGGCGCGTGATTCCGACATTGGTTGCCGCGCTGGTACAAAAGAGCGGGGAGAAAGCCTGGGCTTGGATCGCTTCGTGCAGGTGACTGCGCAGCTCCTCTTCGCTGAGTTCCCCTTTCTCGAAGAAGGCTTCCAGCAGCGAATCGTCGGACTCGGCGACCAACTCAATGAGCTGCCGGTGCATGTCATTGACACGTTCAGCGTCTTCGCCGTCTGCCTGCGTTTCATCGAACGCGCCGCTCTGGTTGTCCTTGTAGGTCACGATCTCGCTCCGCATTGCGTCGAGGAACTTCAGGGTGCCGGGTCCCTGGCCGAGAGGAAGAGTCATGGGGAAGACCTTCTCGCCGAGGATTGTTTTGATTTGCTCAAGAACCATCTCGACGTTGGCGTTCTCCTTGTCGACGCCGTTGATGACGAGAAACTTGGGGATGCCGAGCCTTTCCGCTTCTGCCCACATGCGCTCGGTGATGAATCCTACCCCTGCCACTGCATCAACGACGATGAGCGCGAAATCGGCGACGGCCAGAGCGCCCAGCGAGTCTCCGATGAAGTCGGGCGAACCGGGGGCGTCGACCACATTGAGTTCCACATCCAGCCATTCCATGCGTAGCAGCGAAGAATGGATGGAGATTTGGTGTTCGCGCTCATCCTCGTGATAGTCGGAAACGGTGTTTCCGTCGGTGATGGTGCCCATGCGCTTGATCAGTCCGGAATTGGCCAACATCGCCTCGCAGAGTGTGGTCTTCCCTGACGAAGCGTGGCCAACTACAGCCAGGTTACGGATATCGTTGAGCTTGTGGTCCTTCATAATGAGTTGTGTGTGTGGTATGAGATGAAACCAGATTCTGGAAATCTAGGCCTTTCTAGGTTGGCAATTCTCTGACGCAGAGGCAACTGGAACTGTCGGATTTGAAAAGGTTCCCAGGGACCCCGGAAAGCCACGGAAATCCTGAAAACCATGGACTTGGAAGAGGATCGATCCTCAGCTGCGGAGTTGTGAGCCCTTCGATTTCCTCACCTTGGATCGGGGCCTCGGTTTGGTTCGGCTCGTTGCCGCAGGCGGCGAAGCGCCGATTGATCCTGGCAAGGGGCGACGGGTTTCATGAGCATGTGAACACGGGGGGAGAGGGATCGGGAAGGGGGACCGCCGCCCCGGAATGGCGGAATGAATGGATTCCAGCGCGAGGGTGCGCACCGGTCAAGCGAGGGGTCGTCCTTGCAAGCCGTGCATGCACAGAAATTCTGTTCCCGCACAGTGTTCTGACGGTTTGAGCCAAACCACTGCGGAGTAAGGAGGTGTTTATGTTCAGGAAATCCCTCTCGCCTCGGCGACCGTTTGCGCCTGTTTCGAGTTCAAGTGTGCACCTCTTTCTTGCGCGCCAACATCGCTCGAATACGAAATCTCGGGGACGAAAATCTGAAATCTCGTGCTTTGGAAGGAGGCACATTGGGAACAAATAATTGAGTGAATTGGTAATCGGCTCGTCTTGATGCACTTGCCATTTCCGTGTTGGGCCGGGGCAGACAATTGGCATGGTAGCTGCAATTGGAAGGGAGCCAGGACTGGTTACTATCACAATGCTTCCACCGAACGATTCTCCGCATGAGTTTGCCCCTCCGATCCAAGTGGCGAACTCCGGCGTTTGCAATCGTCTGGGCCAGAGCGGGGAACAGAACATGGCCGAGTTCCCTTCGGCCGATGGCGGTTCCTGTGCAGAGATTCCACACGTCGGTGCGTTCAACATCGGGGGAGTGGTGCGCGTGCTCTTGTGCGCT
>JAYGGC010000245.1:0-5699 GCA_046581525.1 Roseibacillus sp. | reverse complement strand
GCCTGCCAGTTCTCCGGCCGCGCGTGATCGGGCGACGAATCGGGATCGAGCAGGACCAGCGAAAACCCGAACCCATCCGGACTGGAAGGCCACGGCGCGACGTCGAGATAGTGAAACTCCTGGATCGCAACCCCTGCGCCGAAGGAGAGCTTCACGTTCTCGCCGGCGTTGGAAAGATTGTCCGGCATGTATTCGCCCGCAATCGGAAGCCCGGCCCCGTAGCGCAGCTCGAAGGCAGCCTGGTTGCGAACCACCAGCGCGAACCCGCCTCCCTCCAGGGTCGTGATCGCCCCGGTGACGAAGTCGAAGTCGATTCCCTTGGTGAAGCGCACATCGCTCAGGTCGAGAGGCACGATGCCGACGTTCTTCACTTCGATGTACTCAAAGTCGCTCGTTAGGTAGCCCGCCGCCAGCTCGGCCGGAGTGGCGTCCTCCGGATGGTACATCACTTCGGTCACCATCAGGTTTTGCGCGAAGAAGCTCACATCAGGCGAACTGGCCACGAACTCAACCGGATCCGACCAGTGACTCCACTGGGTCTGGTTTCCCAGGTGGCGAACCCGTGCACGATAGGTGTGCCCAACCCGCGCCGCGATCGGCGGAATCGTGATCTCTCCCGCAAAGACCCGGATCTCTTCGGACTCCCAGGTAGGGGTGATCTCGTAGACCCATGGCTCGCCAGGATCAAAGTTGGGCGAGTCGGGATCGGTGATTTCCGCAAGGCGCCACTGCATCGCGACAAAGCTTCCTCTGCCCGCGTAGGCCGAACTCAGGAAGCGCAGATCGTTGGTCGGAAAGGCCGCCTCGCCGATCGCGGTGATGATGGGCTTGGCCGGCACGATCGAAGGGGTGGCCGCCTTTTCGTTGAGCAGGCGATTGGCGCCGTAGCCTCCGGGCGAGACGAAGCCCTTCATGTAATCGATCAAGCCTTCCCAGTTCTGCCGCGCCGCCGGGAGCCTCGGATTGTTCTTGTACCAGATCCCCTTCTTCCTCTTCTCCGGGTGGTAGTCCCAGAGCGCCTGGTTGGCTTCCACGATGCGGGTCACCCCGTCGCCATCGAGAAAACGCTTCATCTCCTCCACCATCTTGGCGCCCTCGCCCGAGCTGCACATCAGGTCCCAGACTTCCCGGGCCCGATTCTCAAAATCACGCTCTGCCAAAGAAAACCTGAAGACGTTCTGCCAATTCTCCCACACGCTTTCGGAGCGGATGTGGAACTTGCTCTCCCACGTCAGGTCCAGGTCCCAGGGATACATCTCCCACTTGCGCGAATTGGGATCGCCCGCGACGACCGGCCGGATGTAGTAAAGACAGTTCCATTCCGAGCGCAGGTCGGTGTTGTTGATCAGGGTGGTGCCGATCTTGTAGTCATAGTATCGCGGCAGGTTCACCATGCGTCGCCACCAGGTGAACCTGTTGGCCGAGGCCGAGTTCTTCTGGCTGATGAAGGAGTTGACGTCGGAATTGCTCGTAGCCTGCGTGGGCCCCTGGTTCCGCTTGGTGGCCCCACCGTTCATTTTGTAGAGGTTGCCGTCGGGTATCCCCATCTCATCGAGGAAGCGGCCGTCCGGCTCTTCGAGCGCGATGTAGAGTCCCCAGAAATCCCCATCGTACTGGTTCAAAGTCTCCCGCGGGCCATCCACGATGCGGAGGTGGAACAGGTGGGTGTTGCACGACGGCATGCCCAGGAGGCGGTACATCTTGTAGGCTCCCTGCTCGTTCAAGACCATGCCAGCCGTCGAGGCGTTGCTCCCCCACCACGGGCAGGTCCCCGTTTGCAGGGCGAACTTGTCCCACTCCCGCGCGTATTTGCGCCCGTAATTGTCGCGCGCCTGGAACCGGTGCCCGCGATTGAAGTTCCACTTGATCTTGTTCTTGCCCGTCACCCGCGTCGAGGCCTGTCCCTTGATGCGGAACTTGATGTGATCATAGACCACACCGTCGTAGACCACGGTGGCGTAGTAGCGGTACGTTCTCGCCGTTCCAACCGAGTCGGTGTACATGCAGCCGAGGACATCCGTCTGCGAAGCGATCATGTGGTAGACGGGCACCTTGCTCAGGGTCTCCGAGGAGTAGATCACCTGCGGCGATCCGGTGCGCAGGGCACCCCTCCAGGCCGGAACACCATCGTAACAGTAGTAGGCAAAGTTCGGTTGCAGATCGTCAGCGTAGGGAAGCTGCACCGAGTTGCCCTGCGCGTCCTCGATGATGAGGCGGTAGCGCACGAGGCTGCGGTGCCTCTGGATCGTGGCGGGAACCTGCCCGGACCAGGTGTTGTCGCCCGCATTCGCGTCGCCCTCGATCCCCTCGTCGTTCATCGCCACCGTGACCCATCCCCGGTTGTAGTTGGCGTCGATGAGCCTGATGTAACCACCTGGTCGGACCAGTTGATACTCCAGGCTGGCGGAGGCCACCCCATCAGGGTCGGTGATCAGCGCGCTGATCGTGACGACTTCCCCGGTGGCAGGTTGCTGCGGGGTGTGAGCCAGGTGGCGAACCTGGGGAGGGACATCGGTGGAGAAGACCGAGTTGGGAAAGCCCGGGGTGGGACCCGCTGAGGAGGTCGCGTCCGCCAGCAGGACGGCGTCGAAATAGGCGTCGGACCCGCCCAACGAACTGTTGAGGACCTGCACCGCGAGGACGTTCTCTCCCTCCACCAGTAATCCCCCGCCATTGGGGATCGGGTAGTCGACAAAGTTCGCATTGTTCACTCCGCTCTCGGCTACCGCATTGAAGGGAAGCTCCGCACCGGAGACGTTGAAGTCCGCGATGTGCGTGCCGTTGATCCAGGCGTTGAACCCGTCATCGGCGAGGGCCTGCAGCAGGAGCGAACCAACGGCGGCCGGATCCGCCACGTGGAAGGTCTTGCGCAGGTAGATCGTCGAGTAGTTGCCCTCCATGTCATCGAGCGGGGTATCGACGAATCCCTGGCCGAATCCGACCGCGCCATCGCCGCCGCCCCAGGCGCCGTCATCGAAACCAATCGCGCGCCACGCTCCTCCCGCCGAGGGCTCGGCCGTCCCCTTGAAAACCATCCACGCGCCATCCCCCGCCGCGAGGGTGCTCTCGCCATTTCCCGATCCGCCGGTGGATGCGCGCCAACTGCCGCCCAGGTCGTTCTCGAGTCCCGGGTTGAGAAGCTCGATCGAATAACTGGGCGCCGCGCCCACCGTGGGCCACGGGAATCCCAGCCGGTAGTCGACTTCATCAATCACCGAGTCGGTCTCGTTGCGCAGGCGAATGACCTCGCCGTCGTTGTCGAGTTTGCCCGTCCACGGACCGAGCGCCCCCACGCCCCACTTCGCCATCACGGTGTTCGGATTCTCCGCGATCACAAGGAATCCGCCGGGTTCAACCGAGGTGTCGGCCGGAATCCGATAGTTGACTGCCGAAGAAATCCGCCAGCCCGAGAGATTCATCGTCTCGTTGGTGGTGTTGTGCAGCTCGATGAACTCCGAGCGCACCGTCTTGTTGTCTTCGTCGTAGTGAACCTCGTTGATCACAATGGGCGGACGGGTGTTGTCGGTGGTCGTGAAGTTCTCCGTGGCGGGTGCCCAGGCCGTGCCCGCGGCATTGCTCGCGAAGGAGCGAAAGAAGTAGACGCTCTCCTCGGTCAGTCCGCTCACGAAGACCGAAAACTTGCCCTCCTGCGGGCCGAGTTCGCTCGACTTGTCCCATCCCGCGGGATCCGTTCCGCCGTCGGCAGGTCCATGGTAAATCGTAATCGCTGGATCATCCGCGCCCGTGTCGGTCACCTCTCCGCGCAGGACCGCGGTGTTGCCCGTGAGATTGTTGGCGACCCGGTTGGCCACCACGGGGGGAGTGAGATCCACCGTCGTGAAGCGCGCGGAGGTGACCGCCCAATCGCTCCCCGCCGAATTGTTCGCCCGCGCCCGGTAGAAGTACTGCGTGCCCTCGGTGAGTCCGTCCAGGGTGAGGTTCGCGATCCCGAATTGCACCCCCACCTCCGCCGACTCGGCCCAGCTCGCGGGATCCGATCCTCCATCCGAGGTCCCGTAGAAAATCGTCACGCTGGGGGGCTCCCCGCCATCGGCGAGCACGCTGCTGCCAACCGTGGCAGACAGGGCCTGGATCTCGGTTGCGGGCAGGTTCGCAACGGTGGGCGTGGTGACCGGAGTCTGAAAGGTCTCGCTCGTGGGCGCCCACGAGTCGCCCGCTGAGTTGGTCGTACGAGCACGGAAAAAGTAGGTGGTCCCCGGCGAGACCAAAACCAGCGGCGCGTTGAACGTAGCGCTCACCGGACCGGGCAGGACCGTCGAGGCCTCCCAGTTCCCGGCCACCGTCCCGGCATCGGTTTCACCATGGAAGACCGTCACGGTCGGGACCGCCTCTCCAACATCCGTGACCTCCCCCGGCAGGATCGCAAAGTAGGCACCGATCACGGTGGGCGGATTGTTCACCACGCTCGCAACCTGGGCCCTCGCGCCATGGCTCAGGGCGAGAGTGACGAGCAGACCCAGGATGGGACGAATCAATCGGGACATGAAGGAGGTGGGTTCGGGGAAGCGTGGACTCTCGGGAGGGCGGCGCAGTCCGGGGGACCCTATCCCTGCCATCGAAAATGACAAGGCACCGCCTCCCCGGCAGTTTCTCAGGCGCACCACACTTCCAACAGTCTTTAAGCATCGACCTCCAATGCGCCGGGTCGGGGCCTCGCCATCGAAAGCTCCAACCCACAAGCTCCAAACAAGCTTCAACTCCAGGTCTAAATCCCAAGAGCTCGGATCTGGGACGGATCGAATTGGCTTTGGCCCTGAGATTTATCTGGAGCCTGAGGATTGGAACTTTCCCCTCTCCCGATCTATCCCCTCCTTCCTGATCCTCCGCCGGTCCCTCCTCAGCTCCCCTTCCTTCACAATCTGGTATCCAGAATCCGAATTGTAACTTGCCTATTGGCGCTTCCGTCGTTCCCCTTGCGGCCTGGCCCCCGATCGCGACCGCATGGAAGAATCTCCCTCAAGGATTACCCCCGGTCTCCTTGCGCGGGTGAAAGCCGGGGATGAGGCCGCCAACCGCACCCTCGTCGAGATACTCTACCCCGTGGTGCGGGGAAACGTGCGCAACCACTTGCGCCGCCAAGCCGACCACGACGATGTGGCCCAGGAGGTCTTCATGAAGATATTTCTCAAGATCGACCAGTACTCCGGTCCCCAACCGTTTGGCCACTGGGTCTCCCGCATCGCGGTGACGACCTGCTACGACTGGCTGCGCAAACAAAAGTCCCGCCCCCTGGTCAGCTACTCCGACCTCAGCGAGACCGAAGTCGAGATCATCGACAAGAGCCTGCAAAGCACCACTGCCGGCGATTCGGACACCCAGCGCGAACTCTATTCCGGCCTCCTCGACAAGCTGATCTCCACCCTCAAGCCGCGCGAGCAGATCGTCATCCGCCTGCTCGATCTCGAAGAGAACTCGGTGAAGGAAGTCAGCGAATTGACCGGTTGGAGTGCCAGCAAGGTGAAGGTCACCGCCATGCGCGCCCGCCGCAAGCTGGCCGATCAACTTGAACGCCTCGAACAAGGCAACGAGTCCTGAACTCTAACAGAAACCAATCCCATGCCAGACAAAGATCCTGAAAACCCCTGGACCCGGTTCGTTGATGCCGCCAAGGACGCCGGGGCGACGGAAGACGATGCGTCGGTGGAAGCCGCGCCCTCCGGCTTTGTGAAACGCGTCAT
>JAYGGC010000154.1:0-9825 GCA_046581525.1 Roseibacillus sp. | reverse complement strand
TCCCTCGACGGCTATCGCTTTGAGTTTCCCTGTCTCGGCAAGATGCCGGAGGACCCGAAGAAAGGTGCGGGCTGCCAGTCGGCGCTGGTCAAGGGCGACCCGAACACGACTGATAATTTCAAGGCGGAGAAGATCTTCGGCGGCGAAGCGGGCAAGCGTTACAAAGTCACCCTCCGCTTCCGGGGCGTCGTCGAGCCCATGATGTACAAGGGCGGGAAAAAGGACGGGGACTATTTCTACCTCGGCGGAGAGCCGAACAACGGCACCTACAACATTTACAAGATCGCGATCTCCTCGCCCAAGTCCCACTTCTTCCTCAACCGACAGGACAAGGTCGGACACCGCATATTCACCATCGACTACACCAGGACGATTGAGATCGACGGAGGTGCGACCGTGATGCTCAGCGGCGATGGCCAGAACGGCAAGCTCATCTCAAACTTCGCGAAACTGGTAGTGCCCGAGATCGCCCCTGCTCCCAGGCCCTACCACGGGCAGTTCGTCCAGGTCGACGTCGTCAAGGTCGTCGAGGCGAAGTGACCGCAATATCCGGGCATACACCATCGCTCACGGCGAGGCATTGCGATCGGGAGGTGCGATGCCAAGCAGATGCTGTCGGAAAAAATCCTTGCGTCGTCGGTCGCCATGCTTGCCGCCGCCGCCATGCCCTGCGCCGGGGACGACGATCAGATCAAAATCCTTGTCAGCCTTGATGAGGGCTGCGGCCAGCCGCATGGTCGATTCAGGTGGAACGTTGTTGTCCAGTTCGCCGACGATCAGGAGAAGTTTTCCGCGCAGCCGATGGGCATTGTCGATGTTTGAAGACGCGGCGTAGTGCGGACCGACCGGATAGCCCATCCATTGCTCGTTCCACGATGCCTTGTCCATCCGGTTGTCGTGGCAACCGCAGGAAGAGACTGCGACCTTGTAGATCTCCGGGTGGAAGAGGAGGGCGCCCGTCGAGCTCTGCCCGCCGGCCGAGCCGCCGTAGATTCCGACGCGTGAGATGTCGTACCACGGGTGCTTGGCTGCAACGGCCTTGTGCCAGAGCACGCGGTCCGGGAGACCCGCGTCCTTGAGATTCTGCCAGCAAACATCATGGAAGGCCTTGGAACGGTTGGCCGTTCCCATCCCGTCGATCTTGACCACCACAAAACCCATCTCAGTCCATGACGAATAGCGGCGTCCCGCGCTGAACCGCTTGGGAACATAGGAATCGTGGGGTCCCGCGTAGATGTCTTCGAGGACGGGATACTTCTTGCCGGGTTCGAAGTCGCGCGGACGGCAGATGATTCCCCAGATGCCGGTCTTGCCGTCCCGTCCGGTGGTCGAAAAAACTTCCGGTGGCTCCCACCCGCTGGCTTTGAGTTCGCTGATGTCCGCCTTCTCCAATTCGCAAACCAGGCCGCCGTCGGCGACGCGGCGCAGCTCGTGCACCGGTGCCATGTCGAGGCGGGAGTACGAATCAATGATGAACCTGCGATCCGGCGAGTAATGAATCGTGTGGTAGCCGTTTCCCTCGGTCAGCGCGGTCAACCCGCTGCCATCGAAATTCACGCGGTAGTAGTGAATCAGATAGGGATCCTGGCCCTCGTTGCGGCCGCTGCCACGGAACCAGATCTGTCGCTTCTCCTCGTCAATCAGGTCGACGTAGCGCACCACGAATTCGCCGCTCGTAATCTGGTTTTGCGTCTTTCCGGCGGCGACATCGATCAAGTAGAGGTGTCGCCAGCCGTCTTGCTCGGAGAGGTAGACGATCTCGCTGGTCTTCTTGAGCCAACTCACTCTCGGCACGCCGAGGTTCTTGGCATGTTCGGTCCAGATAAACGTTTTCGATACTTCATCGATGATGTTGCGCGTGTCGCCGGTGAAGGTGTCGACTTCGATGATGCGGAATCGCTGATGGCCGCGGTCGATTTTTTCATAGCGGAAGTGTCGCCCATCGGGGGACCAGCGCAGGTTCGGCCCGCGAAAATCGATGAGTCCAACCTCCGGTTTCTGATGGGATCGCTTTGCCACGTCGAACCAGTTCAGTTCGTGGATGGTGAACTTGTCGCCGGGCAGGGCATATTTGCGGGTGTGAAGCTTGGCCCGCCCACCTTCGCGCGGTGACGACTCGACGAGATGGACTTCTCCCACTTCGCCAGGTTGCACCCGGAAGGAAACCAGGTTGTTCGAATTCGGGGCCCAGAAGGGCTTTTGGTAACTGTTTTTCGGTTCGCCGTCCTTGCTGAGTTGGATCTTCTCCTCGCCCTCGGTGGCGCGGAGATAGACATTGTGCTCGTGGAGATAGGCCCGCCATTTGCCGTCCGGCGAGATTTCACGGCTGACGCGGTACTTCTTGGGCTGCGATTTCTTTGCAGGATCCCTCGGGTTGCTTCCTGGTGAGGATTCGCTGGAGGCCTCCTTGGGCTTCCCGATTTGAGTGAGCTTGTAGGATTTGAGGTCGCAGGAATAGTGGTGTCCGTTGGCCCGGAAGATCGCGATGTTCCTGGGCAGATCGAACTTCAAGTGGTCCAGCGAGAGGCGCCCCGCCTCAATGCCCTTGGCCCCGATGCCGACGAGAGCCTTTGCCAGGCGCTCATGGTCGAATGCTTGCTCGCGGACACCTTTCTTCAAATCGACGAGGACAAACTCGCGGTGCCCGTTGGCCAGCTCATTGCGGTACCAGAAGTTCGAGTTGTCGATGGACCAGTGGGCGTCAATCCCGCTCTTGTAGACCTTGCCCAATGCGTCAGCTGCCGGAACCAGACCGAAGGCAGCGATGAGCATCGCCATTCCGATATGCTGAAACGGCATGATAAGTATGCGATGAGAGTTCTTCATGTAGCGATGCCCAGTTAAGGCCGAGGAGCTGCTTTTTCAATCCAACATTACCGCACCTCGGAGGGTGGCGTAGACGGCGGACCGCCAATCCCATCCGTGCACTGATCGTCTGGGACCGGGCTCCAGTGACTCCCGCCAAGTCCGGATGCGGTCTTTCGATATGGACAAATGCCTAACTCTTGGATAGGCAACTCAACTGCATGGAGATCGATATCCGCCGCGGTGGATTGCTGGGTACTTTCTGGCTCCTCACCGGTGTTTGCGCCTTCTTTGTTGGGCGCGGAGCGGACAAGGCAGTGAGTGCGAACTCAAGCGGAGTAACTTCCGTCGCGTCCGTGGGCGCTGCTGGCCGCTCGGATGCTGAATTGTCCGCGGACCAGGGAACCGGGGGTAGACGTGGGGCGAGCCGGAGAGTCAGCACCGTCGGGCGGTTCATCTCCTTTACGCGGCGCCTCAGCGACGAGGAACTCTCGCGTCTGCTTCCGGAGATCACTGAAAAAATAGACCTGGCCGAGGTGCGTGAAGCTCTCGAGAGACTCAAGAA
Source organism: Roseibacillus sp. (assembly GCA_046581525.1). Classification (GTDB taxonomy): domain Bacteria; phylum Verrucomicrobiota; class Verrucomicrobiia; order Verrucomicrobiales; family Akkermansiaceae; genus Roseibacillus_B. The sequence goes on along the minus strand of JAYGGC010000154.1, from coordinate 6,455 downwards.
AGTGCGCCCAGGTCCCGGGCGGCGAGTGGCCAAGTTTGAATTGATCGACCGCATGGCTCAGCTCGATGCGATGGCAACATTCATGCACATCGCGGCGATGGAAGACGCGGAGTTGCGCGATCCCCTCAAGAAGCGTGCGGTCAAGGGGTGGGCCTCGGTGGATCCTGCCAAGGCTCACGCGTGGGTGCAAGCTGCCCAGGATCTTCCTGCGGATACCCTGCGTGCAGTCTGGGAGGGAATCGCCAAGTCCAAAGACCTGGCGAAGACCCTGGAGTTTATTGCGGAGCTTGGACCGGGGTCGAACGGCTATTCCATGCCGTATGAAATCTGGGACATCTACATGACCTTGCATGAACTTTATCGGATGGACGATCGGGCCGTAACGGCCTGGGTCGAAGAGCTCCCTCCAGGGGAGACGCGCGATCGGGCCTTCCACTCAGTGGTCGATCAACTGGCCCGACACGATCCTCTGGTGGCGAAAGCCTGGATCGAAGAGCAAGCCGATGCCTCCAACATTTCTGTGGCCCAAGTGGAGCTCGCTGAGTCGTGGGCGCGTCATGACCCGGAGGCGGCCGTGGAATGGGTTGCCACCTTGCCAGCCAACACCGAAGGACTGCGCCAGATCTACGAGCGCCTCTTCACCCGTTTCATTCAGTACGACTTTCTCGACGCTGCGAACTACCTGGTTCAGCAGGAGCCCTCTCCTGCGCTCGACACCGCCTTCGAAGTCTACATTGACAAGGTGAAGACCATCGACCCCGAGTCCACGATTGATTGGGCGGTCTCGATCACAGATGAAGCTCGGCGTTGGGCCGCGATCCAGGAGGTGGCTACAGTCTGGCGGGGTCGTGATGCCGCGGCGCTCAATGAGTATGTCAGCGGGATGGATCTGAGTGAAGCACAACGGAATACCCTTCTGGGCAGGTAGACCATGATTCGAATTGGTCAGAAGAGTGTCCTGGGGTTGGGAGCAGCCTGGCTGGCGACCATGGTGGTGGCCTATCAGGTGGGAGACGAGAGCCGTGGCGCAGTCTCCCCGGAACGGGACGCCGTCAGATCGCAAGAAACATCGTCCTCGAGTGGCGATGCGAGATTCGCATTGGTGAGCGAATTCAACGAAACGCGAAGACTCGGGACCGGAAACCGCTTTGTGAGGTTTGCGCAGACCCTTGGGGGCGATGAGTTGGCCCGCATCCTGCCGGAGCTCACCGACAAGATGAGTCTGTCCCAGGTTCAATCAATCCTGAAGAGACTCTTTGAAGAGGTGAATCCCGGTCCTGCGCGGAGAAGTGCGCGCTTTGAGTTGATCGGACGTTGGGCGCAGCTGGATCCCCAGGCGGCGCTCGCGCATATTGCTGATTTGAGTGATCCCAAGATGCGCCACGATCTACGATTGAAGGGAATCGAAGGCTGGGCCTCGCAGGACCCGGCGGCCGCTCTTGAGTTTGCCCTGGAGGCCGATGATGAGCTTGTGGAAAAATCGAAGGAAGCGGTTAAGGCTGGATTTGCCGAAACCAGAGATCTCGATTCCGCCTTCAAGTTCATTTCGTCCCTCGCTTCCGATCGCAATCCCGATCCAGGCTGGACGGTGGCGCAGGGTGTGGAGGCCCTCTATCACAACGATGATCTCGCGGTGATCGTGTGGGTAGAGAGACTCGCTCCCGGGCCGGTGCGGGACCAAGCCATGATCGGGATGGTCGGCCAGTGGGGATTGCACGATCCGGAATCCGCTGCTGAGTGGATCGAAGAGCACGCAGATCCTGAGATCATTGACCGAATTCGCGGGCTCATCAAGAGCCCGTCATCGAGATTCGGAAAGTAGTAGCCCCGGCCCGGTAGGAAAAAAAAATTGAAGAAACTGAGGGGCGATCACTCTCATCTGCATGAATCGGTCGGCATCCCTATTGGCGGCAGGCATTTTCTTCGCTCTGCCGGGCGCGCTTCCAGGCGAAGTAGAGAGGCCCCCTGCAGGCGGCCCTGAAGTGGGGCAACCGATCCAGAAATTCAACACCCGGGCGATTGGCGGGGGACATATTTGCTGGAGCTGCTACGGCTGAGGCAAGTCTGTTTTATTCTCCTTCGTGAAGGAGTTCGATGACGAAACGACCGCGCTGCTAGAGGCCCTGGTTGACCGCCGCTTCCTGTGGGGCGATCAACCCGCCGTGGTGCTGTGGATCTTCCATGTCGGCAAGGACGGGGCTGCGGCCCGCGCCTGGGTGGCTGAACACCCGCTCTCCCGTGTTGTCGTTTCAATGGTTTCCCCGGAGGAGTCCGGACTGGCCAAGTGGAAGGTATCCTCTGCAAAGTCCAATCTCCTCGTCCTCGGGGGAAGGGACCGGAAGATCAAGGGAAGCTGGACCGACGTTAAAGCCGGGGAGGTGAAGGATCTCGGCAAAAAGTTGCTCCTCGCGAGCAAGCCGAAACCGTGAGGCTGGGGAACCAGCCCACCATTTCTCAGCTGATGATCTCTTTAACCACCCGGGATTTCTCGACCCCGGTCAGGCTCTGGTCGAGCCCTTGGTAGGGGAAGGTCAGCTGGCGGTGGTCGACCCCAAGCAAGTGGAGCATGGTGGCGTGGAGGTCGCGCACGTGGACGGGATTCTCGACCACATTATAGCTGAAGTCATCGGTCTTGCCGTAATGCATGCCGCCTTTGATGCCACCCCCGGCCAGCCATCCGGAGAAGCAGCGGGGATGGTGGTCGCGCCCGTAATTGTCGCGTGTGATGTTTCCCTGGCCATACACGGTGCGCCCGAACTCGCCGCAAAACACCACCAGGGTATCCTCTAACAGTCCGCGCGTCTTGAGATCGTTGAGCAGGGCGGCGGTGGGCTGGTCGACGTCGCGGCACTGCCCCTCCATGTTGTTTGGAAGGCTGGAGTGATGATCCCACCCGCGATGGAAAAGTTGCACGAATCGAACATCCCGCTCAGCCATCCTCCGTGCCAGCAGGCAATTTCTGGCGTAGGAGCCCGGCTTGTGGACTTCCGGCCCATACTTCTCCAACACCTCTTTGGGCTCACTGGAGATATCCGACAATTCCGGAACGGATGTTTGCATCCGAAAGGCCATCTCCTGTTGGGCGATGGTGGTCTGGATTTCCGGATCCCCAATCTCCGCAAGGTGCTTCTTGTTCAGCGCGTCCAGGGAATCCAGCATCCTCCGCCGGACCTTTTCATCGACTCCTTTGGGATTGGACAGGAACAAGACCGGGTCGCCGGTATTCTGGAAGGAAGTGCCCTGATACTTGGAGGGGAGAAATCCGCTGCCCCACAGCCGCGCATAGAGAGCCTGCACATTCACCTTGCCGCTCCAGAAGGCCGAGGGAACCACCACAAAATCCGGCAGGTCCTTGTTCAAGGAACCCAGGCCGTAGCTCAGCCAGGCACCCATGCTGGGTTTGCCGGGAATTTCCGATCCCGTGCAGAAGGAGGTCTTGGCCGGGTCGTGGTTGATCGCGTTGGTGTTGAAGGAGTGAATGAAGCACAGATCGTCCGCAACGCCGGAGAGGTGGGGGAGCAGCTCGCTCATCCAAACCCCGCTCTTTCCCTGCTGCGCGAATTTGAACTTTGTCGGTGCGACCAACTGCTGCTTGCCCCGTGTCATGGTGGTCACCCGCTGTCCTTTGCTCACCGACTTGGGAAGCTCGGTCTTGAAGAGCTTGTGGAGATCCGGCTTGTAGTCGAAGAGGTCGACCTGGCTCGGCGCGCCTGCCATGAACAGGAAGATGATCCGCTTGGCCTTGGCCTGGTGATGCAGTGCGGTCTGGGCCGCGGCACCTGCTTGGGGCACCAGGGATGCATAGGCCGCCGCGCCCAGGCCCATGCCGGAGTTCAGCAAAAACCTTCGGCGTGACTGGAGGTCGGCGGCCTCGGTGAAGTTGTAGGTCATGATTGGCAGGGCGTTGGTAGCGGCACGCCTTCGCGTGCCGAGTGAGCATCAAGAGTCGAATTGAGCAATCTTCGGCGTGGCACGGCCGGCGGATGGGGGAAGCCCTCCCGCCACGAAACGCGATCTCAACCACTTGCCATGTTGCGCTCTCATCCTACTCCCGAGTTTTAGTGATATCCAAATTATAGAGCGTGTTGACCAGCACAGTCCACGCCGCGAGCTGCGCCTTCTCTTCGGCGCTCCCCGAGGTCAGCCCGCTGCAAATCTCATCCGCGAGGCCGGGGTTTTCGAGATAGCTCTTCAGCAGGTCCTCGACCAGCTTCGAAAGAATGGCTCGCTCCTCGGTATCCGGCAGCTTTGAGGTCACGGTCTCGTAGGCCATCTCGAGGCGCTGCGGCCCCTCGGGATTGTTCGCCGCAATCAGCTTCTGCGCCAGGTTCCGCGCCGCCTTGAGATACTCGCTTTCGTTCAAGAGCAACAAGGCTTGCGAGGGCGTGTTGGTGCGCTCGCGGCGGGCGATGCAGGCGTCCCTGCTCGGAGCATTCAAGATCGTCATCTGCGGGGGCGGCATCCCTCGTTTCCAATAGGTGTAGACGCTACGGCGATAGATCGCTTCCCCGGTGTCGGCCTTGAATCGCTCGCCGATCATGGTGACCGCCTTCCAAAGGCCATCCGGCTGGGGCGGCTTGACGCTCTTTCCATACATGGTGCTCGAGAGCAGCCCGCTGGTCGCCAGGATCTGGTCCCGGATCATTTCAGCATCCATTCGATAGCGAGATCCCCGCGCCAGGAGCCGGTTTTCCGGATCCTTCACAAACTGCTCCGGAGTGGCCACCGACGACTGGCGGTAAGTCTTCGACATCACGATTTGTTTGACCAGCGCCTTGCTGTCCCAGCCGGATTCGGTGAACGAGACGGTGAGGTAGTCGAGCAGTTCGGGATGGCTGGGGACTTCGCCCTGCGCGCCCAGATTCTCGGAGGTTTTCACCAGGCCGACGCCAAAGAACTGCTGCCAGAATCGATTGACCGCCACTCTCGCGGTGAGCGGATTCCGGGAGACAAACCACTCCGCCAGATCCATGCGCGAGGCGATTTCTCCACTCTTCTTCATGGCGGGCAAGAATTCCGGGGTGTTGCGCGTGACTTCCTCGCCGGGATCATCGTAGCGCCCGCGCTTCATGATATGGGCCGGGCGAACCTCCTTGCGCTCCCTCATCACCATTGCTTGCGACATCGCCTTGTCGAGTTCGGCGCGCTGCCTGCTGAGACCGTTCTTCTTTGCAACCAACTCCCGCGCGGCCTGCATGAGTGGCTTTTTCTTCTCCGGATCCTTTTCCTCCGTCGCCGTTTTCTTGGCGAGATTCACTTCCGGTTCGAGCTTCGCGAGCTGCTCATTCACGGACTTGAGCTTCAGCTTCTGCTCGGGCGTCCCCAGCTTCACGAAGGGAGGTTGCAGACCATTTTTGGGGCGCCCGCCGGTCTCCGGCGCGGCGTCGATGTTGTTGAAGAAGGCGAAGAGCGAGTAAAAATCCTTCTGAGTGAGGGGATCGTACTTATGATCGTGGCAGGTGGCACAATGGACCGTCATCCCCATGAAGGTGGTTCCCACCGCGGTGACCCGATCGACCACGTTCTTGAAAAAACTCTCTTCCGGCAAGGCGGTTCCGCGATCGATGATGAGGTGGAGGCGGTTGAATCCGGAGGCCACCAATTGGTCGTTGCTTGCCTCGGGGAAAAGATCGCCGGCCAGCTGGAAGCGGACAAAGTCGTCGTAGCCCAGATTCTCATTGAAGGCCCGGATCACCCAGTCGCGATAAGCGATCAAGTTCCGGTAGAAGTCCTTGTGCATTCCGTTGGTGTCGGCAAAGCGAACGAGGTCCAGCCAGTAGCGGGCCATGTGTTCGCCATACTGCTTTTTGGCGAGCAGGCGATCGACCAGTGATTCGTAAGCCCTTGGGCTCTCGTCAGCCAGGAACGCGCGCACCTCCTTTGGGGTGGGAGGAAGTCCGGTCAGTTCGAAGGTCACCCGACGAATGAGGGTTCGCTTGTCTGCTTCCCTGGCAGGCGAGAGGCCGGCCGATTCGAGCCGCTTCAATACGTGCAAATCGATCTGCTGCCTACTCCACGCCTTGTTCTTCACCACCGGAGGTTTCGGCTTCACCGCGGTCACGAAGGCCCAGAACTGGTCGTAGGGCGCGCCCGCCACGATCCAGCGTTTGAAGATTTGCTGTTCCTTTTTGGAGAGTGGCTTCTTGTGCGCCTTCTTGGGCGGCATCCGATCGTCAAGATCGGTAGTGGTGATCCGATACCACAACTCGCTCTCTTCAAGCGATCCCGGCACAATCGCGGTCGAGCCCTTGTGCGTGCGGTAGGCTCCATCCTTCCCATCGGCTCGATCGAGTCGCAGGGTGGCCTTGCGTTCGTGGGTATCCGGCCCATGGCAGGCGAAACACCGATCGGACAGAATCGGACGGATGTCGCGGTTAAACGATACATCCTGCGCGAGGGCGCCCGCTGCACCACAAACGACGAGTGCGGCAGCGCACTCAAGAGTCGGTAACGAC
>JAYGGC010000115.1:0-4358 GCA_046581525.1 Roseibacillus sp. | reverse complement strand
TGACTTTCGGATTCGCAGCAAACTTTCCGTCCCAGCGGAACAGGTTGTCGTCGGGGTTTTGCGCAGCGTCTTCCGGATCGATCTTGGCCTGCCACTCGGACGACAACATGGGGACGACTTTGGCCGACTTGGTGACGAGCTCGTCGCCCATCGGAGGTAACTTTTGCTCATCGAGGTGGATGCAGATCTTGCCTTGGGGCGTTTTGCTGCTCGGCTTGGTGCTGTACTTGGCGTTGTAGCGGATGAAGGTCTTCACCGCGATGGTCACCTCCCCGCTCTTGAAGTCGTCGAGGAACTCCTTGGTGATGTAGGCGCCCTTGGGACGGCCGCCCGATCCGCGACCGGCACCCTGAATGGCCTCAATCAAGGGCTTCCCGTTGATGTAGATGAGATGTCCCCCGCCGGCGCCGACGTGTTCACCGGAATTGACGCGCAGGCGGTAGCGGTGGCCCTCTTTCAGCGGCGGAATCTTGAAGGTGCCCCGCAGGAGCAAGACTTCCTTCTCCCAAAGGGTGTTCACTTTGGTCGCGCCGTAGCAGCCCGGGCCGAGGCAGCCGGACGAGCACTTCGTGATCGGGCCCTCGGGAATCTTCCCCTTGTAGTTGCCGAAGGGGCTCTTGCCCTTCTTCCAACCGGCCTTGGCGGGATCAAAGTCGGCGGCGAACCAGTCCTCCATTCCCTTGGGCGGAGATACTTCACGGTAGCGGGAGACGAGCTGGTCAAAGGGAACCTGCTCGGCAGCGACCGGGTCGAAGCTGTGGTAGGACCACTCCGCGTTGCGCAGATCCGTGAACATGTGCCACTCGAATCCGTCTTGGCCGGCCCGCTTGTAGAGGGCAGCCAAGCCATCGATGGGCTCCCCCTTGCCGCCGGGCCATTCGGACTTCACTTCGTTGGCAGCGAGAGGTTGCAGCCTCTTGCGATTCTTGCCCACGTACTCGGGGATGAGCTCGTCCATGATGATCGGATTGATCGCCTTCCTCAGCTTGGGACCAAAGGTCCTGGAGTCCGCCGCAAGAAAGAGCTCCTTGTAAGGCAGGATCTGTTCGGGGTGCTTCTTGCGGGCAATCTCGTAGAGGACATCCAGGCCCCCCGGCACATCGGCCAGCGACGCCGCAATCGCTTCGAGGTGGTAGTCGTAAGTGGGCTTGAGGTTCTGGCCGGCGGGACTGACCTTCTTGCCGGCGAATCCGGTGAAGGTCTCCTTCAGGGTCTCGGCCGCCAGCTTCTGCACCGCCGGTCCGGCGGCCTTGATCTTGGCGCGAATCGCCGGTGCGAATCCGTGCGTCACCGACACACGCTGATTGTGCCTCACCAACTCGCCCATCGCAGGAAGCACTTTCTTGTAGCAACGCTCATCTGCGGCCACCGGGGTCAGGGCAGTCAGGGCGGCGTTCCGCAACCACGACTCCTCGTGCTTCAGATAGGGCAGCAGAACGTCGACCAGGGCCACGATCTGATCCACCGATCCACGGGCAACGAGCTGGATCGCAGCGTCCTTGATGAACCAGGATTCCTTCGGATCGCGCACCGCCTGCACCGCAAGTTCGTAGATCTCCGGCGTCACCGCATCATTGCGCGCCATAAGCGCTCCAAACATGGCCCGGCGAACCCGTGGGTCCTGGTGTTGCACGCACTCCATCACCAGCTCCGGACGCAGTTTTCCGCCTCCGGATTTACGACCAAGGTAACCACTGCTGATCCCCAGCGCCTTGTGGGCGGCGAGGTTCCGGATGTTGAAATCATGGTGGTGCATGTATTTGCGGATCTCTTCGTCGCTCGGCTGCTCCGGGCCGTTGAAGCGACGGAGGAAATGCATGCTGGAATCGTTGGCGAGGGTTTCCCCCGAGAAATCATACTTCTTTCCGTCCTTGCCCGGCACCGCTCGGCGCAGGACGAAAGCATCGTCCGCCTCGGTGCCCCAGGGACGTTTCGGCAGCTGGTAGGGCTTGGAGTACTTGGTCGGAGGTGCGCCGGTGATGCGCAGCGTCTTGCGCGGCATGGTGTAGGCCAGCGGGAAGGCCACGCCCCACTGTTCCTTGTCATAGCCGCCCCCACCAAGGATGCCGAACGATCCGTCGTAGCGGCGCGACAAATCGTAGTGCCACTTCCGGTTGTCCATGAACTCCCGGTAGTGCTTGGGCTTCTTCTCGTAGAGGAGGCCCATGGCGGCGCTGCGCCAGATCTCGCCAATCCCGCCGCCGGTGTGGCCGTGCAGCATGAAGGTGGTGGTGTAGAAACTTTGGATCGCGCAGACGTCGCGGGCCCCAGCATAGACCGAGTTCTCTCCGTCCGGGGTGAGCGCGGCCGCCGCGGCCATGGCGATCGCGAGTTTACCGTTCTTGCCGTTGTCGACAAAACCGGTGAACGGGCGGTCGTCGCCGTAGGGGTTGTTGCCCCGGCCGGCGTAGCGATAGAAATGTCGGAGTGCGCCATGCAGAGTGCGATCGGGCACGTCTGCGCCGCATTCCTTGGCCAGCAGGAGAAAGGTCAGCACATGGGTGCCGGCCGCATTGAGGTGCCCTTTGCCGTAACCGGTGAGCGCGCTGCCCCGACCAGCCCAGGCATCGTTGTGCTGGGTCTTCGCTGCGCTGTCGACCCACTTCTGGATGTTCGCGAGGATCTCAGGGTCACCGGTGCGCAGGTAGCACTCGGTGAGCGGGATCCCACCGTAGCCGAGGTACCAGGGGTAGGTATGAGCCGGTGCCTTGCGCGCCCAGTTGCGCACCACCTCCAGATCCTTGTCCTCGCCGGTGGAGAGCAGGAAGAGCATGCCGATCCCGCCGAGGCCTTCAGTGGACTTGGGTTTGGAAAGATAGTCAGCCACCTGGCGCACGATCTTGTCCGACTTCGGGCAATTCAGCGGCCAGGTCTTGCTGTAGGCTCCGAGGACTGGGACCTTCACGATCGCCTCCTGCGCTTTGCCGCCCGGCTTGTCCGCGACCATAAACTTGATCACGCCATCCGTTGCCTCCGCAGCTGCGAGGATCTGACCAAGTTGGATCCGCGGGTCGATCTCGGCAAGTTTCTGCCCGTTGATGGTCTCGATGATCTGCCCCGGCCTCAGCTTCGCGTCTTCAGCCGGCGAGGCCGCCTCGACGGACTGGATCCGCATCGTGAAGGCTGGCTGCAGCAGGTCGATCCCGATCCCGACCGGACCGAAGCGTTTGATCGTCTGCAGCGATTTCGTTTCACTTGGCCGCGTGGAGAAGAGTCCGTGGGGATTCTTGTAGAAGGATTTCTCAGCGGCGCATGCGCCGCCGCATCCCAGGACAAGAGCAAGTATCGTCAGGCGTGTGATGGTCATGAAGTCAAAATTGTTCCGGAGCAGGTCAGGATCCCTTTTCACTGTTCGTCTTTTCCCCGACCGGCGGCACTTTCTGTTCCTCGATCCAGAGCGAGAGATGCCCGTACGGAGGGAGGGGGCCACGCGGGTTGTTGTAGCGCAAGAAACTGGTGGCCGCGATGGTCACCTTGCCAACTTTGAATTCGTCGCGGAGATCGGCGTAGACATGACCGCCACGCGGCTGCCCACCTTGACGATTGGGAACGCCCGAGTTCGACTCGGCCAGCAGCTTGCCGTTGACGTAAATCGCGTAGCCCTCGCCGGTGTTGACGTGGTTGCTACCGCCGAGCACGATGCGGTAGCGGTGGCCGTCTTTGAGCGGCGGGATGTCGAAGGTGCCACGCACTAACAGCACTTCCTTTTCCCACAGCGTATTCGGTTTTACCCCGCATCGGCATTGCGAGTGCTCGTCACAAGTCCGGAGCGGCTCTGGCTTGCCGTCGAGCTGGCCGAAGGGCGGCAGCCCGCTCTTCCAGCCGGCTTTCGCGGCGTCGAAGTCGGGCGCGGACCAGTTCTCCATGCCGTCGGGATACGTCACCTTGCGGTAGCGATTGCCCTTGTCCTTCGGCAGCGCCTCTTTCGGGTCGAAGCTGGTGTAGTCCCACTTCGCCTGATGGAGGTCGGGGCCGAAGGCGCGCCACTCGTAGTCGTCGATGCCGGCGGCGCGGTAGACGTTGATCAAACCGAACATCGCACCACGCAGAAACTGGTTCGCCCGCGCAGGCTTCTCCCCGGCCGCCTCGGCCAAGAGGGTCTTGTTGTAGCGCGGGTTGGCGATGTAGGCCGGCGCGACGCCGTCGAGGATGATCGGCGCCAAGGCCTTCTGCGCGATGGCTTTCTCTTCTTCGGTCGGTTCGACGCCTTCGTGCGCGATGGCGCGTTTCGGACGCGGCGCTTGCGGCAGCGCTTCCGCATTGCCGCCGAGCAAGTTGACCATGGCGCGCCCGAGGGCGTCGCCGACGAGCATGTAGGTCTCGGCGTTCCGATTGTAGTGGTAGTCCTGGTTCGTCGG
>JAYGGC010000081.1:0-2783 GCA_046581525.1 Roseibacillus sp. | reverse complement strand
CTCCGGTTCTCCCTCCCGCCCGTGCAGAATTCGAACCCCTGCCCAAGGCCTTCACCAGCGAAGCGGAGTTGATGAAGATCCCCACCAAGCCGAGCGCCACGCCAACGCTCAAGTCTCCCTACATTGCCGATCCCGTGGTCGAGCGCCTGGTCCAGGAAGCGCGCGAGGCGCGCATGAAGGACAACATTGGGGCCGCCATCGTGAAGCTGGAGGAAGCCCAGCAAAAGGCCCCGGACGAGCCAAACGTGCTCTACCAGTTTGCGGAGATTTTCGGTGCGATCGGTCACTACGAGAAGGCTGCTGACTACTACACCAAGGTCTTCAATCTCGGACCGCAGAAAGCGGGAAGCCTTTACGAGCTGGCCTCCCACAAGTTGAGTGTGGGCTTCGAATCCGCCCAGAAAATGGAGGGCAAACTCACCTTGGGGCGCATCCGTCACTTCAACGACAAGCGCGTGACCAAAGGCGAGAGGATCATCCTCACCATCCCGGTGCTGGCCGCTCCCCACCAGGAGATCGACGCCCGCAAGGTCAACCTGAACGTCGTGATTTTTGACAAGCGGAACGGGGACCTTCACCAGGCCACCTCCGACAGCGAGATCGAGAAGCGGTGGCTCACCGAGCCCCTCGACTGGAAGGACAGCGGCGAGGAACTCCTCCAAGTCACCTACCTCATCCCCCCTGGCGATCGTGACGTGCACCTCCTTGGGGAGCGCAAGTACTTTGGGCAGGTGGTGGAGTTGCACTACGATGCGGAGCTCCTCGACCACCAGGCGTGGCCGCGGACTCTCGCGAGACAACAGAACGTCCCCGAGGCCAATCCGCTCTTCATTCCAGAGGAATTCATTCCGGGGGACCTCAACGAGGCCAATCCCCTGCTCCCGCCGCTGCCCCGTTGAGGGTAGTGTTGTCACCGCAGGCAGGCTCCAGGGTGCAGATCGGGAGTGGCCACCCGGCTCGAAATCTGAGGCGCCATCGCGCTCGAAGCGGCCAAAACGCCACCACGTTCCTGCATTCTTCGATCCGCTCGGAGTCTCCATCCCGGTCCCTGAATATGGGGCCCTCTCTCCTTCCCGCTTGCCGCCCCGGAAATCGGAACTAAGAATCGCGATGGCAATGTCGGAAGAAGAACAACAGTGGCACTTCATCAGTGTCGTCGACGGGCAGCAGTATGGGCCCTACACGGCGGAACAACTGCAGGAGTTCGTCGCCAACGGGACCATCACGAGAGAGACTATCCTTTGGACTGAAGCGCTCGAAGACCAGTGGATTCCCGCCACCAATGTGGAAGGGCTCATCCCGGAGGAACCCCATCGAGTCCGCCTTCTGACCGGGGCCGCAGCACAAACGGCCCATCCCCTGGGGGCCACTGCCCCGGTGGTCGCCGCCCCGGTCCCCCAACAACCCGTTCAGACCGCTTATCCGCAGCAGCAAGTTGCTCCCGGAATGGTCCAGCAGCCCGCCGGGGTGGTGCAGGCCGCTCCTGCCTACCCTGCCGGTGGGCTCACCGCACCGGCTGTGCAGCCCGGCGAACCCTACCCCGCACCCGGATTTGCAAAGGCCTCCTTTGGATTGCTGATCAGCCTCGTGATCCTGGGCATCGTGTGCGTGGTCGTCGGCCTGGTTGGAGCTTGGGGGAGAATTGCGGCCGCCAATGAGTCAGCGAGCGGTTCGCTCACTACCGCCGAGGCGTACAAGGCCATCAGCGAGAGTTTCCTGATCGTGGTTGGCGGCTTGGGACTGTCGGCTCTCTGTTTGCTGATGTTCCGGGTGTTCACCCTCATTTACTTGTACCGCGGTTGGAGAGTCCTGCAGTGCGGGAACGTGCGATGCAGCGCGGGAAAGGCGGTGGGTTTCCTCTTTATTCCCTTCTTCAACCTCTACTGGTTTTTCGTCGCCTACATCGGGCTCGCCAAGGACTGGAATCGCGTGATGGCCTCCCATCCCAACCTTGCCCACGCCCCACGGCTCAATTCCGGGCTCATGGTTACCTACTGCATCCTTCGAATTCTCGCCATCTTCGGGATCTTCATTGATCCCGAGCTGGCGGCTGGACCACTGGGCGTCATGCTCGGCTTATCCTGGCTGGCCTTCGTCATCATCGAGCTGATCGTCTACGCCGGGATCTGCAAAGGCATCAACTTCATGGGCAGTCTGCATATCATGCCCATGCAGCAGCACCCCGGCCAACCAGTCACCGGAGCCAGCGGTGGAATCCGGCTCTACTAGCGGGAATGGCGCAAGGTTAAGGAATGTCCTCGTCCTTCGTCGCTCTGCGCCAACGATGAGCATTCGGCCGCCCGGCGAAAGTTCCAGTCTCCAAATGGGTAGCGGCCCCCAGCACAACGCCAAGGACCGCTCTCACCAGTTTAAGCGCAACGACAGTCTTAAATTCGTCAGGCCCCCGCGGGATCGGGTTCAATGTCGATCACCACTTCTCCGCTGGCCTCATCCGCCTTCTTGGGCGTCATGGTATCGCGGACTTTGTCGCGGGCCGTGCGGGCTTTGTCCCGCCCCGCCTTGGCGCCTTTCGTGAAGCCGTCCTTGACCGATTTTGGCACCAGCTCGGCGGCGAACGCTCCGAGGAACACCGCACCGTAGGCACTGCCGTAGGTCAGGTCATAGATGACTTCGGCCACCGCCGACTTCATCTTCGGAGCTGCCTCCTTGGCCTTGCTGGTGGCATCGTCCTTCGCGCTGCGCACCGCCTCGCCGAAGGATTCAAATTGCCGCTTCTTGGCTTCCTCTTGCGGATCCTGTTCTTGATCCATCTGGGGCTCGTT
>JAYGGC010000065.1:0-22929 GCA_046581525.1 Roseibacillus sp. | reverse complement strand
CTTCGCTGCTGTGGTTGGTGGTGTAGAATTGGAAGGGAGGAGTCGGGACGTCGGCGAAGCCCCAACAAAAACCCCGACCTGCAGGGCAGACCGGGGTAAACTTAACGAGTGAGAATGCTCGCAAGCGTTATCCGAACAACTTCGTGAGCGGTTTTCCTTCGCGAGCTCCCATCTTGAACGGGCGCCGGCTGGGGGACATCAGAGCGAGATCGTGGGGCACGCCCATGGCATGTCCAATCGTGGCGTTGAAGTCGGGACCGCCCACCTTGTCCTTGATGACGTTGGAGCCAGTCTCGTCGGTCTGGCCGTAAACTTGTCCACCCTTGATGCCGCCTCCGGCGAGGAGGTAGGAGAAGGCCTTGGGGAAGTGATTCCTTCCGGAGCGTTCCTGCACAATCTTCGGAGTGCGGCCGAACTCCGTGGCGACCACCACCAGGGTGCTCTCGAGCAGTCCCTTGGACTCGAGGTCGCTGAGGAGGGCACTGAGAGCTTGGTCGAGGACCGGGAGTTTCTGCTCGCACTGATCGAAGTTGTCGTTGTGCCAGTCAAAGCCTCCAAAGCCGACATCGATGAAGCGCACACCATTCTCCACCAGCCGACGGGCGAGAAGGACGCCCTTGGCGAAGCTGTGGTCACCATAGGCTTCGTGGGTCTTCCTGGATTCCTTGCTGATGTCAAAGGCCTGGAGGTCCTCGCTGTTCATCAGTTTGACCGCTTCCTCAAACACCTGGTTGTAGGCGCGCACGTTTTTCTGTCCCTGGTGGAAGCGCGCGTCGAATTGCTTGTCGAGCAGCTTGCGCAGGGCCAATTGCTTGTTGAACTGTTCCTCCGTGATGTTGCGGAGACGGCGGACATTCTGCAGGCCGGACTCGGCATCGCCCACCGGGAGCGGAGCATACTGCGGTTCAAAGAAGCCGGCTCCGGGATGCCCGTTGCCGGTGCCCACCGTGACGAAGGACGGGAGATTCTCGTTGGCGCGCTGCTTGAGGCGGGTGACCCACGCTCCGGCCGACGGATGCACAATCGAGGCGCGCTGGGTGTAGCTGGTCCGCATGAAGTAGCGTCCCGGACCGTGCGCACCCTGGGTGGAGGACATCGAACGCACCAAGGCAATCTTGTCAGCCTGGCTGGCAAGATTGGACATGTAGTGACCCAGGCGGACACCGTCGGCCTTGGTCTTGATCGCCTTGGTCGGTCCCCGGAATTCGACCGGGGCGTCTGGTTTGGGATCGAAGGTGTCGAGATGGGTCATTCCTCCGGACATGAAGAGGTAGATCACACTCTTGGCCTTGCCTCCGCCCTTGGCCACCGTGCCGGGATCAGCGGCGAAGGCGGCGGGCGCAAAGAGATCCCTGGCAGATCCAGCAATGGTGACTCCGAGGCAGCCCTTGGCGGCAGTAGCCATGAAGGAGCGGCGGCTTAGTTCGTCGAGTTTGTTGAGTTCGGACATGGCATGAAAAAGTTGAAGTTTTGTGTGAGTGCCTCGGTCTCCGGGTTACTGCACGAAGAGGTAGCGCTTGGAGGTCAGCATCGCGCGCGCGAGGGTGAAGATGTCCTTCGCGTTGCTGGCCAGCGGGAGCAGTGCTTCCTTCTCCTCCTCCGTCGGTCGACTGGAGTAAAAGGCGAGGAAGAGATACTCGAGACGCATTTCAGGACTCGTGATCTCGGCGAGGGCCTCGAAGATCTTCGACTTTCGGTTCTCCGCGCTGTTGGCGATCTGGCCGTTCAGCAGGGTCAATGCCTGCGGCACCGAGGCCATGGTGTGGGCGGCCTCCGTGGTGTTGCGGTCCGAACCACCAAACTGCCGCACGATGTGATTGGCCCTGAAGGGGGTGGGATGCTCGGAAGCGCGCATGTTGATGCCGGCGCGGGCTTCGCGACCGGGATAGCGGCGCATCACCATGGTCATTCCTTCGCTCATGTTGTCGCGCTTTTGCCGGGCTTCCCGGCGCAGGGCGTCCTGTTTCTTCTTGAGGCGCCCCATCTCCTTCTGGTTGCCCGCGGCCTTGGCCTTGGTCATCGCAACCTGGACTTCGCGGTTCTTACGCTGGTAATCCCGTCGCGCATCTTCCGCAGCCTGCGCATCCTTGCCGGCTTGGAGCAGCTTGGGCGCGGACAAACCGAGGAGATCATTGATGTTTCCCTGGTGGTCTTTCCACTTCGCCTCGAGGGCAGTGTTGATGTTGTCGTCGGTGTTTCCAAACGCCAGCACGGTGAAGGAATCGTAGAGTTCTTCCGCCGACAGGCGGCGGAGCTGCGGGCCAACAAAGAAGTGGTCCGTGCCGGGAGTGGCCTCGTGGGACGCCACTTCGCGCTGGAAGAGTTTGGTGTGATAGAGAATGCGCTCGAAGTCCCGGGTCCGGTAGTTCACCCCCTTCATCACTTTTTCCAGGTAAGCGAGCACCTCGGGATGCGAGCCGAGCGTCTTGGTGCTCCAGTTGTCGACCGGATCCACCAGGCCATGACCAAAGGTGCGGTCCCAGAGACGATTGGCGATCACCTTGGTGAAGTAGGGATTCTCGGTGGAGGTTACCCAATTCGCGAAGACCTTCCGGCGATCCTCCGGTTTCACGTCTCTCACCTTTGCACCGAAGAGGGTGGCCGGATCGATCTCCTCGCCGGGGTCGGCGTCATCGTACTTGTAGTCGTCGGGTAGCTTCAGCTTCTGCCGGTCGTTCTCGGTGATTTCGTTCTTGTTGAAGTCGCGGAAGACATAGCGCATCTCCCCATTGACTTTCCGGTAGACTCCCTTCTGGGCCCGTTCGCGCGCCTTTTTGTCCTTGCTCCTGGTTGCGCGCGCGATTTGGGGATTGTTCTTCTTCATGTGGGCAACAACCTTGCCCATCGCGTCCCGCGCTTCCTCGCTGTTGTAGCGGACACCACCGCTGAAGGCCGCGAGCTCGTAGTACTCCATCTGGCTCCACTTATCGAAGGGGTGATCGTGGCACTGCGCGCAACCAATCTGGTGGCCGAGGAATACCTGTACCGTGTTGCTGACGTTATCGAGGAGCATCCCACGATCGCGAAGATAGTAGCCGACCGCCGGGTTCTTCACGGAGTGACCCTCGGCCGCGAGCATCTCGTTCACGAGCTTGTCCCACGGCTTGTCCTTGGCGAGTGAGTTGCGGAGCCAGACGTGCCAGCCCAGACCGTACTGCTCATGGGTCGTTTGCAGGCGCAGGAGGTCCGCAAAGTAATTGAAGGCCGAGCTGTCGTAGCCGGGGGATTTGACCAACTTTTCGATGAGCTTGGTCCGCTTGTCGGGAGCCTTGCTGTCGAGGAAGCTGGTGGCTTCCTGCGCCGTCGGAATCCGCCCCACGATCGTGACGTAGGATCGACGCACGAACACCTCGTCCGAGACCGCCGGCAGCGACTTGGCCTTCTTCACCGCGAGGTCCTTTTCCAGGAGATCGTCGATTTTTCCAGCCACGCGCAGGACTTCCTGCAATTCCAGTGTTTTCATCCTGGGGGCGGCGGTGGCGGAACCGAGCGCGACCGCAAGGGCCAACATTGCAGGGAAATAGCGATTCATTGGAATTATCATACAGAATCTGGATCTGGGGGAACAGCCAGATTTCCGGGCTGCTGCTGCCCAGCATACCTCTTGAACACCTTGAGCCTTTCGCAGTTGTGGTCCCGGACGGCGGGCTCTGCTGATTTTTCGCGGAAGTGGCCTTTCAGGCGGTGCTGGAGGGCGAGAGCTGTTGCGGAACTGGACATCGGGCCGTTCGCCCGCAGACAATGGGGTAGATTCCTCCCCACCTTCAGATCACCCTCTTTCGACCGCTCGCCCCCAGCGACTTATGAAGCCACCCTTCGCGATCCCCCTCGCTCTTCTGTGCAGCGCGGCCCCTCTTTGGGCGGCGACCTACTCCGCCGAGGTCCTCATC
Organism: Roseibacillus sp.; assembly: GCA_046581525.1. Lineage (GTDB taxonomy): Bacteria > Verrucomicrobiota > Verrucomicrobiia > Verrucomicrobiales > Akkermansiaceae > Roseibacillus_B. The sequence continues at coordinate 19,039 of JAYGGC010000065.1, read as the reverse complement.
GACTCGCCGGTGGCCTTCTATCGCTTCGAGGAGAGCGCAGGTGCTGGTGTGGCGCTCGATTCCTCCGGCAATGGCAACCATGCCACCTACTCCGGGTCCGCTCCGCCGACCCTCGAGGTTGCCGGACTCACGAGTGAGAGTGGGAGTGCAATCGAACTCAGTGGGAACGCCGGAGATAATTCCCGGGTCGATATTCCGAACTTGTTCAATCCCGCCACCACCAGTTGGACGGTGGAAGCGATCTTCCGCACCGACGGAATCGGGACCACGCAGACCGCCCTCCAGCAGCGTGACTCGGGAGGGACGGGGCGGACCCTGATGCAGATCAACTCGGCGGGCCTGCTCACCAACTTCGTGGGCGGATCCTCCAAGAATGCGGACTTCACGGCCGTGGCGGAAGTGATCACGCACGCCGCCTTTGTCTTCCAGCGGACTGGCGTGAGCGCAACCGGCGAAGGGCTTGGAGTATGGACCTGGTACGCGAACGGGGTGGCCACTGCCTCGGGCAACTACTTGGACCCGAATGGCGTCGAGCCGAGTCTGGGCACATTCCTGGTTGGAATCAGCAAGAGGCTGAACGGAAGTTACTTCGATGGGGTGGTGGACGAGGTTGCCTTCTACACCAGCGCCTTGCCCGCTGCTCGAATTGCCGCACACCATGACGCGATCACCACGCCCCCCCTGATCACGTCGTTCACCGCCTCCCCGGCCGGGATTCCGGTGGGCGGATCGACTCTACTTTCATGGACGGTCCAGTCTTCAGTGACGAGCCTGAGCATCGACCAGGGAGTTGGAAATGTCCTTCCCATCACGGCGGGTGGAGCCGGTTCGGTCAATGTCTCCCCGGCGGCGGGATCCACCTACACGATCACCGCATCCGATGGCTCCGAGGTTCATACCGTGGCCGTCGACGTGGCGGTGGGATCCGATGGACAGTTTCGCATCAACGAGTTCCTGGCCATCAACGCCGGCCCGGTCATCGATGAAGATGGTGAAGAGGAAGACTGGATCGAAATCCTGAACACCGGGGCCTCGCTTGAAAACCTGGAGGGCTGGTTCCTGACCGATGACCCACTGAATCTCTCGAAGTGGCAGTTTCCGGAGACCATCATGGCGAGTGGCAACTACCTGCTCGTCTTCGCGAGTGGCAAGGACCGCGCGGTCGCGGGCGCCGAACTCCACACCAACTTCAAGCTGAGCGGCGCGGGCGAATTCCTCGCGCTGGTTGAGCCCGATGGCACCACCATCCATCATCAGTTTACCCCCGGCTATCCGGTCCAGGTGACCGCGGTCTCTTACGGCTCGGTTCCCGGCGGCGGGAGCGTGGGCTACTTCAACAATCCCACCCCCCTGGCCGAGAATGACGGGTCAGCCGTCGCTTTCTTCATCACCGATCCGGTCGTGGCAGATGTGTCCCGTGGGTTCTTCGAGACGCCGTTCAACGTGACCTTGACCACCGCTGCGGCGGGGGCCGGGATTTACTACACCACCGACGCCAGCGAGCCCACTCCGACCAACGGCACGCTCTACACCGCTCCCATTCCGATCACGACCACCACCACCCTGCGCGCTGGCGCCTATCGTCCCGACGAAGCGCCTCTTAAGATCACGACGCACACCTACATTTTCCTCGATGACGTGCTTCAGCAGCCGGCGAACCCTCCGGGTTATCCGAGGGTGTGGCAACCATCTGTCACGGCGGACTATGCCATGGACACCAGTCCGCAGATCGGATCCCTCGCTCAGATCAAGACCGCCCTGCGGGCCCTTCCCACCATCTCGCTCGTGATGGCGATCGACGACTGGTTCAACAACAGTAGCGACCCGGCGGTGGGCGGGATCTACTCGAATTCCACCATTGCGCGTGGCTCGGCATGGGAGCGCAAGGTCTCGGCGGAGTTCTTCGACTTTCCGCATGGCCAGGAGATCCAGGTCGACGCCGGAATGAGGATCTTCGGCAACGCCAGCCGCGCGACCTCCCGGGCCAAGCACAACATGCGTCTGGTCTTTCGCAGCAGCTACGGGCCGTCCAAGCTGGTGTTCCCGGTCTTCGGTGAGGATGCGGATCCCGATACCGTCAACAGCCTCTTGCTGCGGGGGCAGAACGGCGATTCGTGGTTCCACCCAAGCGCCGGGCAGCGCAACGAGGCGCTCTACTTCCGCGACCAGTTTGCCCGAAGCCTCCAGATCGAAATGGGGCAGCCCGCCACCAGGCAGGATCACGCCCACGTTTACATCAACGGCCTTTACTGGGGTGTCTTCAACACCATCGAACGCGTCGAGGATGACGCGATGGTCGAAGCCTTTGGCGGGGATGAACTCGACTGGGATGTCATCAAGTCACAAGTCAGCCCGGGGATGGTGGAGGTGGACGGAACGACTGCAACATGGAACACGGTGGTGAACATGGCTGCCGCTGGAGTGATCGATCCTGTCGACTACGCCGCGATCCAGGGCTACCTTGAATTTGGAAACATGATCGACTGGCTGCTCGTCAATTTTTACAACGGCAACAGAGACTGGGATCACAATAACTGGCAGGCGGGACGGCTGCGCAAGCCGGGCGAGACCTTCAAGTTCTTCACGTGGGACTCCGAGCGGACCCTGCTTGGGACTGGAGCGAACTCCGTCACGAAGAACAGTGCTGGCCGCGCCACCGCGGTGCACCAGGCACTCAGGTCGAATCCCGAGTACCGCCTCCTCTTCGCCGACCGGGTCCACAAGCACTTCTTCAACAACGGAGCCCTCACTCCGGCCGGGGCTGCCGGCACATTCAATCGCTGGGTCGATTTCCTCCGCGTCCCCCTCGTGGCGGAGTCCGCGCGCTGGGGAGACGCGCAGCGGGCCGGCAATCCCTACACGGTCTCCAACAACTGGCAGACTGAAGTCAACTTCCAGAACAACACCTACCTCCCGGGCCGCACTGCCACCGTGCTTAATCAGCTCATTGACCAGGCCCTCTACCCCAACCTTGAGGCTGCGGTCTTTAACCAGCATGGCGGGGACGTTCTCGCAGGCTTCGATCTCGAGATGACCGCTCCGGTCGGTGAAATTTACTATACCCTCGACGGTTCCGACCCGCGGGTGGGGGGAGTGGTGGGGGAGACCACAACCTACCTTGGTCAAGGTGCCCCGGCCACGGCCTTCGTGCCGGTCGATGCGTCGCTTGGCGATACCTGGCAGCAAGTCGGGTTCAATGATTCCACCTGGCTTTCAGGCGTGACGGGGATCGCCTATGAAACGAATCCCGGGAACTACATCCCTCTCAACGGCCTCGATGTGATCGGCGCCAACACGGTCAATGCGACCGTTTATGTGCGCGTGCCATTCACGATTCCCAACCAGGCCGCCCTCGATGAAATTGGAGTCCTGACCCTGAACATGAAGTATGACGATGGTTTCGTCGCCTATTTCAACGGGGTGCGGGTGGCGTCGGAGAACGATCCCGCCATTCTCGACTGGGAAGCCGGTGCCAGGGTCGGACATCCGGACGCGAGCGCAGTGGACTTCGTGCCCTTTCCGATCGACCAGGCCGGGATCGATGCCCTCCATGTCGGAACGAACATGCTCGCCATTCACCTTCTGAACAATGGGCGGGGCAGCAGTGATATCCTGGCGATGCCGCAGTTGGTGGCGGCCACTTCGGAGGCGGGCCAGTTCTCGCCGACCGCGCAACTTTATACTGCGCCGATCGACCTGACCAATCCGGTCCAGCCTCGCGCGCGGGTGTTCAACAACGGGCAGTGGAGCGCCCTGACAACGGCGCCGTTCCACGTCGGGACTGTCCCCGCCGCTGCGGCCAACCTGGCTATCTGCGAGCTCCATTACCATCCGGCGAGCGGCGACAACGCCGAGGAATACGTGGAGTTGATGAACATCGGAAACAGTCCCATCGATCTGCGCGGGGTTGAGTTTGGCGACGGCATCGAATTCGAGTTCGCCGAGAATGCGAGCTACGAACTGGCCGCTCTCTCGCCCGGGGAGCGGGTCGTGATCGTCGGCCGACCGGTCGATTTTGCCACCTTGCATGGGGACTTGGGCGCTTCGGTGGCAGGCATGTTCCGTGGAGACCTCGAAAATGATGGCGAGCGGATCGTCCTCCTCGCCGCCAACGGCTCGACTATTCGCGAATTCACCTACAACGACAAACACCCGTGGCCGGAGAGTGCGGACGGTGACGGCTACAGCCTGGTCCTGATTGCGCCGCTGACGGACCCCGACCATGACGACCCTCTCAGCTGGCGGAGCAGCGTTGATCTCGAGGGGAGCCCCGCGGCGGGCGATGCCGTCCCCTTCGCCGGTGATCCCAATGCCGACGGGGACATGGATGGGGTGAACGCCTTCCTGGAGCACGCCCTTGGAACCAGCGATGCCGATCCAGATTCCGGAATGAGGGCCTTCTCGATCGCTTCGGTCGGCGGAGTGCCCCGGGTGTCGTTGCAACAGAACCTCGCGGCGGATGACGTGGTGCTTTCCCTGGAAACGTCGCCCGACCTTGTAAACTGGAGCCCCTCAGGTGCCACTTTCGCACTCATCGCGCGGACCAACAACGGTGATGGGACCGCCACCCTGGTCTTTGAATATGCGGTGCCCCTGTTGGACCGGATGTTTGTTCGCGCCCGCGCATCGGCGAGGTGATTTGGGAACGGAGCACTGGTCGCGAGACCCGCTCACCATCCCAGTGACATTGCTGCGGGAGTCTCTTGATACTCGAGGTGGCCCGGCCCAGTTTACCCGTGAGCTGAGCCTCTGCGACCGCGGCCAGCGTCATGAGTGGCATCATCGCAGCAAACGGGACTCGCTTTCGGATGTCCTCATTCTTGAGGCGCGATGCGGGGTTCAAGGCCTGCATCGCATGAAACATGTTTCCGCTGCTGGTGGCGACATCAAGCAGGCTGACCAAGACGTCCATGTAGTCCTTTGGTTCCGCGTTCTCAATATCCTTGTGCCAGAGCCCCAGGATTGCACCGAGAGCTTCGATCTCTGAGTCGGCGTCGCCTCCTCGCGCGGCCCAAATACATGTTCGCGGTCGTCTCTGCCGAGATCGCCCCACGCGATGCGGCTAGCAGCTCGGCCCGGCGGAGTTTTTCAATAGCAGCACGAACTGACTCCTCGCTCGGTTTCTTCTGGGGTTCAATTTTGGCCCATGCCGCTTCGGGGTATGCGAGGATGCGTTCCTCGACCGAGGCTGACCGCCGCCCGTCGATATTCGGACGGTAGGATACCTCGCTGACAAGCGCCCACTCAGTTTGCCAGTCGCACTGGATGCGGAGGCACCTGCCGCACCTGGCCGTAGAGTTCGTTGCGGATCGTGTAGAGTTCCAAGGCGGCCCGCTGGTCCATGGAGAAGACTGCCTTCTTGCTTTTCCCTGCCGGCGCAGAGAGAATTCCCTGCCGAGTCCGAATCTTTCCAGGCTGGCCACCCCGGCGCGGTGCTGCAAATCTGTTTGCCGCACTGATTTTTTCCCATGCCTCGAGCTTCCCTGTTCCTGCTTCTGACCGTCCTCGTCGCTGGACACGCGGCTTCGCTGAGGGCCAATCCGCCCGTGGCGCAGGAGAATCTCAGCCGTGGACCGATGGTCCAGCTCACCACCCGTTCTTCGGCGGTCCTGGTGTGGAGAACGGTTGGTCCCACCATCCCGCTGGTCCGTTACGGAACGTCAGCGGCCGATTTGGACCGGGTCGTGCTTCCAGTGCAAATGGCGATCCGGGTTTCTCCCGAACTGGCGGCGCCGCCCGAGCTTCCCCGGCTCTCCCAAGCTCCCCCCAACACCTATCAGTACGAGGCCTACTTCTCCGGCTTGAGCGAGGACACGGTCTACTATTATGGCATCTTTGATGGCGACGATCTCCTCTCCGGTTGCAGTGAGGAATTTCATTTTCGCACTCAGCCTGCTCGCGACACGGCGCGCCCGCTTCGGTTCTGGGTGGTGGGCGACTCCGGAACTGGCACGCCACCTCAGATCGCGGCCTTCAATGCCATGACGCAGTTCGTGGCGAATGAGGGGCCGCCGCTCGACGCCTTCCTTCACCTGGGCGACATGGCCTACAACTCCGGCTTGGACGGCGAGTTCCAGGCGAAGTTTTTCGACATCTATGCCTCTCTGCTCCGCAACACGGTGACATGGCCAACCATGGGCAATCACGAGGGACGGAGCTCAAGCGGCCTCCTTGGAATCGGACCCTACTACGATGCCTTTGTTCTGCCAAGGAACGGCGAAGCCGGGGGGGTGCCCTCCGGGAGCGAAGCATTCTATTCCTTCGACCTTGGTCCCATTCACTTCGTGTGCCTCAACAGCCACGACGAGGAACGAAGTCAGGTCGGCCGCATGGCTACCTGGTTGCTGAATGATCTGACCCAGAACGATTCCGACTGGTTGATCGCCTTCTGGCATCACCCACCCTACACGAGGGGAACTCACATTAGTGACGCAGAAGACCAGCTGATCGAGATGCGCGAAGTCATGATGCCCATTCTCGAGGGGCATGGAGTCGATCTCGTCCTGGCGGGACATTCGCACATCTACGAGCGCTCCATGCTACTGGATGGAGCCTACGCCACGCCCACCACCTCTGCCGGGGTGATCCTGGACGACGGCGACGGTCATCCCGAGGGAGACGGAGCCTATCGCAAGAGCCTGCACAGCCATCCGCACGAAGGAACCGTTGCGGTGGTGGCCGGCCATGGACGCGGTGCCGCCCGCATCGGGCTGTTCCCGCTCCATCGAAAGTCGATCGTGGAGGTGGGCTCGGTTCTCCTCGATCTCGCAGGGGATACCATGACCGTGCGCATGATCAATCAGGGAGGCACGATTCGGGATGAGTTTCAGATCATCAAGCGGGGTGAGGTCGCACCCAGAACGCCACTGGCCGATCCGTGGAGCCCATTTGGTCCTGCCCTCGTCACGGCCGAGCGTGAACTGGGAAAGACGGAGCTCCATGTATTTGCGAATCCCCCCGCGGACGATGCCATTGTTTACTTCACTCTCGATGGGAGCGAGCCGACCACCGCCAGCGCGGTCTATTCGGGGCCAATCGAGTTGAGCCGGGGAGCGACGGTAAATGCTTTCAGTGTCTGGCGGGGAGGGGAGCGTGTCAGCCCGGTTTCAAGCAAGGTGATCGTGCCGCCTGTTGTTGGATTCGTTCCTCATCTTCGCATTCCGATCCTGGCGTCCGAGGACGATGCCACTGAAAGCGATCTGGGAATGGTCGATGTCACCGGCCTTGCAGTCGGAATCGACTCCTCCCAGTCGTTGCAGGCCTTCGGCCTCCGCTTTCGCGACCTTCCCATCCCACCGGGAGCAACCATTGTTTGGTCGAGAGTGGAGTTCATTCCCGCCGCGCGTGGCCTGGAGTTGGCCTCCTGGACAGTCCGGGCCGACCTCAGTGCTCCCTCGCTTCCGTTCACCACTTCGATCGAAAATCTGACGGCGCGGCCTCTCACCACCCAGGAGGTAATCTGGTCTCCGGCCGGGTGGCAAAGGCCCGGGTTGTTTCTGGACATTACCGCTGACCTGTCCGGCATGATTGAGGAGGTAGTCCACGATCCCGCTTGGAAGAGTGGCGACGCGCTCACCTTTTTGTTCTCCGGGACAGGTAAGCGCCTTACGGTCCCGTTCGATTTGGATCCGGGCCAGGTGCCGGTATTGAGAATCTGGTACCATGAGCTGGATCCTAGTTCCCTGGCGGCGTCCGTCACTCCGACGGTCGAGACCGAAATTGGATTGGACGGTTTGCCTCGGCTGTTCATCTCCTTTCCCAAGCTCTCTGCGGGTGCGCGTCATGGACTCACCTATTATGTCGAAGGATCTCCAAGTCTGCTGCCTGGATCCTGGGAGGCGCTCGGCATCACAGTAAATCGCTTTCTCCCCAGTCCCGGGCCCGGGTGGTATCACTTGAGATTCCTGGTGGAACCTCCCAACGGAGCGGCGTGGGGTGAGACCTACTTCCTTCGATTCCGCGTGACTTCGCAGTGATCCGTGGGAAGAGGCTACCCCCGGGATGCTGCATGAACATTGCCCGAATCCATTTTCTGGCCCCCTCCGGGGGGACGCCATTTCGTCGATTAAGGCCTTAAAACAAGGGGTAATGAAGACTCGGCCCTCTCACCCCGTGAAGGGGAACCCCGATTTTTGATCGATAAATTTCGCTTTATTTTCTATGGAATCTCCCCAGCGCCGAATTGTATGGGGACGCGAAGAGGCTGACGTCGCCTCCAGAAGGAGACGGACAAACCTGTCACACGAATTTAACAAGGAATAAGGATTTTACCCATGGCCGTCACACCTAGCAAAGACTACAAGCGCCGGGAGCGCGAGCAGAGGAAGTTTGATAAACGCATGGCTCGCGAGGCCGCGAAAGCCGAAAAGCTCGCGGCCCAGCATGCCGCCGAGGATGCCGCCGAGAAGGCCGCCGTCGAGGAGGCTGCAAAGAAGAGCGAGGCGGAGCTTAAGTCCAAGGAGGAGGCGGAATTTGAGGCCGAGCTCGAGGCCGAGCGCAAGGCCCAGGAGCCGAGTGATAGCTAGGAGAATCCTTTTTTCAGTCCGGATTTCCTTGAGGCTGATGGTCCGGGGTAGGTAGGTACAGATTGGTCCGCGCAGCTCCGCCCGATCGGTCAGGTGTCAATCGACAACCCGGCCACGAGGGGAACCTCGACGTGCAGGTCGATACGATCGAGGAGGGGGCCCGGGATGCGTTGTCGGTAGATTTCGATCTGGCGCGGTACGCAGCGACAATCGCGCTTGGGATTTCCATAGTAGGCGCAGGGACATGGATTCCGAGCAGCAGAGATCGCGGGAGCGTCCCGGCGCTCGACGGGTTGGGTGCGCTTTGGTGGTGCCGGGTGGTGAAAGCTCGGAGAGGGCGCGCTGAGCAAGAGCTGGCTCGGGGGATTGCTTCGTTACTTCTACCGCGATGCGGCATGAACAATGCACGATTCCAATTTCCGAGCAGGGTGCTTGCGGTCAACAACATGCCCGCGTTCCATGGAATAGAGTTGATTTCATTCGGATCAGCCCCATTTTCAGCGAACCCTTATGCTCTTACATCGACTAGTTCTTCTTGTTCTCGTCGCTCAACTCAGCGCCACCAGCGGGCGAGCGGAAGAAGCGTACTACTGTTCGCACTGCAAGCGGCTCGCGACTCAATGGCTGGCCGCGGAAGCACCCGGCGACAAAGCCCCGAATCGCAAGTATGCGCCCGACCGGCATATCGATGTCTTGCATCTCAAGTTGGATGTCACGCCCGACTTTGCAAACCGCAGCGTGAGCGGCACGGCCACCATGCAGTTTCAACCCATCGCGGAACCCCTTCGTCAACTCAAGCTCAATGCAGTCGGTCTTGAGATCGAATCGGTGGAGTCCAAGCATGCGATCCAGGCCCATCAGGTGACCGATGACTTCATCGAAATCACCTTTGCGGCGGCCATCCCGGCCAATGAGAAAAGTGAAGTGACGATTCGTTACAAGGTTACCCCGGACAAAGGGCTGTATTTCCGCACCGTTGAAATGGGATACAAGAAGGGCGACACTCAGCTCTGGACCCAGGGCGAGCCCGAAACTCATCGGCATTGGTTCCCGAGTCATGACTATCCCAACGAGAAGTTCACCACCGAGATGATCTGTCATGTCCCGCAAGGCATGGTCGCTCTCTCCAATGGTCGACTGCTCTCCGAAACGAAGGATGAACAGACCGGGTTGGTGGCCTTCCGTTGGCTGCAGGACAAGGTTCACGTGAATTATCTCATCAGCCTGGTGGCCGGGTACTTCGAGAAGATCGAGGACAAACACGGCAACATCCCCATCGCCCTCTACGTCCCGCCTTCCGAGAAAGAGCAGGCTGCGAATTCCTTTGTGGACACCAGGAAGATCCTGCAGTTCTTCGACAAGGAGATCGGGGTCGGCTATCCTTGGGACAAGTACTACAATGTTTGCGCCATCGACTACATGATGGGGGGAATGGAGAACACCAGCCTCACCACCCTCACCAGCCGGACGCTCTTCACGAAAGCCCAGGAGAATCTCAGGAGCAGTCGCTCGCTCGATGCCCACGAGGCCGCCCATCAGTGGTTCGGGGACCTGGTGACCTGCAAGGACTGGAGCCACATCTGGCTGAACGAAGGCTTCGCGACTTATTATTCCCTTCTCTATGAGCGGGAGTTGATGGGGGACGATAATTTCAAGAACGGGCTCTACCGAAACTCGCAGGGGATCTTCAGCAAAAGCAAGGACACCATTCCGATTGTCTATCGCGACTACAACAAGCCCATGGAGCAATTCAGCTTCCGTGCCTACCCCAAGGGAGCCTGGGTTCTCCACATGTTGCGTTCTCAATTGGGCCCGGAGCTCTATCGCAAGTGCGTCAAGACCTACCTCGAGCGCCATCGTTTTCAGACCGTGGTCACGCAGGATCTCATCGACGTCTTTGAAGAGCTCAGTGGCCTGTCGCTGGAGCAGTTCTTCGATCAATGGGTTTATCTTTCGGGCTACCCGGAATTGAAGATCGGCTACAAATGGGATGAGTTGACCCGGCAGGCAAAGATCTCCGTCCAGCAAGTGCAGATGACCAACGCCAAGCGGCCGTGGTTCAGCTTCCCGCTGCCGGTCCGCTTCACAGTGGGTGAGGGGCGTCATGAAGTGCAGCTCGATATCAGCAAGCAGAAGGAAGACTTCTATATTACGCTGGAGAAAGCGCCGACCCTCGTGCGATTTGATCCCGAACTCACGGTCCTCGCGAAAGTGAACTACAAGCCCGGCAAGGGGATGCTCGCGGTGCAACTCTCTGACACTACGGATGTGATCGGTCGCTTGTTGGCGGTTGTGCAACAGGCCGAAAAGAAGGACAAGGCAAGCGTCGAAGTGCTCAAGAAAGTGCTCAATGAAGACTCCTTCTACGCCGTGCGAGTGGCTGCTGCCGATGGCCTCGGCAAGATGCGCAGCCCGGAATCCTTTGAAGCTCTTACGGCCTCGCTGGTGCAAACGGACGCTCGAGTGCGGCAGGCGGTGGTGCGTGGCCTCACGCGGTTTCACAGCGACAAGGCTTACGCCGCCCTGCGAAGGGTAGCCGACAACGAAACGAATCCTGACATTCGGACCCTTGCTCTCAAGGCGCTCGGGAAATACGTGAAGCCCGAACTCCGCAAATATCTCCTGGTTCAGATGAAAGTATCGTCTTACCGCCATGCGATTGCAGGATCCGCCATTGGTGCGATGCAATCCCAGGACGATCCGTTCTACGTCGAACCGTTGCTTCGCGAACTGCAAAGGAGTGAGGCCGCCTTCACGAGCAGCGGGTTTTCGTCGGCGCTGCGCACCTTGGGGCTCCTTGCCCGCAACGAGGACAACAAGGAACCAGTGAGGCTCTTTCTTCTGAAACAGCTGGATCACCTCAAGAAAAGTGTCGCCCGATCCGCGATGAGTGCGCTTGGTGAACTGCACGATCCAAAGGCAATCCCGGTTTTGGAGACGTTTGCGGCCGCTGACCGGGATTCCGCGGAGGGGAAGGCTGCTCAGTCCGCGATCGACAAGATTCGCAAGGAGCAGCGTCCACGGGTGCCGGAAGAAGTGAACACCTTGCGCTCGCAAGTCACGGACCTGCAGAACCAGCTGAAAGGCATGAGCGAAGAGATGAAGACCCTGCGCGCCCAATTCAAGGAGGCCGTCGAAACGATCAAGCCTGCGCCAAAGAAGGACGATAAAGCCAAGTCCGACAAAGAATGATCTGCCCGGCTACTCAGCATAGCGAGGTGGTGAGAATTCCCCGTTTGAAATTCACGTGATCCGCGATGGAGCGGATCTTGGGACGCAATTCTGAACCCTACAGCTGCAATGTTCGGTCCAGGGACCGGTACTGAATGGCCTCCAGGACCTGGGTTGCTCCGATATTCTCGGAGTCATCGAGATCGGCGAGGGTGCGGGCCACCTTGAGGATCCGGTCGTGGGCGCGGGCGGAGAAGTTGAGCTGGGCCATCGCTTGTTCGAGAAAGGAAGAGGACTCGCGATCGAGTTCGCAATGGAGCCGCACCTCCCGGGCGGACATGGAGGAATTGGTGCAGACCCCGTGGTTTCCCACGAAGCGGTCCTGTTGCCGGGCGCGGGTGGAGGTGACGCGCTGGCGGATGCGCTCGGACTTCTCGCCGGAGGTGGCCGAGGCCAGATCCTTGTAGGCCACGAGGGGAACTTCAACGTGCAGGTCGATGCGATCGAGGAGGGGGCCCGAGATGCGTTGCCGGTAGTTTTCGATCTGGCGCGGTGCGCAACGACAATCGCGCTTGGGGTCTCCATAGTAGCCGCACGGACACGGGTTCATGGCGGAGACCAGCATGAAGTTGGCGGGGAAAGTCAGGGAACCGGCAGCGCGCGAGATGGTGACTTGGCCGTCTTCGAGCGGTTGGCGCATCACTTCGAGGGTGGAGCGATTGAACTCGGGCAGTTCGTCGAGAAAGAGGACGCCGTGGTGGGCGAGCGAGACCTCGCCCGGCCCCGGATTGCTGCCGCCCCCGAGCAGTCCGGCATTCGAGATGGTGTGGTGCGGGGAGCGGAAGGGGCGGGTGGTGAGAATGCCCTGTTTCGGATCCAAGCGACCGGCGATGGAGTGGATCTTGGTCGCCTCGATTGCCTCCTCTTCACTCATGTCGGGCATGATGGTGGGGAGGCGCTTGGCGAGCATGGACTTGCCGGTCCCGGGAGGCCCGACCATCAGGAGATTGTGTCCACCGGCGACTGCGACTTCGAGGGCGCGCTTGACATGTTGCTGTCCTTTGACGTCCTCGAAGTCGACGGCATAGTGCCGGCGCGAATTGAAGTAGGCGTGACGATCGAGTTTGAACGGAGTGAGCGGATGGTTGCCGACGAGAAAGTGCCAGGCGTCGTAGAGACTCTCGATGGGGAACACCTCGATCCCATCGATGACGGCTGCTTCGGCAGCATTGGCGGCGGGAAGGAGGAGGCGCTTGCGGCCCCGGCGCTTGGCTTCGATCGCGATCGACAAGGCGCCCTTCACGGGACGCACTTTGCCGTCGAGAGCCAACTCCCCGACCACGCAGTTCAATTCCAAGTCGGGAATGGGGCGCTGCTCTCCGCAGGCGGCCATGGCGAGCGCGATCGGCAGATCGAAGGAGGGCCCCTCCTTGCGTAGATTCGCCGGTGCAAGGTTGATGATGTGCACCCCGATCTCCTTTTTGAGCGCACTGGCTCCCACCGCGGAATGCACCCGTTCTCCCGACTCTCGCACCGCCGCATCGGGGAGGCCCACAATCACCGTGCGCGGGGTCTCGCATTTGCGCGCATTCACTTCTACCTCAACCTCAACGGCATCCACCCCCTGCAGGGCCGCGCTGTATAGCTTGGTGATCATATGAACAGTATGTCATCAGGGCCCCGGGGGCTTGTCACGGAAAATATGAGGAAGGCCCGAATGAGAGTGAACTGACGATCCGGTGCGGGAGGGCAAGGGCGACCGCAATTGCGCCGATGGGTCTCAGGCCAGGGTTTTTGGCCGCCTCCGAGTGACGGTCGCGCTCTGACGTTCACCGGGGTGATGACTCCGTCACCTCGCCACTTCCCCGGCCGGGACTGCATTGACCACGTAGTAGAGCACTTGGCCGGTGGCATTGTCCGTGGTCTTGGAAACGGATATCTGCACCGCGATCACCTCGCCTTTGGCATTCAATACTGGACCGCCACTCATCCCGCCCACGGGGGGGAAACCTGCCAGCGGCTTGAGAGTCATCGCCTCGGGATCCACCACGGAAGTCACCACCAACATGGGAGCGAGCTTGCTCACCGGAATCTTCTTCTCCTTGTCGCCCTTGCGAAAGGACTGCACCTTCCCTTGCTGATCGAGCCCCAACCGCGCCGGATACCCGACGAAGACGGTCGTTTCCTCCGGGATCACTTCCCCAATCACCACGGGAGACCCCAGCAACGACTTTTGCTTCTCATCCAACTTCATGCGCAGCAACGCCCAATCCGTCTTCCCCGGTTGTTCCAGCTCGGCGGACACCACCCGGCCATCCGCCAGGGTAAGGATGACCCTTCGCTTTTCGCCGTTGGTATTCTCCGTCAACACATGAGCTGCGGTGAGCACGAGTCCGCTTTTGAGAACGATCCCGGTGCCATGGTTCGAACTGTAGCGGTTCTCGGCAAATGAATGCTGCACCTCGATGCGGACCACCCAAGGTAGGATCTCTTCCAGCTTCTTTGAAAAGTTCGGCGCGTGCTCCCGCAGGTATTCTTCACTCAGCGCACTCCCTCGTTCATAGACCAAATTCCGATCCACGAACCAGCGCTTCTCCTCGCCCGCAGAGTTCGCAATCGCGAGGCCCAACACCGCCAAAGCCAGATGAAACGGCTTCTCCATGGCCTAGGGTAGCAAGCATCTCGACGGGAGCAAGAGGGCAGGAATTCAGCCACCATTGGCACCAGAGATGTAGATCGGCGACAGGTTTCCGGGGCCCAGTTCCACTCCTGCGGCCGGATCGAGACCTTGACCGGGTAGGACCGGGTTTATAGGGTTTCCACCTCCAGCCAATTGACCACCGACTGGCGAATCTCCATGACTGCACTGCTCGCCAGCATCTATTTTCTCCTGGTCGATTACTCTCCGCTCGATCCGCAAGCGCGTGATGCCATGCCCCTCCCGGCGGAGATCGACGTGCGCCTCTCCTGTGATCCCAGCGTCCCGCTCAAGGTCGAGTTGGAGGATGCCAGGGATGGGGACGGTCGGAGCGTGATTCGCGGCAAGTCCCCGTTCCGCCGACCGGATGCGGAAGACCTCCACTGGGTGAGCTTCGACTACTACCGCGCCGACCAGCCGTCAGGGCGCGTCGGCGATCCGCGGCCGGCTGTGGTTGTCAGTCCGATCACCGGTGGGGGCTACGAGGTGTCCCGCCTGATCGCACGGGATCTGGTTGCGCACGGCTACCACGCGGTGATCGTGAGGCGGTTGGAGAACAAGAAGGCGTTGCGCGCCCAGGTCGCACTGCGGGGCTTTGAAAACGGGATGCGTGACGCGATCGCGGCCCGCCGCCGGGTGATCGATTGGCTGGTGACCCGGGAGGAAGTCGATTCGAGCCGGATTGCTGCCTACGGGGTGTCGCTGGGCGGAGTGTTGACGGCGGTGCTGGCGGCCGTGGACGATCGGGTGGTGGCCTCCGTGGTGGTGATGGGCTGTGGCGACCTGCCGGCGCTGCTGTGCCGATCGGTCGAGGGTGATGCGCGCCGACTGGCGCGAACGAACGGCGTTCCGGCGAATCCTGGCCCGGCGGACCTGCGGGCCTTTGAGGAACTCGCGCGTCCGATCCTGCAGACCGATCCGCAGCTCCTGGCCAAACACGTCGATCCGCGCAAGATTTTCCTGGTGACCACGCGGCGCGACAAGAGTGTGCCCACCTTTCTCCAGGAACGCCTCCGCGATGCGCTGGGCGCTCCCGAAGCGATCTCCCTGCCAACCGGCCACTACTCGAGCGTCGCCTATCTGCCGCTCATCCTGGAGAGGGGACGCTGGTTTCTGGCGCGCCGCTTCGTTGCGGTAGATCCTTGAGGATGGGGCGGATCGTGGAAGTTCGGGGCCCATGGTTTCAGGCAAGTTGAGGGAGAGGACTCGCTCTCCTGCCGATGGTGGAAAAAAGTGTTCGGGGTTCGCGGTGTTTTTCCGCTATTTCCTTAGAGATGAATGCTTCCCGTCCCCCTGGCTTCTTCCGCCTTGCCGGTGTTCTTGCCTTTGCGGCATGCAGCACCCTCACTGCCCAGGATCACTGGCCGCAATTCCGCGGCGCGGACTCGTTGGGGGTGGGCACCAACAGGAACCTCCCGGACAAGTGGTCGGCCACCGAGAATGTGGAGTGGAAGACTGATCTGCCGGGACGCGGCTGGTCCTGTCCCATCGTATGGGGCGACCGCGTCTTTCTCACCACCGTGATCAATGAAGGCAAGACCGAGGATCCCAAGAAGGGACTCTACTTCGGCGGCGAGAGGCCAAAGTTTCCGGACACGGTGCACCAGTGGAAGGTCTACTGCCTCGACCTGAAGAGCGGGAAGATTCGCTGGGAGAAGGAGGTCCATAAGGGGAAGCCGCAGTCGGCCATTCACGTCAAGAACAGCTACGCCTCGGAGACTCCGGTCACCGATGGCGAGCGGGTCTATTGTTATTTTGGCAATGTCGGGGTGTTTGTATTCGACCTCGATGGCAATCCGCAGTGGTCGAAGAAGTTCACCCCGCACAAGACCCGGCACAGTTGGGGAACCGCCGCCTCGCCGGTCTTGCACAAGGACCGGCTCTACATTCTCAATGACAACGAGGTCGAATCATCGTTGCTGGCGCTCGACACAAAAACGGGTGACCAGGTTTGGAAGATTGTGCGTGATGAAAAGAGCAACTGGTCGAATCCCTTCATCTGGAAAAACAAGATGCGCACCGAGATTGTCGTTTCCGGGACCGGGCGCACGCGCTCTTACGATTTGAACGGGAAGGAACTCTGGTCCTACAAGGGAATGTCGAGCATCACGATCGCCACGCCCTACGCGTCCGACGGCCTGCTCTACATCAGCTCCGGCTACGTGGGTGATCGCAAGAAGCCCATCTACGCGATTCGACCCGGGGCGAGTGGCGACATTTCGCTCGTTCCGCTCAAGGGGACCTCGGGTGAGTTCATTGCGTGGTGCAACTGGAAGGCCTCGCCCTACAATCCATCCACCTTGATCTACGACAAGCAGCTTTACTCTTTGCTGGATCGCGGCTGGATAAGGACTCTCGATCCGAAGACGGGAGCATACATCTACGAAGGCAAGCGCCTTCCTCCGGGAGCGGGCTACACCGTCTCACCGTGGGCTTACAACGGGAAGGTGTTCTGCCTGAACGAAGACGGCGAGACGCACGTGCTCAAGGCTGGCAGGGAGTTCGAATTGCTGCACACCAACAAGCTCGCCGAAGACGACATGGCCATGGCTTGTCCGGCCATGGCGGGCGATCGCCTGCTCATTCGGACGGCCGCGCGGGTATATTGCATCCGGAACAGCAAGTGATCCCGAGAGTCGGCCCCGCTGCCCTGGATTCTACTCCGAGCCCAATCCCCACTTCTCGGGAGCGGGGCGGCAAAGTGGGCGCAAGCACCCGGCTTGATCTTCCGTAGGAAGATCACACAATCAAACGCCGTCCCGCTCCATGCCGGGGGGGAGAGTTCGTTACCCTCGCGAAACACGCTATGCCTTATTTTCACAAATCCTGGCTACCCTTGAGCTTGGCCCTTCTTGGCTGGGACCTCGCTCCGGCCGAGGATGCCAAGGGCTGGTGGTCTCTCCGTCCCCTGACGCGCCCCGCGGTGCCCGAGGTGAGCGGACGCGACGCTGCGCGCGCAAAGACGACGATTGATCGCTTTGTCATCGCGACTCATCGCGCGCAAGGCCTGACCCTTTCGCCGGAGGCTGACCGCCGCACCCTCATTCGCCGGCTCTACTACGACGTGATCGGCCTGCCTCCCACCCCGGAGGAGGTGGAGGCCTTCGTCGCGGACCCCGATCCGCGCTCCTACGATCAACTCGTCGACGATCTGCTGGCTTCCCCGCATTACGGAGAACGTTGGGCGCGGCACTGGCTCGACGTGGTGCACTACGGCGAGAGCCACGGATACGACAAGGACAAGCCGCGCTACAACTCGTGGCCCTATCGCGATTATGTCATTCGCGCCTTCAACCAGGACAAACCCTATGCGCGCTTCGTGAAGGAGCAACTCGCTGGGGATGTGCTCTGGCCCGATACCGTGGACGGAATCGTGGCCACCGGTTTTATCGCGGCAGGTCCCTGGGATCTCATCGGTCATGCCGAGGTGCCTGAATCGAAAATTGATGGCAAGGTCGCGCGGCATCTCGACCGGGATGACATGGTGATGACAACCATGAATTCGTTTTGCTCGATCACGGTGCAGTGCGCGCAGTGTCACGATCACAAGCTCGATCCGGTCACGATGAAGGACTACTACTCGCTGCAGTCCGTCTTCGCAGCGCTTGACCGGGCTGATCGACCCTACGACGTCGGCTCGGAAACAGCCGCCAAGCGGGCCGCCCTGAAGAAGGAGCAAACGAGGCTGCAGGATCAGCTGGCGAACAACAGCAAGGCCGTGGAGGCGCTCAAGACGCCGGAAGTGGATGCGCTCGATAAGGAGATTGCGGCGCTCAACGAGAAAATCAGCAGCGCTCCCGGGAGGAAGGGGCAGCGCTCGGGTCGCTACGGCTATCACAGCCAGGTCGCCGGCAGCCAGGACACGGTGAAGTGGGTGCAGATCGACCTCGGTGAACGGAAGCGGATCGATCAGATCGTGATCGTTGGGGCGGAGGAATACGGCTTTGCGGACTTTGGTTTTCCGCATCGCTTCCGGGTGGAGAGCTCGAACAAGGCAGACTTTAGCAAGTCCCAACTTCTTGCCAGGCATCTGGATTCTGAGTTTCCCCGTCCCGGTGCCACGCCGGTGCTGGTGGCAGGGAAGGAGAGTGTTGCCCGCTACGTGCGGGTCACCGCGACCAAGTTGTGGAGCCGGAGGAAGAAGGGGCAACCGGTGTCCAACGACTGGATTTTCGCCCTTGGCGAGATGGCGGTGATCAGCGAGGGGGTGATCGCAAAGGTGAAGAAGGTCACCGCCCTCGATAGCATCGAGGCTCCGCCGCGATGGGCCAAGGCGGACCTGATCGATGGAGTTTACGGCGCCCATCCCCTCGAGGGCCTGGGGCCCGGCAAGGGTGCGGTCGAGGAGTTGCGGCGACTCGCCGGGGCCGGAGCAACGAAGGTGCGGAAGGAGCTCATCGTGAAGACCGGGAAACGCGACAAGTTGATGGCCAGGCTCAGCGATCCGGTGTTGGTGGCCCGGCAGAAGGAGCTGTCAGCGAAACTCGGCAAGGTGAAGGCGGACCTCAAGGCGCTGGCCAAGCCGCCGATGGTGTACGCGGGAACGGTCCACAAGGGCAGCGGCAATTTCATCGGTCGCGGCAAGGACGGTGGTAAACCGCGCGAGATCTTTATCCTGCACCGCGGTGATGTCACCCAGCCGCGT
>JAYGGC010000020.1:0-16225 GCA_046581525.1 Roseibacillus sp. | reverse complement strand
TCGGCGGAATCGTCGGGGAGCCGTTCCACTACGATCCCGCGACGGGCGAGATCACGGACAACGCCAAGGCCAGTGCCCTTCTTCATCGTCCCTACCGAAAGGGCTGGACGCTCTGACTTGCTTCGTCGGCTGGGCTTCCCTTGGCCGGCGACCAAGACTCCCCGGAGGTGGAGGATCAGCACGATGAAGGGCCTAACGATGATCATCGCTCTTGCCGCCGCCTTGTTAGCGGGGTGTGGGACGGTGAAAAAGGTGGGCAAGGCGACCACCAAACTGGTGACCGGCGGCGACGACCCCTTGCCGGAGTCGAGTTGGAACGCGGAGCGCACCTGGACCCAGGTCGGCACGAGTCCGCCGACCTATAGTCCCTACAATTTCCACGGCACTCCCAGTGAATCCGGCGAGTGGTTTCGCGACAAGCGCGACGGCAAGCAACTCTACGTTCCCAAGGGTGGGGTGGAGGGAATCCCGGAAGGGGTCTTGCGGGCGGAAGCCTGGAAGGCGACCCACGACTAGCAGGATTGGCGCCAGGATGGGCCGCGCGTTGCGGCACGCATTCGCGTGCCGATTTCGTGGTTTGATCCTCAGCTACACGGATTTTCAGGCTCGAAGAAACGGAAGGGGAAGCCCTTCCGCTACGATCACCGGCCTAAACCTTGCTGTTGTCCCGGGAGAGCTGAACGAGGGTGCGGACGAGTTGCTCCTGCTCGCCCGCGTAGTGCAGACCGATGATCCGTTGCCGGTGTTCGTCCGGAATGGCCCACGCGTTGAGACTCTTGCTGGCGCCGAAAATCGAGAAGAGGCGCACGGGATGATCGCAGGAGTAGTTGTAGTGTGACTTGCCGTCGTGGATGGGCATGACGTGAAGAACGCGATCATCGTCCACGAATCCCATCCCGGGAGGGCAACGGTCGCGCTTCTCATCGAGCGCTTCTTCGTACTTGGCGAGTTCTGCTTCCCAGTCGAATGAGCTCAACAGTTCGAGGCCATGATCCTGAGTGGCGTCGGAAAGGGAGTCGGTAGTGAAGTCGTGCCTCTGAATCCATGCTTCCATGCTGGTTTTCCAAGGTAGTAGTCGTCTGCGATCCTCCACCGTCATTCGTCGAGGACAAGTTGATCGTCAAGGATCAGTCCGCCGCTGACACTGCGGCGTCGCGGAATCCATGATTGATGGCGTCAGAGTGGATGGGTAAGAACATTTGTCGAACAGGATGTGCAGGCGCATGAGAGGATTGGTGATCAGAATGGTGGCAGTGGGCGTCCTTTCCACGGCCCTGGTCTCCTGTGCCGTGCAACGCGAAGTTGACTACGCGGGCTACGAACGCATTCCCAACACGGCCGCCAGCATCACCTTTCGGATGCTCGCCAAGAGCAATCCCATCACCGGCCAAAGGCTCTTCTATGGAAACTATGGGGGTCCCGGGAACAACGGGGGACGGCCCCACGATGTGATGGACGAATTGTTTCGGCGTCACGACATCGTGTATTACAGCTCTGACACGAAGATGACGATGCGGGTGGCCGACGAAGAATTGCTCTCCGGATTGCGATCCCTGGAAACGGGCAAGCTCGATGCGAACGGAAGGAAGTACCGGGATCTCGTGATGAATTTCTTTGAATCGCCCTACTGCAAATATTTCGGCAAGCCGTGGTCGATCTTCTACCGGCGAAACGAATCGGCGGACTGTTACTTCCAGTCACCGGAAGTGGTGCGGGAGTTTTTTTCGGAAGAACATCCAGGGATGCCGGAGGTCAGGGGTCAGGAGGCGAGATCACACTAGACGGTAGCCAGTATCTGGTTGCGCTCTGAAAGCTGGTGTCCGAGATTTGAAATTACATCGTGCATCAGACCTACGATATTGGAGCAAGCTATCAGGAGAACTATGAGCGCGGGCCGCAGTTTGCTTCAGGCTCTCCCGCGGTGCCGTTGGTAGCTCACAAGGAGTTTCTTGGATTGGAGGTTGGGAGCCGGGTGGGGATCGCGGCGGGGCTCTTGTTGAATAGCGGCTGGATCCTTGGTTACGCCCAGCGGGGGTTTGACCTTTTGACTTACAAGACGGTGCGGTCGTCCTACCGGCCTTGTTACGAACTGCCGAACTGGGTATTTGTGGAAGAGGCGGTGGATGAGCCCGGGACTTACTACCTCGTGGACGGGATTCCCGGCAATCCCGCGGAGGTGAGTTCCTCGGTGTGCTTTGGAATGCCCTCGATGGCTCCGGATGTGTGGCGGGAGGATGTGCGTAGGGCAAAGGAGGGGCTGGCGGACGGACAAGTGCTCCTCGTGTCCGTGGTGGCGACGCCGGAAGAGGATTGGACCCTGGAGATGGTGGCCGCGGACTTTGTGCAGTGCGCGGCCTGGGCCAAGGAAGCCGGAGCGGACGTGATCGAAGCGAATTTCTCCTGCCCGAACGTCTGCTCGTCAGAGGGGAGCATCTACCTCGACGCCGAGGCGAGTGGCTTCATCGCGGCCAGGATTCGAGAGGCGATTGGCCAGACGCCCCTCCTGATCAAGACCGGGCACTTTCGGGAATCGGCACGGCTCGATGCCTACCTCCACGCCCTGCACGGGGTGGCCAATGGAGTCACCCTCGTGAATTGCATCATCGGGATAGTGCTCCACCGCGATGGGCGGCCGGTCTTCGGGGATGAGTTCGCGGAGGCTGGTGTGCTGGGCCGCGCGATCCACGATCCCTGCGTGGAAAGCGTGCGCCAGACGGCGGCGATCATCGTGCGTGATGGGCTGGACCTGCGAATCGCGGCCGTGGGCGGTGCCGCGAGTCGGGACGACATTGCGCGCTACTTCGCGGCCGGTGCGGACGCCGTGATGATGGGTTCGGCGCCGATGTATCTGCCCGATCTGGCGGCGGAGTTGAAGAGGGAGCATCCGGAGTGGTGAGGAGCATCGCAGATGACAGCTCTCGATCTCAGAGCGGAAGGTGAGATTGCAAACCTGAGAGCGGCCATTGAAGATTCCTCAAATCACTCCCAACTCTTTCCCGGTCTTGGTAAAGGCCTCCACCGCCTGATCGAGATGATCCCGAGTGTGGGCGGCGGAGATCTGGGTGCGAATGCGAGCGGTGTCCTTGGGCACCACGGGATAGAAGAATCCGATGGCGTAGACGCCGTGGTCGAGGAGTCTGTTGGCAAACTTCTGCGAGAGGGCCGCATCGCCAAGCATGATGGGGGTAATGGGGTGATCGGCACCGCCGATTTGAAAACCGGTCTGTGACATCGCCTCGCGGAAGTAAGCGGTGTTGTCTTTCACGCGGTCGGCGAGTTCGGTGGAGGCGCTGAGAAGGTCGAAGACCTTGAGGGAGGCCGCCACGATGGGTGGGGCGATGCTGTTCGAGAAGAGGTAGGGGCGGGACCGCTGGCGGAGGAGATCGATGATTTCCTGGCGCCCGGAGGTGTAGCCTCCCGATGCCCCGCCAAGGGCCTTGCCCAGGGTGGAGGTGGTGAGATCGATCTTCCCGAACAGCCCGCAGTGTTCGTGGGTCCCGCGTCCCCGTGCGCCGAGAAAGCCGGTGGCGTGGGCGTCGTCGAAGTGGACCAGCGCGCCGTAGCTGGCGGCGAGCTCGTGGACTTTGTCGAGCTGGGCAATCACGCCGTCCATGGAGAAGACGCCATCAGAGGTGATGAGCTTGTGACGAACGCCGGCGTCCTCCGCTTCCTGCAGTTTGGCCTCAAGGTCGGCCATGTCGTTGTTGGCATAGCGGTAGCGTTGAGCCTTGCAGAGGCGCACCCCGTCGATGATGGAGGCGTGGTTGAGCGAGTCTGAGATGATTGCGTCTTCGGCAGTGAGCAGGGTTTCGAAGAGCCCACCATTCGCGTCGAAGCAGGACGGATAAAGAATGGTATCCTCGGTGCCGAGAAACGCAGTGATGGTCTCTTCAAGCTGGCGATGCAAACGCTGTGTCCCGCAGATGAAACGGACGGAGGCCATTCCGAAGCCCCAGCGCTCCAGCGAGTCACGCGCGGCGCTAACCACTTCGGGATGGTGGGCGAGCCCGAGGTAGTTGTTGGCGCACATGTTCAGAACCTCGCGGCCGTCCTCCAGACGAATCACCGCATCCTGGGCCGAATCGAGGAAGTGCTCGTGCTTGTGGAGGCCGGCTTCGTCGATCTCGCCAAGGGTCGCGCGGAGCTGGGATTGCAGAGAGTCGGAGAACATGGACCGGTGTAGAACGCGAATCCTTCTTCGCCAAGGCTACGAAGGACCGGTGAACGAAAAAATCCGGTCGAGGCACGAACCCGGGTGGCAGCTACAGTCCGAGGCCGCGCCAGAGCCGGCGTGCACCCCACCCATCCCAGGTCGGTTGCAGGCTGGGTTCGGACATGGCGGAGGGAGTTGCCCGGTGGAACGGGGCATTACCCAGCTCGAATCACACCGGGGTCGGGCCGTCCAGTTGGAATGCCTGGGAGGGTATCCTGAGCGCGCCAAACCTCTTCAGGATGAGCTCGGTGTAGAATCAAGCCCGAAGGCCCCATGGACGACCCGGGCGGCATCCTCGATCTTGGTTTCCTCCACGGTGACCGAAATCTTGATCGCAGAGGTTGTGATCATTCCGATGTTGATTCCGGCAGAGCCGAGGGCCTTGAACATCTGGGCGGCCACCCCGGAGTGCGAGCGCATTCCGATCCCGACTACCGACAGTTTTGCGATGCCGGCTTCGGTTTCGAGGTTGGCGTCCGGGCCCAGGGAGGCAAGGACGGGCTTGAGCGCGGCCTGGGCGCGGCCGAGATCGTTGGTATGCATCGTGAACGAGTGCCGGGCGTAGCCGTCGTGCGCGATGTTCGACACGATCATGTCGATGTTGATTTCATCATCTCCGAGCGCGCCGAGAATCTGGGCGGACATGCCGGGCTCATCGGGAATGCCGGTGATGGTGACGCGGGCTTGGGAGCGCTCGATAGAGACTCCGCGAATGACGACAGCTTCCATGGCTTCGTGTTCTTGAGTGACAATAGTGCCGGGGTTGTTGTTCAGGGACGAGCGGACTTCAAATTTGACGGCATACTTTTTCGCAAACTCGACCGAGCGCGATTGCATGACCTTGGTGCCGACGGAAGCGAGCTCTAACAATTCGTCGTAGGAAATCTCAGGGAGCTTGCGGGCATCTGGAACGATGCATGGGTCGGCACTGTAGACGCCGTCCACATCAGTGAGAATCTGGCAGAGATCCGCTCCCACCGAGGAGGCAAAGGCGATCGCTGACAAATCTGAGCCGCCGCGGCCAAGGGTCTGAATCAGGCCCTCTTTGTTCACCCCTTGGAAGCCGGCCACGATGACGACCTTTCCTTCAGCGAGGTAGCTGCGGCTGAGGGTGGGATCGATTGCCTCGATGCGGGCGCGGGTGTGCGAGCCAGTGGTCCTCAGGCCCGCTTGGCGGCCCGTGATCGAGACCGCTTCAACGCCGAGTTGGTGCAGCGCCATGGTGACGAGCGCGATCGACTGCTGCTCGCCGGTTGAGAGGAGGACATCCATTTCGCGATCGGGCGGATCGTCGCAGAGTTCGCGGGCCATCTTGATCAGGCGGTCGGTGACGCCCCCCATCGCCGAGACGACGACCGCGACCTCGTGTCCCTCATCCCGGAGGGCCTTGATGCGGCTGGCGACGCTGCGGATCCGGTCGAAGGAGCCGACCGAAGTGCCGCCGTATTTCTGGACGATGAGCATCGATTCAGAGATCTGGAGTGAGAGCACCGGTAAAATCAGGCGCGCTCACTCGGGCGGCTTGGTTAGCGGTCCTCGCGGCGCAGGGCAAGCTTTCTGGGTCTGGGGGCCGATTTCAGACCTTATCTTGCTGACCCCAGCGGTTCTGATCCTGGAATCTGAGAACTGGGAATTGCAAGAGCCCTTCAGGGCCTTGTCAAAAGCAGCTGCTTGCGGCCGTCGGGGTGGATGATGAGCATGGGGCCGTGGTCCACGAGAGCGGCGAGGAGTTCCTCGTCCGTGGAGAGGATTTCGTAGGCCGGGGCGGTTTCTCAACCGAGGGTGCGAGTGCGCGCGTCTTCATCGAGCTGGGAGAGCGCCTGGTCGAGCAGTGCAATGAACTGGTCAGGGGCGCTGGAAATGGCGCGGAGTTCCGCCTCGAGTCGCCAGCGCCGAAGGAAACTTCACCAACGTGAGCGGCGCCGTCCGTGGTCGGCAACCGCGGAACGGGCAAGGACGGTGAGCCAGCTCCAGAGCGCAGCTTCGTCGTGAAAGACGCGCATGTAGCGCACCGCGCGGAGGAGGGTTTCCTGAAGGAGGTCGTCGAGGTGGCTGGGCTCTCCACACGCCAAGTGCGCGAAAGGTAACCGAGCAGCCTCAGCCGGGAGCTCTCATAGAAGGTGGCCCAAGCCGTTTCATCGCCCTTCACCAGGGAGGCGGTGAAGAGCGAGAGTTCCGAATCAGAAGCAGTGTCGATCAGTGACTCGGAAGTGAGAGCGGGGTTGGAGACCGAATTCGACATCGATTTGTCGGGTCTATTCCCCACCTTTGCGCAGCTCGGATGCCATGGCGCGGAGCTGGGACTCCAAATCCGCCACAACTTCCCGCAGCTTGTCAACTTCGGCGGCATGACCGACCTTGAGTCGTTCCAGGGTGTCGATGTGAAGCCTCTCGGTGGCATCCCTGCAATTCCCACACCGACATCCTCAAACACACTCACCCTGGCGGGCCCCCAGGGATGGTGACAGATTCCACGGATGAGAGGACCGCGAACTCGATGACGAGGGTTGCGATTTCCAGGTGGGGGCCGGAGGAATTACTTCCCAGCCAGCTTGCGCTCGGGCGCCGGACCGAAGGGCTTGGCCACCGGTGGAACGACGGTGGGGATATCCGCCGCGCCGCCGTCCAGATTC
The DNA here is from genome assembly GCA_046581525.1 of Roseibacillus sp. GTDB lineage: Bacteria > Verrucomicrobiota > Verrucomicrobiia > Verrucomicrobiales > Akkermansiaceae > Roseibacillus_B. The sequence continues at coordinate 9,379 of JAYGGC010000020.1, read as the reverse complement.
ATGGTGATGACCTTGGCGAGGCCATGAGCGAGGGCGACTTCCACGCGTCCCACCTCGACCTCCATCCTGAGGACGTCTTCGTCGGTGCCGGAGGCGAGCAGTTCGTTGAGGTCGACCTTTTGCTTGAGGATCCAGGTGAGCGATTCGGTTCGTCCTTCCTCGCTGGTGCCGACCATGTGGTTGGTCGGTTTGCCGAGGATGCGCTTGAGTTCAGTGAGATTCATCCCGATCGCGGGCCGCTTTTCCGAGACATACCTTTCGATTTCAAGTTGCCGTTGGTAGAAGGCGCGGAGTTTGGCGAGCTGTTTCGGATCGCCTGCGAAGGCTTTATGCTGGCCCACCCAGCCGGTGAGGGCGCCGTTTTTCCCGCGCCCCCGCACCTGGAGGCCGAAGCGATCGATCGCGAGAACGGTGATGATCTGCTTGGCGGCGAGCACATCGAGGACCCGGCCGGCACTGCGATTCACGTAGAGGGGAAGCTTCTGGGTGCTGATGAAGTGGACGTTCAGCCCGCCTTCCGCTGCGAGATCCTTGAGCTCGATCACCGGGTTTTCGTCCGCAGCGTTTTCAGCAGCAAGCGAGAGGGGAGCCAGCAATACGGCGAGCGTTGCAGCGAGAGAGAACCTGATGGTGGTGGAGAGGTCCATATGGCTATAATAGATGCAATGTAAATACATTGTGAGTTGGATTTCCGGCAGGCACAACTCCTTTCTCGGGGAATTTTTCCGGCCCGACCGCTCCTCCCGACTGGTCTCTGGTCGATGCCTTACTGGTTCAAAATCAGTAAGAATCCAGATTAAACGATAAAGGGACAAACGATAAAGGGACAGACACTTTATGAGCGGAATTATTGTCGTGGTTGATGGGGGTTCTGGCAGGGTTTTGGGGTGATTCTCCGTGGGCAAGGGATTCTGCGCGTTGGGACCGGGCTGGTGCTGTGTCTGGCGACGCTGATGGTAGCCGGCCTCTCGAAGGGGGAAGGAGGGAAACTTGGCGTGGCTGACGTGAGCAGCGCGACGGGGGACGGGCCGGACGGCAAGGGGAATACGGCGGACGACTCGTGGCAGTTCTGGTTCGAACTGGCTCATGCCCCGGGATCATTCCGGCCGCTCACGCGGCACAGTTCGTCGATCCCCGCGCGCGGGATTCCGGGCAAGGTCTACGGTCCACCTGCCGGGAACCTGCCGAATCCCGGGGAGACTACCGGCTGGGTTCTGCACACCGATTGGGACGCGCGTTTCGAAGGGGTCTGGGCTGACAGGAAGGCCAAGGAAATCCTCGTGCATCCCTATGTCGAGAAGACCGCGCACATGGCAGTGGCGATCACTTACCGGATTCCCGGGGATGGAATGTACGTCATCTCAGGCAAGCTCACCGATGCGCAGGTCAATGCCGATGATCCCAGGCACGATGGCATTACCTGGAAGCTCGAGGCAGTGGAACCCGCCGAGGGCAAGACGGTCGAGCTGAAGAGAGGCGGGCCGATCGGAGACGGTGGCGGGCGACCGAATTCGGGTAGTTTCAAAACGCGAAAAACCAGGTTGCGGAAGGGTTATCTCATCCGCCTGGTGATCCACCCTAACAAGTGGTGGGGGCAGGATCTGACTCGGATCGACTCCTTTCGGATCGAAAAGCAGCAGCCCTGAGAATCAGATTACTTCTGCAGGGGGACGATCGGTGTGTCCCAGCCCGCCAGGTCTTCAGGCTTGGTGCCGGACTTGCGCCTGCCACCGCCTTTTCCCCAAGTCGGGTTGAACTTGCCGACGAAGCTCACGTTGGCATCGGCCACAATGGCGTTCTCCATCCCGGCAGCCCAAAAGCAGGCATTGATCAACATGCGACGGTAGCCTTCGCTCAGGATGTCATTGGAGGCCCCGTAGGTGCTGGTGAAGACGCGGCCTTCCTTGCCTGACTTGCCCTGGTAGCTCCGCGTCCATGCTCCGGCTACCGGAGGCATCGTTTCGTTCGGTGGGGAATCGGGCGTCATGCCCTTGAGAGGCTGCGCCATGGCGAGGATCTCGCTGGGCTCAAGGGGGGCCGCCTTGTATCCGCCGCACTGGGCCCACATGTCCTTCACGCCACGCAGAATCGGGTGGGCCTTCTTCCCGGGGACGATGTCGAGCCGGGTGCTCTGCCGGTGGTTGCCGCCGTAGTGCCCGGCCCACTTTTCGCCCAGAACTTGCCGACCCCAGCCGCCCTTGTAGTCGTCTCCATTGTATCCATTTCCATACTTCGCCCACTTGCTCTTTCCCGGAATCTGGAAACCATGGGTGGCGGTGCGCAGACCCACGATGGGTCCTCCGCGCTCAAGGTAGCTGACGAAGTGTTGCATCTGATCGTCGGGCCAGTTTTGAAAGCGCGTGAAGACCACCATGAGGTCGGCGGACTCGAGGGCCTCCATTCCTGGGACGTTGGAGTTTCCAGGCGCGATCTCTCCCTTGTCGTTCACTCCAAAGAGGACGGTGCACTTGAAGCCGTGATGTTTCGCGAGGATGCGCGCCAGGGCAGGGAGGGTTTCCTCAGATCTATACTCGTGGTCGCTCGCGATAAAGACAAGGTGCTTCCCCTTCCCGGGGCCAGCGTCACCTTGATAGACCAGCGGTCCAGCCTGGGTGAAGAACGAGAAGAGGAGGAGCGCGGCAACGGTGGCAAGCACGGGGTGGACAGGCTTCATGCCGGGAGGCTAAGCAGCCGGCAGCGGCCCCGACAAGCACTGAGAACAGCCAAAAAAATGAGCCCAGAGGGGATGGAAGGCTTGCAAGTCGCTTCAGCTGGAGTTGGTTTGGTCCCACATCCCGTCGGGGACGCCCCAATACCTCCCATGAATAATCTCCGCCCCCCCAACCCGGCCTCGAGAGCTGGGAAGATTACCCTGATGGAAATCCTCGTCGCGGTGGCCGTCATTGTCGTCCTGATCGCCATCGGAAACACCGTCATGAAGTCTTCGCGCGAGAAGAAGAATCTCGCCGGTGCCACCAAGAAACTGCAAGCGATCGGGGAAGCCCTGAAAAGTTATACTGATGATAGCGGCGGATTGCTGCCATTCGAAGATGCCCCGGGGAAGGACGATTGGAACACGGCCGGCAAGCCCGAGGCGGCGGAAGTGTGGTATAACGTCCTGCCCAAGCGCCTGGGGGCCAGTCCGGTCGCCGATCTGATCGATAGCCCGGAGGAATTCTACCAGGACAGCTATCCCCTCTACATCAAGGGGGCGCCCTATCCCAAGAGCGACAAGAAACTGAGCAAGCCCTACTTTGCCTTCGGAATGAACAGTCGTTTGCAGCGCAAGTCGGAAGACGGCATCAAGCAACAGGGGACCATGGCAGCGATTCTCAAACCCGCGAGCACGGTGGTCTTTCTTGAGCGCGGACTGCCAAAGGATAAAAAGGTCTCCAAGATCCAGGGGGGATTCGATGCCGGAGCGAAGGCCAACCCGCGCGCCTTTGCGGCCCGCCACAACCAGAAGGGGATTCTCCTCTTTGCCGACGGACACACCGAGGTCCATGCCCTCTCCGACCTCGTCGACAAGTCCGGCCGCATTATTTTCCCCCAGGATAACATCGTCTGGACTCCGGATCCCGATCAGGACCCAAATTGATCCGGGTTGGAGGGGGGTGATTGCCAGGACCGGCGGTGTTCTTGTCGCATTCGGCTGTGATTGCGCTAGGTTTTGCTGCTACCAACCGGCTTTTCGACCCGGCCAGCGGCAATGAACTCCACTCTCGATTCCTCCCCGGCGACCTTGTTGCCCTTCCTCTTCACCTCGGTTAGCCTTCGGCCGAAAGGGACGCCCGCATCTATGCCACGACCATCGCCACTCTATCCGTCATGACGCAGGCCCTGCGAGATACGATTCTACCACAACCATCGGTGGCGGACATCGTGGTCGCCTTGGCTGAGGACCTCGCTTCCGGGAACCTGGATGGACGGGACTCGGGAGGAGCCCGGGTTGAGATCGGGGCCAGCGGAGTGTTCCTCCCGGATTACACGGATCAGGATCTGGCCGATGCGCTCTCGCAGCTCAAGGGTGAATTGAACGGGCTGGGCAATGTGTTCCTGCAAGCCCCCGGTGGGGGGCAGTTCGTGGCCTCCCGTCCCCGCAGAGTGGGGTCAGTTCTACTGGGGGAGCGCAGAGTGGGAGTAGACCTGCATCAAGGCCCGGAGATCAAAGGGTTTCGATCCGGAAGACCACCGGGCGATCGGTAACACAGTCAAGTTCCTCGATCTCCTTGAGAGCGGCCTTGAGGTCGCCGAAGGGGCAGGTGTGGAGGAGGAAGACCATGTCGACAAACTCGGCGTCGGGCCGGTCGGGATTGACGGGAGAATGAATTCCGCTGATTCCGATCTTGGCGTTGGCGAGCACGGTTGCGATCTCGGCCACCACGCCGGGGCGGTCGGTGACCGGGAAGCGAACGTAGTAGGCGGTCTCTGTTTCGTCGATGGGTTTGAGAGTGCCGCTCTCCCGGTAGGGGAGAAAACCGCGGGGGCCAGAGCCCTGGCGGAGGAGACGGCCGGCCTCCACCAGGTCGGCGACGACCGAGGAGGCGGTGGGATTCTGTCCGGCTCCCCGACCGTAGAAGAGTGAGTCGCCAATGCCATCGCCACGCACCGCGACGGCATTGAAGACGTCTTTGACGGCGGCGAGGATGTGCGAGTGGGGAATGAAGGAGGGCTGGGTGCGGATCTCGATAGAGCCATCGTGGTGTTCGCGCACGATGCAGAGGAGCTTGACGACGTAGCCAAGGTCCTTCGCGAATCGGATGTCGAGAGGCCGGACGAGCTCGATGCCGCGGACGTAGACCTGCTCGGGATCGATGGGGAATCCGTAGGCGAGGGTGGCGAGGAGGATGGCCTTGTGGGCCGCGTCCCAGCCGTTGACGTCGAGGGTCTCGTCCGCTTCGGCATAGCCGAGATCCTTCGCCTCTTTGAGGGCGCTGGGGTAGTCGAGCCCGGCATCGGTCATGCGCATCAGGATGTAGTTGGAGGTCCCGTTGATGATGCCGGTCATGGACTCGATGCGATTGGCCACGAGGGATTCCCGCACGGCCTTGATGATGGGGATGCCGCCGGCCACCGCCGCTTCGAACTGGATGGGGGCATCGTGTTGGCGGGAGAGAGCAAAGAGCTCGCGGCCACGCTCGGCGAGGAGGGCCTTGTTGCCGGTGACGACCGGTTTTCCGGCCTTGAGGGCCGCGGCCACCACCTCGAACGCGCTGTCGGTGCCGCCCATCAGTTCGACCACCACCTCGACGCCAGGGTCGTTGACGACTTCCTTCCAGTCGGTGGTGAAGATCTCCGCCGGAGCGTCGGCATCGCGGGCTTTGGTGAGGTCGCGCACGGCGATCTTGCGGATCTCGAAATTCACGGCACCGCCGGTGCGGTCCGCAATGAGCCCACCGTTGCGTTCCAAGGTTTTCCAAACCCCGCTACCAACCGTTCCGAATCCGACCAAGCCGATGCCGATGCTGTCGCCCGTGCTCACGCGATGAGCGATAGCGGAAGGGGGACCGGAGGCAAAGGCTAAGGTTCCGCCCTCAGGTTAATTGAGGGGATCGCTCCCCTTGGAGGGACTGCTCGGCCGCCAACCAGTCACCCTGCTCATCTCCGGGGAGGCCTCTCTCAACGCGTTCGAGGTAGTTGAGGTAGGCGATCTTGGCCACAATGTCGAAGGGGGGCGGTGCGGCCGCGGCCTTCGCCTCGCTCTTGCGGGCCGCCTTCTTCGCGCTCTTCTTGGCCACCTTGCGAGCGGTCGCTTTCACGGCGGTCTTCTTGCTGACTTTCTTGGAATTTTCGTTCTTGGCCATAGCGATTGCGCCTGAGGTAGCAGGGGAAATGCCACGGTTCACCATGGTTCAACAAGGGACTGCCACTGTGAAGAAAAGCAGGTGACCGCGAGGGTCTTCACGGTGGATAACTATCCCCGGGCCAAGGCCGCAAGAACGGAGGTGCGGTCAGCGATTGTCAGACTGGCGGAGCTTTCGTTCCGGCCGCGGCGCAGGGGAATGCTCTGAACTCAAGAGGAGGCGAGAATACCCCTGCCCACCTCCTCTCGAATTGTGGGGCATTCCGTGCGCCACCGGCCGGAACAAGAAAGTGGTCGTGCGAATCCGGGGTGCTGTTCGAACCAACAGCGGTGCCCGGCGGCCTATGGGTCGCAGGGAAGCGGGCAGTGACAGAGCGGGCATTTGTCAGAAGTCGGAGGGGAGGATTTGGGGTAAGCACCAGCGTTTTCCTGCTGACAGCGTGGTTTGCAGGGTCCTCAGGCCCAGATAATTAGGAATGTCTGAATTGAGTATGAGCGCAGGGGCGTTATAATGAGGCAGACGCATGAGCATTGATTCGCGTTACACGTGGGATGCCGCCCAGGGCGGGTCCCAGTATCGGAGCTCCCGACGCAGCCGTTTCGGCTGGCTGGTCCTGGTGGCTGTGACTGTCGCGGTGGTGCTCCACGCAGGAGCACTCTGGGCCCTTGGCCGCTTCAACCTCTGGCTGGAGATCTCCGAGTTTGAGTGGCAGTCGAAGACCTTCCATGTGAACGCGATCGAGGACTTCCCGGAATCGGTGGTTGCCCCGCCCAAGGAACCGGAAGTGATCGAGCCCCCTGATGAGGCCGCTGACCTTTTGACCGAACTGGAGGAACTTCTGCCCGAACTCGACGACATCGAGATCGACATCCTGCCCGACATCGAGAAGCCGAGGGTGTCACTGGAACCGCTCAAGCCGGCAGCCATCGGGGAAGAAGACGGCCAGTTGTTGGAGCCGCTCAAGGCACCGGAGGTGCAGGCCAACCTTGCGGAGCTGGGCCGCGGCGAACCGCTCTTCCAGGAGATTCCCGACAGCCGCGTGGTGATTGAAGAAGGCAGTATCACCAGCGACATTCCCGATCCAGATACCTTCCTCAAGGATGCGGCAGTGCGCGGAGCGGGAGGGCTTGAGGAAAACGGGGTGCTCAAGGGATACACCGAGCTCGCACGCTATTTGAATTTTGATGTCGATCAACTGGACAAGGGCCGCGCCGCTCTGCCAAGCGACTTGCTCTTTGATTTTGACAAGGCGGAACTTCGGCAAACTGCGCGCCTGGGTCTGATGAAGCTTGCCATTCTGATCGATCGCAACCCCGAGATGTATTGCGTCCTGGAAGGGCACAGCGATCTCTTTGGGAGCGATGCCTACAACCTTGAGCTCTCGCGCAAGCGCGCCCAGGCGGTGAAGAACTGGCTGGTGAAGTCGCTTCGGCTGGAGGGATCGCACATCATTGTGCGTGCCTACGGAAAATCGAAAGCCAAGGTGCTGGAGGGCGACCAGGAACAACAGGCCATCAACCGCCGGGTCGATATCCTGATGCGCAAACAAATTCCGCCGGAAGAAGTGATTCCGGTCCGCGTGAAGCCGAATGTTCCTGCGCCTGCGCCCGTCCCTCCGAAGGCGTTGCCGGTGCAAGAAGATCCGCCCCGCGCCCTGCCGGTGGAAGATGTTCCCCCGCGGGCGATTCCAATCGAGGAAGATCCGCCGCGCGCCGTGCCCGTGCCCGATCGGGCCCTCCCGGCTGAGCCGGTGGAGTGATTGGAGAGGGAAGAGGTCGAAGAAGGGGTGCGCGGAGTTGAGCGGCCAAGGCGGGAGTCGCGAGTGTCATGGCGAAAATTCGACGGGCCAATTGCCAGATAATCTCAGGGCCGTGATTCAGGGTCCAATCGCAGTTGGGCAGCTCCGACTTGGGCATTGGGACTTGGTGCTGAAGCCCATTTGGAAATTGGAAGGTCGAATTATCGTCGAGCTGACAAGTGTGGTCAGAGGTCGAAGGTCTGAATACCGAATACTGGACACTATCCTTGTGCCATCTCTCCTGGCTCCCAGGGAGGATCACTCTTCCTCTTCGGAACTGTTCGAAGATTCCGGCTCCGACTCTGGAACTGCTTCAGGCTCCGGCTCTGGCTCTGGAACTGCTTCAGGCTCCGGCTCTGGCTCTGGCTCTGGCTCTGGCTCTGGCTCTGGCTCTGGCTCTGGCTCCGGTTCTGGTTCTGGCTCCGGTTCTGGCTCCGGTTCTGGCTCATTGCCCAACTTGACTCGTTCATCGGCGGCGAGGAGTTTGGTCAGGCTTTCCCAGCCCCCTGGGGTCTGCAGGTTGAAGACGTGGAGGTAGAGGGAGACGATCTTCGGATTGAAGTCGCCGAAGAGAGTCTCGATGGTGGAACAGAGTTTGGCTTCGTCGAGTTCACTGGGCAGCTCGCCCTCGACGGAGCCTTCGCCGTTGTGATCGATCTCCATACCATCGCAGAACTTGATGAGCAGGGGTTGCTGGAACTTCATGAACCAGACCTGCAGGAGGTGTTCGCCGATCATGTCGCTGCCGCGCAGGTTGAGGGTCTTGTGCATCCAGGCGATCTGTTCGACCACCGGCTTTTTCTGCACGTAGACCGGACGGAGCTTGCGAGCCTGCGCCAGGCTGGCCACCGTGCTCTTGTAGATTTCACGTTCCTCCTCGCGGAAGGTGGTAAAGAGTTCCGCGACGATGGCGGGATCGAGTAGTTTGAAGAGCTCGTGTGCTTTCACGGGGAATTATTCTCAGTTGGTGGGGCTCGGGTCCCGGTCGGGGACGGGCGATTTGACACATTCGACCGCGGCTTGGGAATCATTAAGGATTCAGTTTCTCCGAAAATGCGGTCTCCCCGACGAGCGATCACTCGGGCGGCGTGTCGGTGGCGGTGAGGGCGAGATAGGCCTCTACTTCGTCGCCGGGGACATTGGCGCGCATGAGGGCCTCCCCGACCAGGATGGCATTCGCGCCGGCGTCGAGGACGCGTTGGGCATCGGCGGTAGTCCTGATACCCGATTCGGAAACGAGAGTTACGTTGTCGGGGGCTTCCTCCGCCAATTGCTCGGTGGTGGCGAGGTCGGTCTTGAAGGTCTTCAGATTGCGGTTGTTGATCCCAATGAGATCGGCGCCCAGGTCGATGGCGCGCTCCATCTCGGGGAGATCGTGCACCTCGACGAGGGCATCGAGCTGGAAATCGCGTGCGATGTGGTAGAACTTGTGCAGCTCTTCGTCGGTCAGGCAGGCGACGATGAGGAGGATGGCGTCGGCGCCTGCAATCACCGCTTCGTAGATCTGGGCTTCGTGGACCGTGAAATCCTTGCGGAGGAGGGGGATGGGCGACTCCTTGGAGATCGAGGTCAAGTAGGTGAGAGAGCCCTGGAAGTATTTCTTGTCGGTGAGAATCGACATGCATGAGGCTCCTCCTTCGATGTACATCCCGGCCTGCTTGAGGGCATCGAAGTTGGGATCAATGACTCCCGCGGAGGGCGACGCCTTTTTTACCTCGGCAATCACGCCCAGCTGGTCGGGCCCGCGATCGAGGGCTGCGCGGAATCCGGCAAATTC
>JAYGGC010000008.1:0-5573 GCA_046581525.1 Roseibacillus sp. | reverse complement strand
CGCTCGGAGGGCCGAGAACTGCGGTCGGAACACCGAGTTCCCAGGGATTCCCGTCAGGGCTGGAATTGGTCCAGGGGGCCAGATCGTTGCGACCGTCGAAGTTATCCTCAAAGACCACCACCGGAGGTTTGGGAAATTCCTCGACCACGAAGAAGCGTCCCGGATCCGCGGGGTAGGGGAAGGTGAGGACGTTGCGGTCCGGAGTGGCTTCAAGGTCCTCATGGCCATTGTAGATGGGCCAAGTCTTGGGTCCATCCTCGCCTCCGGCGGACAGATCCGTCTCGCTGCGAATGTTGTAGAGAAATCCCGCAACGCTGTTCCAGGAGAGTTCGAGCATCCCTGCCTCGTCTCTCCGGACCTGTAAACCGAGGGTATCTTCGGGGGGAATGATCAGGTCCTTGAGGCTCAATCCGTCGAGCCCGGAGTTGTAGAGCACCGCGATCTCGCCCCGATCCAAGGGGCGGTTCCAGATCGCGACATCGTCGATCTTGCCCTTCCAGCGCCGGCCCAAGGCATCCGGGTTTTCACCGATGCGCATCGGGTTGCCCCGATTCTCAAGGGTGGCACCCCCCAAGCGGCCAATCTCGATGCCGTCGAGGTAGAGGATCTCCACCATGGTCGCGGAGTCGGTCACGCCCACCACGTGGTGCCAGAACTCCGGGTTGGCCCCGATGGTGATCGCCACGTTGTTTTTCGGAGTATCACCGATGCCGCCGGTCCAGGCCATCTCGGGTGGGATGTCACCACCGCGGCGGTGCATGCGCCATCCGTTGCCCTCGCCTTTGGCGACCAGGCACTGCCAGCCGAGGTCGATCGCATCGGCGGTGAACCAGGCGGAGACCGTCATGCTCTGTCCGGCAAAGTCGAAGGCGTTCTCGTCGCCGCCGATGATGATGCTGTGGGATCCATTGAGATGGGCCGCATCCCCGAAGAGGCCCGCCTCAAACGGGATGGGGCTGCCGTCGGCGGTGCCGTGGTAGTCATCAACCAATTCCTCCCAGTTGTTATGGTTGCCATCCTGTTGCCAGTAGGCGACGAGGTCGTTCTCCCACAGGTCGGGCTTGTTGGAGGCGCTGTTGGGGTCGGTGCCCACGCTCACTTCAAAGCCGTCGGAGAACCCATCGCCATCGGTATCTACGACGAGCGGATCGGTGCCCAGGGTGGCCTCCTCTCCGTCGGTGAGGCCGTCGCCGTCGGAATCCGGATTGGTTGGGTCGGTCCCGTTGGTATTCTCGGCGCTGTCATCGGAGCCGTCGCCATCGGAATCGACCACGTTTGGATCGGTGCCATTGAGGAATTCATCAAGATTGCTCACTCCCTCTCCATCCAAATCCCCGGCCGCATCATCGACGTTCTTGTCGAGACCGGGGGTGTCATCCTCGTAGTCGTCGGGAATGCCATCGCCATCGGTATCGGCCCTGACTTTAAACGAGACGCTATCGATCTCCCAGTTGGGGATTCCTGGCCCACGGGCCGCTTCGTCCCAAGCTCCAAGGAAGCGCACTTGGAAGGTATCTCCCGCTGCAGCACCCCCGAAGTTGGCCACGCTGGTGATGAAGGTTCCGGCGGCATAGCCAGGCGAAACGCCATTGAAGCCATCCCCTCCGTTGAGGACGTGATTTCCGATGAGCCCGGTAAAGGTGTAGCCGTTCTGGCTGAAGGCCCCGATGGGGACCGTCACGAAGGGGCCGCCATTCCGGGAAATCTGAAGAGCGGTGCCATCCCAATCCGCCTCGATGCTGAATCGGTGGTTGAAGAGGACTCGGATCCCTCCGGTGGTCGGCATGGTGATGACCGGACTGGTGAGCGTGTTGGTGGCGGGGCCGGAGGCGTCCCCCTCCATGACCCAAGTGCCCCTGACCGCATCATGGAGGGAAGGGATGGGGGAGTTGCCCGTTGCTTCCTGGGTGAATCCTCCATCGTCGGCGTCAAAGGAAAATGTCTGGAAGAAGCCCGCATCATTTGGATCGAGCGGGTCGCCCCCGTCTGCGATTTCCTGGGCGTCGGGCGAGCCGTCGCCATCGGTGTCGGAGTCGAGCGGGTCGGTGCCGTGAATGTTCACTTCATCGCCATCACTGAGGCCATCGCCATCGGTGTCGGCGTTGTGTGGGTCCGTTCCGTTGGTCTTCTCTTCGCCGTCATTCAGGCCGTCTCCGTCTTCATCGGCTTTGGTCGGGTCGGTGCCGTCGGCAATCTCCTGGGGATCATTCACCCCGTCTCCATCGAAGTCTCCGGTGCCGAGTTTCGTGAGGTCGCCGGGGAAGTACTGTTCTTCCAGCCCGTCGGGGATGCCGTCCCCGTCAGTATCTATGCTGGGATCAAAACTGATGATGAGCGAGCCGTAGCTCTCCCCGTTGCCATCGGTGTCGAACACGGCCCCGCCGCCGATCAGGGAGTAATCGAACTCATTGAAGCTCGAGGTGGCGTTGGAATAACCGAAGCCGATGCCCCCGGCCGACTGCGCGCCGCCGCCGTCTTCGGACATGAGGACTTGAGCGTCGAACCAGCCGCCGCTGGCGAAATTGTAGTCGGCGTAGGTGCGGACGTCCCAGGCAACGTCGGAGTGGACCACGGAGGCACCCGTGGTGGTGAGGTCGGTGGCGCTGACGATCGGTGTGATGGTGATCTCCACCCGGTCGTCGAAGTTCTCGGTAAAGGAGAACTGGCCATCGCTGTCGTACATCTGGAAGGTGAAGGCGAGATCGAAGTTGTCACCAAGGAGGTTGATTCCGTGGGTTGGGGCGCCCCCTTCGGAATCGACATTGATTTGGGTGATGATCGAGGAACCGGGGTCGTCGAGGACCCCGAACGGCAGCGCATTGTCGGTGTTCTCCGGGAGCGCGCCGGTGAAATCGTCGCCTCCGACGTTGAGTCCGTCGGTGCGCTTGTAGAGGACATCACCGTCTTGGTGAATTTGGCCCACCGCGGTGAGGGGGACCAAGAGGAGGGCACAAAGAGTAAATGCGAATGCGGTATGAGCCTTCATGGGTTTCTTTGGATTTATGCGAGGCCGATGGCGCAAGAGAGCAAACGATCAGCCTCTCTCATAGTTTTTTGAAAAATCGACCAGTCAAGGCAAGCTGATTCTGGATTGATAACTCTTCAGAAATAGATGGGTCTTCATAGTTTTGGACGCTGGAGTTCTAAGCTCTAAGAACCAAACTGATCAGAAAGGTCACAGCCATTCGCCACCGGCAGGCCGGGGACAAGGGGACCTAGGAGCTTCGCCATTGCTCGCGCCATTCGGCTCCCCAGCCCCTTGCGGGGCTGGAAGCGTTGAGCGGGGACAGAATCTCAATTAGGGCACGGTGACCTCGAAGTCATCGATGAACCATCCCGGGAAGGTCTCGATCTCATCAGAGGTCAAACGAAACTCGATTTTGATCATCTTACCGAGCGCTTCGGCGGGAAGAGACTTGCTGACCAGTTCCCAGGCGAAGGCCGCTGAGTCGATGCCAGGAATCTCCGCGATGAGGGAGTCGTCCGCAGCATCGAGGACCGAGATGATTGCGAAGTCGAACCCCTCCTCGATATCCCGGTATTGGAAGTAGTTCAGGGTCGCCCCACCAGCGGTGGTCAAATCGATCACTGGTGAGCGCAACCAGACGTCGGCGTTGATTGCGTAATCGGATGAGAGGTTGGTTCCGAAACAATTGACCAGGCTGTTGGCGCTACCCGGGCCATTGGTGGGGACACCCAGTTCCCAGGCCGTGCCCGCTGCTCCGTCCGACCCGAAGGTCCAGTCACCCTGGCCGCTTTCAAAGTCATCCGAGAAGATGGACTCCGGAGGAGCGGGAAAGACCTCGATGGCAAAGAAGCGCTCCGAATCTGCGGGCCGCGGAATGGTGAGGGTATTAAACGGTGGGGTAGCGACGATGTCCTCATGGCCGTCGAAGATCGGCCAGGTGAGAGGCTCGCCATTGGACAGGTCGGTCTCGCTGCGCAGATTGAAGAGTTCTCCTCCGCCGCTTTCCCACGTGAGGACGAGGTCGTCACCACTGGACGCGACATCGAGGAACAAGGAGGGAGGATTCACCTGTCCAAAATACTCGATCTCGTTGATCTGGTGATTGGTCTGGGTCTGCGTGACCTCGTATTTGATGAACGTGTAAGGCTTGGAGAGCCGGGGAAGTACGAATTCAATGACCTCGAGACGTAGAGTCCACAGCGAGACGGGGTCGTCCTGTTCGAAGATGGGTTCAAAGGTCACGTTGTCATTCGATCCGTAGATGCCCCAGGTGAGGGGGTCCCGACCCGGGACGTCATTGCCGGATGTGACGGTGAAGGAATCGAGAGAAACGGGTTTCTCGAACTCGACGGTGAGCCACTGGGGCGGACCGGAGCAACACCACTTGGTCTGGCCGGCGCCCACCTGGTTGTCGAAGAGGTCGTAGGCTCCTTCGCTGCCTCCGAAATTGCCAAAGTAGTTTTCCTCGCTGGCCTGGATCGAGACCCAGTTCCAGTTGAGGGTGCTCCAATCGCCATCCACGGGGACGACGCCCTCCACTCCGTCATCTTCCGGGTCGGTCAGGTCTCCACCGCGCAGGGCCCCTGTGCCGGTTCCGAGGCTGGTGATTTGCGGGACGGCGGGTCTGCTATTGGCGTCGTTGGGGTCGCCTCCGTTGGTCACTTCGATGAAATCCTTGAAGCCGTCGCCATCGGTATCTTCGTTGTTCGGGTCGCTCCCGGTATCAGAGGCTCCATTGAAGATTCCGGTGTTGGTTTCCACCCCGTCGGTGAGGCCGTCACCATCGGTGTCGGGATTGGTGGGGTCGGTTCCATTGGCGGCTTCGGCGCTGTCATCCGAGCCGTCGCTATCGGTATCGGCGAGGTTGGGATCGGAGCCATTGAGGAATTCGTCGAGGTTGCTCAACCCTTCGCCATCCAAATCGCCGGCGGCATCATCGACGTTTTTGTCGAGGCCGGGGGTGGCGTCCTCATAGGAGTCCGGCATTCCATCACCGTCCGTGTCGCTTTTTACTTTGAACGATACGCTATTGATTTCCCAGTTAGGAATTCCTGGTCCGCGGGCTCCTTCGTCCCAGGCACCGAGGAAGCGCACTTGGAAGGTATCTCCCGCTGCAGCACCCCCGAAGTCGGCCACACTGGTGATGAAGGCTCCGGCGGCATATCCAGGCGAAACGCCATTGAAGCCATCCTCGCCGCTGAGAACGTGGTTCCCGATGAGCCCGGTAAAGGTGTATCCGTTCTGGGTGAAGGCCCCGATGGGGATCGTCACGAAGGGGCCGCCATTGCGGGAGAATTGAAGGGCGGTGCCATCCCACTCCGTCTCGATGCTGTAGCGGTGGTTTAAGAGAATGAGAAGTCCTCCGGTGGTCGGCATGGTGACGGCCGGACTGGTGATCGTGTTGGTGGCGGGGCCGGAGGCGTCCCCCTCCATGACCCAAGTGCCCCTGACCGCATCATGGAGGGAAGGGATGGGGGAGTTGCCCGTTGCTTCCTGGGTGAATCCTCCGTCGTCAGTGTCGAAGGAAAAGGTCTCAAAGAAGCCGGCATCGTTGGGATCGTTCGGGTCGCCCCCGTCGGCGATTTCCTGAGCGTCGGGCGAGCCG